>CAYQNY010000030.1:0-22806 GCA_964418925.1 uncultured Verrucomicrobiota bacterium
GAGCAAGTCTTCGAATGTCCTTGCCGGCGCCCTCATTCTGACTCCTGAATTCTGACTCCTGAGTAGTTAATATTCTTATTGGTGTCGAGATGCCGCGAAATTCAACGGGTAATGTTCGCCGACCTTGACGGCATGTTTCAACGCCTCGTGAACGAAACGTTTAGCATGTTCAGCTGCTTTTACCAGTGATTCCCCGCGGGCCAGAAAGGCGGTCAGTGCGGCGGAAAATGCGCAACCCGTACCGTGAGTTTCTCGAACAGTGAGGCGCGGCCGGGCTAACCGGTGAATTTTACCGTCCACGAACAGGACATCCACGACGGTTTTACCGCCCAAGTGCCCCCCCTTGACTAGCGCGGCCATGCCAAATCGCTTAGTGAGTTCCCGCGCCGCGGCTTCCTGGGCCGCCAGGTTGTCAATGGGTCGGCCGCAAAGGACTGCCGCTTCGTCGAGGTTGGGAGTAATGACGGTTGCCCTTGTCAAAAGCCGGTCGCAAAGTGTCCGGATGGCGTCCGAGCGGAGCAGGGGAGCGCCGGAGGTTGCCACCATCACGGGGTCCACGACAAGATAGGGAATTTTCCGCAAGGCATGTTCATGAGCCACCGCCAGGATCACCGGGATGCTGTAAAGCATGCCGATCTTGACCGCCGCGACCGGGAAGCCGTTGCATACCGCGCGGATTTGACGGGTAACCATGTCCGGACTGATTTCGGTAATACCGGTGACGGCGTCGGGATTCTGGGCGGTCACGCAGGTGATCGCGGAGGCGCCGAATACGCCCAGTGCCGTGAAGGTTTTCAGGTCGGCCTGGATGCCGGCGCCGCCGCCGCTGTCGGACCCGGCAATGGTCAGCACCATGGGGATTGATGTTTGTTTCTTTTTCACATTACAGCATTAGATCGCCGCCGTTGATATCCAGGGCGGCGCCGGTGATATACGTGTCGTTACCAGGCCTGATTCAACCTTCTTTTTGTCATATCTGTCGGCGATATTTAAAGTGCTCTAACCTGACCTATTCATGAAGATTTGAATTCTTCATGAATAGGTCACCCGAAGGGCTTCGACGTGAGCGACTTGGAGTCGCTCGTGCTCAGGGTTAGCCTTGAGCAAGCCTGCGATTTTGCAGGCGCGTCGAAATTTCAAAGCCATTGGCTTTGAAATGCTTATGAATAAAAATGTGATTTTTATGAATAATTCAGGCTAACCTTACGACATGGGGAGCGTGATGAATAGCCGGCTTCTTGTCGCTTAGTAATGATAAAACTATTACATCCAACTTTAGTTGTCAACAGTAGGTATTGCGGTCTCGGGTTGTGGACTCAGGCCGGTTGGACGATACTACTACTATTTTTTCAATGTCATCAATAAAATTGACGATCGTCAATTTTATTGATGACTCAATATTGCGCCGAAAAGTGAAACATTCAATGTTTACCCGTTCCAGATCGTCACGGCTGTGTCATTCTGCACCTACCATCGCCCGGTGAGGTCCCTCCCAAGAGGCGGGCCGGCCACGCGGCGGATTTTTCGGAGTATGACGCAACCCTGTCCAGATCGTAAGACGGGCAAGATATCTTTTGCCATCCGCGCTCGATTTGTGCTATATAACCGGTTTGGAAATCAGAAAGGATAATCTCATGGATTTGCAGACATTGTTTGCGGAACGCATTGGCGGCGTCGCGTTCGGCCAGTCCAATGAAATTTATAAATTCGAACAGATCAAGCGGGCTAAAGCCGCGGCGCGTCAGGCCTATCCCGGCCTGGAATTGCTGGATTTCGGCGTGGGTGAGCCTGACCGCCCGGCGCCGGCGCCCATCCGCCGGGCGCTGAAGAAAGCGGTGGACGATCCGGTCAATCGCGGCTATGCCGATAACGGCGGCCGGGAATTCAAGGTGGCGGCGGCCCGCTATATGGCGGAGTTTTTCGGCGTGACCGATCTCAATCCGGACACGGAAATTAATCATAGTATCGGATCCAAGCCGGCGTTGGCCATGTTGCCGCTGTGTTTTATCAATCCGGGCGATGTGGCGCTGGTAACGGTGCCGGGTTATCCGGTCCTGGCCACGCATACTCGCTATCTCGGCGGACAAGCGGTTGCGGTTCCCCTCTTGCCGCAGAATGGGTTTTTCCCGGATTTGGATTCCATTGACATTGATGCGGCCGGACGGGCCAAACTGTTCTATGTCAATTATCCCAATAATCCGACCGGGTCGGCCGCCACGGAGGAGTTCTTTGACCGCCTGATTGCCTTTGCCCAACAGCACAATATTCTCATCGTTCAGGATGCGGCCTATGCCACGCTGGTGTATGGTCGAAATCCGCTCTCGATTTTCAGCCGGTCAGGCGGTAAGGATGTAGCCGTGGAACTTCATTCCATGAGCAAAAGCTACAACATGACCGGCTGGCGCCTGGGATTTGTGGCCGGTTCGGAACGCGTCGTGCAGGCGTATGCGGAGGTTAAAGACAATATGGATTCCGGCCAGTTCAAGGCAATCCAGCTGGCGGCATGTGCCGGCATCGCGCAGAAGGCGCTTTCCGACCGTATCAGGCGTCATTATCAGCGGCGCTTGCGGAAGATGGTCAAATGCTTGCGTAGCGTGGGTTTTGACGTGCGCATGCCCGGCGGCACGTTTTATCTGTATGTGCCGGCGCCGCAAGGCGCGGGAACCGCGTCATTTGCCACGGCCAGGGACGCGTCCCAGTATTTGATCCGGGAGCATTTGATTTCTACCGTGCCGTGGGATGATGCCGGCGCGTTTTTGCGCTTCTCCGCCACTTTTGAATCGGTCGGTAACAAGGATGACGATCGGGTGATCGGCGAGTTGCAACAACGGTTGGAAAGAGCCCAGCTGCAGTTCTGAGATCCAGGCGGTGATATCGACCCCGTGTAAAACCGGCGTGGCTTAGGCTTTTCCGCGTGAGGCGGATCAGTCCAGTCCATGGCGGAATGATCTTGCTATCCGGGTATGGAGTGCGGCAGTGTTACTGCCGCTTTGTGTTCCGGAAGCGGCGCTTCCGGCGAGAATAGCGGTAGCAAAGCTGCCGCACTCCAAAAAAATCGGATGTTGTTTAATGCTGAAATGCCTAGAGCAGGCTTAGCGCCTGTTATCTGGCTGACGTAATAGGAGTTCTTTATGAAAGCCATAATGCTGACCGGTATTCGCCGCATGGAGATGCGGAATGTGCCCATGCCTTCCATTCGCAATGATCACGATGTTCTACTGAAACTGACCGTGGTCGGTGTCTGTGGTTCCGATATTCATTATTATAATACCGGCCGGATCGGATCCCAGGTGGTTCGCTACCCTTTCGCGGTGGGGCATGAATGCGCCGCTGTTGTGGCAGCGGTCGGGCGGAAGGTGACCCGGGTCAAACCGGGTGATCGCGTGGCGGTGGAGCCGGCTATGTCATGCGGCCAGTGCGATCAGTGCCGGTCGGGGCGTCCGCATACCTGCCGGGCCTTGCGGTTTCTGGGCTGTCCCGGCCAGGCTGAAGGATGCCTGGCCGAATACCTGGTGATGCCGCAGGAGTGCTGTTATCCGATCGGCCATCGCATGACGCCGGAACTGGCGGCCCTTTCCGAGCCGCTGGCTATTGGATTGTACGCGGTCAGGCAGTCTATCCCGCTGAAGGGCAAAGCCATTGGCATTCTCGGATGCGGGCCGATCGGCCTGAGTGTTCTACTCTCTGCCCGGCTCCAGAAGCCGCGGGTGATTTATATGACCGATAAAATTGCCCGGCGCCTGGCCGTGGCCCGTTCGGCCGGCGCCGCCTGGGCCCGTCATCCGGACAAGGCGAATGTTGTGCGGATCATTGGCGCCCGCGAACCCCGGCTGTTGGATGCTGTCTTCGAGTGTTGTGGCGAGCAGGAAGCCATTGACCAGGCCGTGGATTTGTTGAAGCCCGGTGGAAAACTCATGCTGATCGGCATTCCCGCCGTGGAGCGGGTTTCATTTATCATTGACCGGATTCGCCGCAAGGAAATATGCATCCAGAACGTTCGCCGCCAGTGCGAATGTCTCCAGCCGACGCTGGATTTCATTGAACAGCGGAAAATGCGTCCCGATTTTATGGTGACGCACCGCTTTCCTTTTTCGCGGACGCGGCAGGCTTTTGATCTGGTGGCCGGCTATCGGGACGGCGTCGTGAAAGCCATGATCCATTTCTGATTCCGCCTAACGCCGGCATGTGCCGCAACCCAATAAGGGGCTACGCCACGCCCGCCGTCCGCAATCAGGTGGTTTTCACGATAATATCGAGGATAGTATTGGCGGCATCGTCAATGCGAGAACTCAGCTGGTAAAGGTGCTTGTAGATTTCCCGCATCTTTAAAATGTGTTTAATGTCGTCGCCTTCCACCAGGACAGCCAGCGCCTGATAATACAGGATTTCAATATCATCCACAAAATCCTTGGCCACCGAACATTTTTCAATGGAAATCGTCGAATGTTCCTTGAGGAAATCTATGGCTTCGTGCAGGTTATCAACACTTTCCTTTATTGTGCCGACAAAGCTTCGGATGGCATCATTGGGAGCTAGTTTATAGATGTGGAATTCCTCGATAGCGCTCTTGGCCAGGTCGAGGATATCATCAATGGCGCGGGATAGTGCAAAGATGTCTTCCCGTTCGATGGGGGTAATGAACGTGCGGTTCAGGTCGTCAATGAGAATACGCCGCGCCTTGTCGCCCTCGTGCTCGACGTCGCTGATATGTTGAATCGCGTCAGGCGGGATGGTTCCCGATATGAGTCGACAGAACAGGTCAATGCCTCGCTGGGTGATCAGCGATTGGCTGGTCAGCATGCCGTAAAAATCTTTCTCTTTTGGGAAACATATATTCAACAGTCCCATAATTCACCTCACATTTTTAATGAGCAACACGATCAGGGCCGACAGCGCCGCGGAGGCCGGGATCGTAATCAGCCACGCGGATATGATACTCTTGGTTACATTCCAGCGCACACTGGTCATCCGGCAGCCGGCGCCGGCGCCAATTACGGAGGACGCGGTGATTTGCGTTGTGCTGACCGGAAATCCCAGCAGAGACGATAAATAGACGATTAGTCCCGAGGCCAGTTGCGAATCCAAAGAATGGAGCGGCGTCATTTTAGATACTTGCTTGCTGAGCGTCCTGATGATTTTCCAGCCCCCGAACGATAAACCCAGCGCCATGGCACCGGCACATGATATTACGACCCACTTGGGGATATGAAAGGTGAGCGGCGCGCCGGCGGCCAGGGCCAGGGCAATTATGCCCATAGCCTTCTGGGCGTCATTGGATCCGTGACTGCCCGCCAGGAATACCAAACTGCCCACTTGTATTTTTTTCAACAGCCGGTTCACGCCGGGATGAAAATTCCGCAGCAGAGCGGTCAGCAGTTTCATCAGCAGAAACGCCGCGGCAAATCCCAACAGCGGGGACAAAAGAAGCGGAGCGATTACCTTGATCAGCATACTGCGCCAGAGCACGGCTTCAAATCCCGATGCCATGAGCCCTCCGCCGATCAGACCCCCGATGAGCGCGTGGGAGGAACTGGACGGCAGTCCCAGGAACCAGGTGAGCAGATTCCAGATAATGCCGCCACCCAGGGCGCCCAGCAATATGGCATACATCACGAAGGCTGGTAGATCGAAAACGGCGGACGACAGCACACCTTTTCCCAGTGTCAGCGCGACAGCGGTTCCCAGGCTGATGGCGCCGACAAATTCCGCCGCGCAGCCGAAAAATATGGCCATTCGCGGACTCATGGACCGGGACGACACGATCGTGGCAATGACATTGCATCCGTCATGAAACCCGTTGATGACAGCGAATGCCAGCGCCATAATAATAATGATCAGTTCCATCGGTGTTCTTTGGATGAATTCCGCGCTTGAGACCTTGTATGATTGACTATGGCCGCATTATATGGGAAATTTTATTGGATACAACCAATGATTTAATATAAAGCCATGAAAAATGAAAAATCCGAACACCAAGCCGGGCATTCCGGGCCCATTGCCACCAACCGCAAAGCCCGCCATCAGTATATTATCATGGACAGGATAGAAGCGGGGGTCGTCCTGCTGGGCACGGAGGTCAAGGCCATTCGAGACGGCCAGGTGGATTTGAGCGCCGGCTTTGCCCGGATTGAAAATGACCAGGCGATGCTATATGAGGTTCACATCAAACCGTATGAATACGGGCATCAGTTCAATCATGAACCCCGCCGTCCGCGCCGGCTTCTGCTTCACCAGCGCGAAATCCGCAAGCTCTTTGGCAAGGTGACATTAAAAGGCCGGACGCTCGTGCCGCTGGCGTTGTACTTTAACCGCCGGGGAAAAGTGAAAGTGGAACTGGGACTCTGCCAGGGTAAACACTTGGTGGATCGACGCGAAACCTTGAAGCGCAAAACGACGGATCGCGAAACCGCCCGCGCCATAGCGGCCCGCAGAGGAAAAGTCAGCTAATCCCCGACTTCGATCGGTATATACCCCGTTCCTCCAAACAGCAGAGAGGAGAGGGCGTAACTGCTTCCGGACAGGCGGAAATACCAGTACCCATACCCGGTTTGATAAAGCGTCAAATCGGTTTTACCGTCGCCGTCAAAGTCTCCGAAAACCCGCTTGAAACCGGTTTCGCCGAACCGCGTTGTAGCAATAGCATAAGAACTGGCGGACATCATAACCATCCAGAGTCCGATGTCTTCCTGATAGACTGCCGGATCCGATTTGCCGTCGGCATCGAAATCACCGCCAACAGGGACGCAACCCGCTCCACCGAGAATGACGGAGGCGGGGACATACCCGTTGCCGGAGAGCATGACTGTGAATAACCCGGAACTGACTGCATACACCGTCGGGTCGGCCTTGCCGTCGCCGTCAAAATCGCCGGAAACCGAAACATAACCCGGTCCTCCGAGGACGGTCGTTGAGATGGCATAACTGCCGGCGGACAGCATCACTTGCCAATTCCCACTGGCTTTTTCATGGATAGCCGGATCTGATTTCCCGTCGCCGTCAAAGTCGCCTGCAACCGGTGTGTAGGTCGTCCCCCCGAAATTGTTTACCGTGGCGGAACTGTACGTACTGCCGGACAATCGGAACAGCCAGGTGCCGATCGATTGGTGATAGACGGCCAGATCAGCTTTGCCGTCATTATCGAAATCGCCTGAGACGGGGATGTAGCCGGGACCGCCGCACAGGAGTGTGGAATCCCGGCCTGTCGCTGAACTGCGAATTACCCAGGTGCCGGTGCTTTCGTAATACACGGCCAGATCGGTCTTGCCGTCGCCGTCGAAATCATCCCGGCATGACAGCCGCGACGCGATAACCTTGACGGTGCTTGCGAGCGCCACAACATTATTCGTTCCCGTGGCATCGGGCGTCGTGCCTCGCAGAAATACCGTGTAGTATCCCAGCGCGGCGGTTCCCGGAACGCGCAGGTTGGCGCGTTCCGCACTGGTGAGCTGGATGTCCGCACTCTGGTCGGGCGCCAGGCTCAGGTAGCGCCGGACACTGCCCATGCTGAGATCGTTAACACTGTCAAAGATACCGTTGCCGGAGAGATATAAAGTCAGCGTAACCCAGGCGCTGGTCGAGATCGTTGCCGTGTTGGCGATGCGCACTGAGAGCAGGCTGGGGGAGGCGCCGATCTGCATGACGGCCGGCGACATCTGAAAGTCAATAGCCCGCAGTACCGGCGGATTGGTCCAACCGGGATCAGGAGGTGTTGGTGTTGTCGCGCGCCAGCCTGAATCCGGCAGACTGAATCCGCTGGCGTGACTGCTGGCGTCAAGGCCCTCGACCCAGTAGTAATACGTGGTGTCTGCCGTGGCGGCAGTGTCGTCGTATGTGGTGCCGGTGGTACTGCCAACGGCTGTGGCGCCGGTGTCAATGGCAGTGGTGTTTCGATAGATATTATAACTGGCGGCGTTTTCAGAAGCCGTCCAGGTCACGCGCACCTTATCTGTGTAGGCGCCGTCGGAAGCAGAGACGCCGGTGGGAACGGACAACCATGATCGCCAGCCTGAGCATGAACACAGGAAGTCGGTCAGGCCCTGTGATGTGTAGGATTTGATCCAGTAATAATATGTTATGCCGGGTGTGGCCGTAGTGTCAATAAAGGTGGTGGCCGTTGTGTTGGTCATACGCACGGCCATGCTGGTGTCGTTCAGTGCTTGCGCCCGCCAGAGCTCATAATATTCAGTTCCATCCCGGGTGTTCCAGCTGACCACGATTCGGTCCGTATAGGTTCCCGCGGAAGCCGCAATCGTGGTGGTTGGCGTCCAGGTTACCTGGTCCAGCCAGCCGGCGTCGGACCCCCCGGAGACCGACATATCTTTGATATAAATCCATTTAAGGATGTGGGAGCCGGAGGGGATGGTATACGATTCGGACTGCCAGTCTGTTTCCCCGGAGATATTGTTTTGATTCGCGTTGTCTGTGAAAAACATCAAATAATCCCAATTGGTTTCCGAGGACACTTTCCACCAGAAAGATAAGGCGCCTGGCCCGTTGACTGTCGTGTAAAGGCGTGTCTGTTGATTGGAGGTAATGACACCGCTTTGGGCGGCATTGGTGCCGTCATGCGTGGTTGTTGTTTGCGGGAACCAGTTGCTCGGGCCGCCCGTGTACCAGGTTAATAAGGGCGCATTGACCGCTGTTGCCAGAGCGGTGCTGGCCGTGTCGGCATCGATACCCACGGCGGTCCAGGCCTGCTGGACGCTAGTCACCCAGCTGGCATTGAGATCAGTGGCGGCGGAAATCCAGTTGGCACGCGCGTCATAATAATCGGTGTAGGGGGTGCAATAAACCGTCAGCGTTCGGTAGGCGACTTGGGCCGCGTTGTCAATCCCGATGCCCGTCACGCTGTAGCTGATGCCGTCGTTGACGCCCGCTCCTCCTTCGGATAGCAGATAGAAGAAGAAACTCTGTACGCTGTTGTTGTAATGCACGCCGCCGTAGTCGCCCGAGCCGAAATACCAGTTAGTGCCATGGTACCGGGTGGGCTGTTGATCGCCGCTGGCCAGCGTAACAGTACTGCCGGGATTGCGCATGTCCCTCAGTGCCGTTGAGGACAGCCAGCAGTCTTCGCCGATTAACCAGTCAGAGTGTCCGGCCGCCTTGTCGGGATAATAGGACCGGCCGTCCGGCTGGCCGGCGAATTCGATCAGCGCTCCAAAAATATCCGAGAACGATTCGTTCAGCGCCCCGGATTCGTATGCATAAATCAAGGCGGCGCTGTATTCGGTGACGGCATGTGTGAATTCATGGCCGCAGATATCCAGCACGGCAAGCTCATTAGCAGTCGCACCATCGCCATCGCCGAACAAAAACGCCTGGTCACTTGAAGACCAATAAGCGTTTACCAGGCTGCTGCCATAATGGACATTAGCCCGGGCGTAGGCATTGCTGTTATTGAAGCTGTTCCGGCCGTGAACGGTGGAATAGTAGGTCTGGATGATCGCGAAATTATTGGCCGCCGACATTTCCGTGCGGTCGGAGGTTGACCAATCGGGATTGGTACGGTAGGCGTAAGTGTAAGAATCCCACCATCCGCTCCAAGCGTAATTATATATGTACCAGCGCTGACTGGTGTTATACAGGTAATAGGCGCCCGTGTTCTCGAACCAGCCGGTGACGTTGGTGGCGCCGCCGCCTTCGCCGGTCAGCAGACTGCCCGTCAATGTGGCCGGCGATCCATTGGCCGTTGGTGCTGAAATTGTTTGGATATTATTGTATCTCAGCAGGATATCGCCTTTCTGCGCGTCAATCCAGTAACGCCAGCAGCCCGGTTCGGTATGGTCGTCATAGGCCAGGGTGAGTTCGTAGGCCAGGCGCGGCTCGCTGTTAAAGGCAAAAATCACCAATTCCGGTGCCCTAATGACGGTTCCCGCGGGTTTGCCCATTGCGCTCAAATCGTTTTGGGCCAGTATAACAGCTTGGATCGCGTCAAAAGCGGGGGACAGGTTCACGTTAATGTCGGGAACATAGCGGCCGTTGACTTCGTATACCTCACCCCTGGTATTGAAGTGCACGATTAACTCGCCGCCGAATACCCGCAGTCCCTGGTATGTCTGCCTGACTTTGACGTGCTGAAAACCCAGCCGGTCTTGTTCCGGCGTTTGGGCCGTGAATTCACGGCCCGCGTCTTGGATCATGAATAAACCGGACAGGTTATCCAGAACAGCAATGGCATTCCGTTCGGCGGAGGCTCCGGCGGCAACGGTCAGTCCTTTTCCCTGTGAGAAAGCGCGGCGTTGTCCGAGGTTCCGGCCACGGATAGATCGCGGAGTGTTTAATTTATTATTCCAGTTAACCTGGATGCCCGACTGCTCGGCCTGGTTTGCCAATTGCCGTTGCGCGGCAGTCAGCGGTCTGGAGGCGATAGCCGACGGATGCATGCCGCCGGGTCCCGGCAGGGTCTTGGTTTTGCTGGCGGGCGTTGGCAATAAGGCGCTGGCCGGCATGGCGAACAGAAAAATAGAAAATAGGATGGCCGCAGACCTTGAATAAAAACGATATTTTTGTCCGTCAACCGTGGTTTTCATAAGGATGATAGCTTCCAGATCATCGACCCTTTGCTCTGTTTTCTGCGATTAGGGCCGGGAATCGCAGAGAAGACAAAAATACTTTCCTTCTTGATACTAATATACCGTAATGCTATAGATCACGTCAATATTTTTATCGCAGGATTATGTCATTCTCGCGGCGGAGCCTGCCCGCCTATGGCGGGAAGGTCAATGACCATTCCCGCCCTAGCCTACTTCGCCGTAGTAGCGGCTACGAAGGCCGGGCAGTTTCCCGATCAATGACCTTGTTTTTTTGTGGGGCGCGAATTCCGCCGCGGCAGAATTCGCGCCGTTGACCGAGAATGACGCCGCCTTGTGGTGTTGCGCGGAGCCAGCCTTGGACCATGTGCCGCAGAAGGGATGTCGCATGACCAAATTAAAATTTGCGTTTATGGGGTTTCGCCATGGCCATATTATGTCCGTGGTTAATCTTGTCAACCAGCGGGCTGACGCGGCAATCGTTGCCGCCTGCGAAGAGGATGAAGCTACGCGGAAAATAATTCAGGTGGAAGGTAAGATCGTGGTTACCCACGATTGTTTGCAAACCATGCTGGACCAGGTGCCGTGTGATGTGGTGGCCGTTGGAGATTATTATGGCCGGCGCGGCGCCATTATTATTGCAGCGCTCAAGCAAGGCAAACACGTTATCAGCGATAAGCCCATGTGTACGTCGCTGTCGGAGTGGGCCATCATCCGCGATCTGGCCCGGACCCGGCGACTGACGGTCGGATGCCAGTTGGATTTACGCGATAACGGCGCGTTGTTGGCAATGCGGGATATCATTCGTAAGGGGGAAATCGGCCAGATACATGCCGTTTCGTTTAATGGCGAACACCCGCTCAATTATGGAACACGTCCCGCCTGGTATTTCGAGGCGGGTAAGCACGGCGGCACTATTAATGATATTGCCATCCATGCCATTGATTGTATTCCCTGGATGACCGGGCTCCGGTTTCAGACCATCAATGCCGCTCGGAATTGGAACGCGCGCCTGCCCCAGGTGCCCCATTTCAAGGATGCCGCCCAGATGATGTTGACCCTGGAGAATGGCGGCGGCGTGCTGGGCGACGTGTCATACCTGGCGCCGGACAGCCTCGGCTATGCTCTGCCGCAATACTGGCGGATGACCTTCTGGGGCGAAAACGGCGTTTTGGAAAATACGAACGGAAAACAGGAGGTGATGCTGTATAAGAACGGCGAGCAGACACCGCGGGCTGTTCCGGTTAATTCCGCATCCTCCGGCGGTTACCTGGAATCATTCATCAGGGAAATCCGCGGCGAGACGCATAATCTGAGTGTTTCTTCCTCTGAAGTCCTTGATTCCGGCAGAATTACGCTCATGATCCAGGATGCGGCGGACCGGAATTTGACGAATGTTCCGGTGGAATAAATCAACCACCAGGACACAAAGTTCTGTCGAAAAATTATTTTATATCGTTTCGGTGCCTTGGTGGCAAAGTGTGCCGGTGGTCAAAAAACAAGGAGAATAACCATGAATCGGAAACTGAGAATGGGAATGGTGGGTGGAGGCCGGGATGCGTTCATTGGCGCCGTGCATCGCCGGGCGGCGCAGTTGGATGGACGTGTGGAACTGGTGTGTGGTGCGTTCAGCCGCTCGCCGGAGAAATCGAGAGCCAGTGGACGGGATCTCCTGCTTCCGAAAAACCGGATTTACAGCAGTTACCGGGATATGTTTGCTGCCGAGAAGAAATTGCCGCTCGGGGAACGTATGGATTTCGTGACGATTGTCACACCCAATGACACGCATTTTGCCATTACCATGGCGGCATTGAAGGCCGGGTTTCATGTCGTCTGTGATAAGCCGATGACCATGACTTTGGCGGAAGCAAAAAAGCTGGAGCAAAAGGTCAAAGCCACCGGCCTGCTCTTCTGCCTGACTCATAATTACACCGGCTATCCCATGGTCAAGGAAGCGCGGGAACTTATCCGCTCGGGTAAACTGGGAAAAATCCGGCGCATTGTGTCTGAATATCCCCAGGGCTGGCTGGCGGCGCGTCTGGAGGCCACCGGCCAGAAACAGGCATCCTGGAGGACGGATCCGCGCCATGCCGGCGCCACCTGCTGCATGGGGGATATCGGGTCCCACGCCGAGAATCTTGCGGAATACATTACCGGCGCCAAGATCAGGGAATTGTGCGCCGATCTGACGACGTTTGTTAAAGGTCGTCCGCTGGATGATGACGGCAATGTGCTGGTCCGTTTTGATAACGGTGCGCGTGGTTTGATCTGGGCCAGCCAGATTGCGGTGGGTGTGGAAAACGGGCTGAATATCCGCGTGTATGGGGAAAAGGGCGGCCTGGAATGGCAGCAGATGGAGCCCAACACGCTGGTCCTGCGTTGGCCGGACCACCCGGTGGAAATCCGGCGCACGGGAACCGGTTTTGTCAGCGCTGTCGCGCAAGCGGCGGCGCGCATTCCGGCGGGGCATCCGGAAGGATTTCATGACGCGTTTGCCAACCTGTATAAAAACTTTGTGTTGGCCCTGGGCCGGGTGCTGGATGGTAAAAAAGTGCGGGAAGCTGATTTTGATTATCCCCAGGTGCACGATGGCGTGCGCGGCATGGCCTTCCTGGAGGCGGTTGTCAGGAGTTCAAAGTCAAAAGCAAAATGGGTGCAGATGGGTTGAGGCCACCATCCGCATAGCGGGGCCACGCGAACCGCGTGGCAAGCCATGCGGAACGCGTGGCAAGCAAGTTTACCACGCATGAAGCGTGGTTCACCACGCCCAAGGCGTGGTGGCCCCTTGCGGCTTTGCCGCGACAGGGGAGGCCAGCGGTCAGGAAGAAAGAACAAGATTTTCAGACAGGATATATCAAGAAAACAATCAACACAAATTGATTATTAATAATGATTTCTGTATCTTGCAGAAATCATCAAGAAACCATTAACAAGGAGGAGATTAATCATGCGTCCTGTGACCTTATTTACCGGTCAATTTGCCGACATTCCGCTGGAACAGCTGGCCGCCAAGGCCAAACAATGGGGCTATGACGGTCTGGAGCTGGCCTGCTGGGGCGATCACTTGGATGTGGAACGCGCCGCCAAGGATAAAAAATATGCCCGGGGACAGGTGGACTTGCTCGCGAGACACGGGTTGAAGGTGTTTGCAATCAGTAATCACCTGGCCGGGCAACTGGTTTGTGATCCGGATAACGATGCCCGCTCCGATCTGTTTGCTCCGAAATCCTGTGCCGGCTCTGCCGAGGCCAAGCGGCGCTGGGCAGTAACGGCCATGAAAAACACGGCGCGCGCGGCCCGGAACATGGGGCTTAAAATTGTCAATGGGTTTACCGGTTCTTCAATCTGGCATCTGCTGTACAGTTTTCCGCCCGTGTCGGACGCCATGGTGGAACAGGGGTTTGCTGATTTTGCGAAACGCTGGAATCCCATCCTGGATGTCTTTGACGAATGCGGTGTCCGGTTCGCCCTGGAGGTGCATCCCACGGAGATCGCCTTTGACCTGGTCACGGCCCGCCGGGCGCTGGCCGCGATCGGCCGCCGCAAAGCTTTCGGATTCAATTTCGATCCCAGCCATTTACATTGGCAGATGGTGGATCCCGTTCGATTCCTGCAGGCCTTCCCGGACCGGATTTATCATGTGCACATGAAGGATGCCGCGCTGACGTTGGACGGCGAGAGCGGCATTTTGTCTTCGCATCTGAATTTCGGTACGCCGGGCCGCGGCTGGGATTTCCGGAGCCTGGGCCGGGGCGGCGTGAAGTTCGAGGCAATCATCCGTGCGCTGAATGTTATGAACTATACCGGCCCGCTCTCAGTGGAGTGGGAGGACGCGCTCATGAACCGTGAAGCCGGCGCTGCCGAAGCCTGCCAGTTTGTCCGCAATCTGGATTTTTCCAAATCGGACCGCGTGTTTGACGAAGCCCTGCGCAAATAATAATCAATAGCCACGGATTGCGTGTTTAATCCGTAATACTATCCGTCATAATCTTGTTTTCTTAAGAAGATTTTTATGGAGTGCGGGAGCCAGTGCTCCCGCTTTAACCGGCGAAGCGTCGGCTTCGCCGAAGCAAAGCGCAAGCTTCGGCTTGCGCACTCCAAAGATGCTTGGCATCATTTGGTTGCCACGTCGCCAGGCCACGCGAACCGCGTGGCAAGCAAGTTCACCACGCCCAAGGCGTGGTGGCCACTTGGTGCCAAAGGCACCGACGTGGCGGCTATGTTGCTCCAAGTTCATCCATGGCTAAATCTGGAGTCGTTTACTCTTACCGTGCATCCGGGGTTGCCGCGGAATCTTCCAGGGTTAAGCTGTGCTCCGGGATGGAACATTCCGGAGGGGTGCTGCATGGATTGACGGTGTAGGTGCCGTCTTGGGGGCATTGCAGGGATTGGAACCCGTTTTGAATATAGGGGTCCAGTTCTGTTACCGGAGGCGTTGCTTCGGTTTGATCGTCATGCTCGATCATCCACATGGATTTAGCGATTTCAATCTGTTTGAGGTTGTTGATGCAGCTCATCGTTTGAGCTTTGGCTCTGGCGCGAGTAAGGGACGGCATGACCGTACCGGCCACGATGCCGACGATAATTGCCAGTACAAAGATCATCAGGCCTACATAGCCAAGAATCAATCCAGCCAGCGCCATGCCACTGCCGCCCAGCGATTCAGCTGAACTTTTGATCTTGGATCGGGCGATGTGTCCGCAGATAATCGCGGGAATCGCGGCCAGCGGTCCCAGGCAGACGTAGCTCAAAATTCCCAGGATCAGGCTCCAGATAGCCAGTGCGTCTGTTTTTTGAGTCGGTGGAGGCATAATACTGATATTGGTTGTCATGCATTTCTCCTGTTTTAAGTTTGAATATCTTGAAATGCTATCAAAACTGCCGCCAAGAAGCAAAAAAAATAGCAAAAAAAGAATTGACACCGCTCCTTGTTTGCGGCATATTTCCTTGCATGAATTTTAACGGCTCCATCATGAATCTGAACCTTGCGAACGTCCGGGTCCTTGTATTGCTGGTCCTGGCGCTCGTGGTCCGCTTCACGGTGGGACCGGAGTGCGGCTGACCCCGTCGGCTGTGTATTGACCGGAACAAGAACCCACCGTGAAAAAGCGGTGGGTTTTTTTATTGGCCGTGCTATAATGTCGGCTTTCGATAAAAATGATACGATGTGAAGAAGAGGAGCTACTTATGAGAACTGGCGTGGAATGCTTGATGGACGGACTTAAAAAGGCCGGGGTGGAGATTGTTTTTGGACTGCCTGGCGGTTCCGTTCTGGATATCTTTGATAAATTGTACCAGGCACCGTTCACATTCGTGCTGGCACGTCATGAGCAGGGCGCCACCCACATGGCCGACGGCTACGCCCGGGCGACCGGGCGGGTCGGCTGTTGCATAGTGACGTCCGGCCCCGGCGCCACCAATACGGTGACTGGCCTGGCGACTGCCTACATGGATGCCATCCCCATGGTGTGTATCAGCGGTCAGGTGCCGTCCTCAATGATCGGTAACGATGCGTTTCAGGAGGCGGACACGACCGGCATCACTCGGCCGGTGACCAAACATAATTACCTGGTGCGGAACGTGGACGATCTTCCGCGTATTATCGCGGAAGCGTTCTACCTTGCCGGAACCGGCCGGCCGGGCCCGGTGCTGGTGGATATTCCCAAGGATATACAGCAGGCCTCGACGAAAGCGCCGACTCCCGAGGAAGTGAAAATCCGGAGCTATAATCCCACCATGGAAGGGCATCCCAAGCAGATTGCCAAACTGGCCGAGGCCATCAATAAAGCCAAAAAGCCCTTGCTGTACGTGGGTGGCGGCGCCATCCTCAGCAATGCCGCTGAAGAAGTGACGACGCTGGCCCGCAAGGCCAAAATCCCGGTGACCACGACCCTATTGGGACTGGGCAGTTTCCCGGAAACCGATCCGCTCGCCTTGCGCATGCTGGGTATGCACGGCAGTGTGACGGCCAATTACGCCACGCATCACTGCGATCTGCTGGTGTCCATCGGCGCCCGTTTCGATGACCGCGTGACCGGCAAGATCGCCGAGTTCGCGCCCCAGGCGGAGATCGCCCACATTGACATTGATCCCTCGGCGATTTCCAAGAGCGTGCCGGTGGATATTCCCGTGGTGGGTGACGTGAAAACCGTGTTGCGGAAATTGATTCCGCAGGTGGAAGCGAAGGAGCGCCAGGAATGGCTGACCCGGATCGCGGAATGGAAGGCCAAGTACCCGTTTACTTACGACACGAACGGTTCCAGCGTCATGCCGCAGTACGTGATCGAACAAATTTACGCGTTGACGAAAGGCGATGCCATCGTTGTGACCGAGGTGGGCCAGCACCAGATGTGGGCGGCGCATTACTATCAGTACACCCGGCCCCGCACCTTCATTTCGTCGGGGGGTCTGGGCACGATGGGGTTTGGACTGCCCGCGGCGATCGGTGCCAGCATGGGCCGGCCGGATAAGATGGTGGTGGATATATCCGGTGATGGCAGTGCCCAGATGAATTTCCAGGAACTGGTGGTGGCCGTGGAACACCAGGTGCCCATCAAAGTGGTGATCTTGAACAACGGGTGCCTGGGCATGGTGCGGCAATGGCAGGAAATGTTCTATCACAAACAGTATGCCGCGACTCGGCTGGGTCAGGGCGCCCGGGGCAAGCATGAAAAAATCCGCGATGCAGCCGGGACTCAGTATCTGCCGGATTTCGTGAAGCTGGCGGAGGCGCATGGCGCCCTGGGCTTACGGGTGAAAACCAAAGCCGAGGTGATCCCGACCCTGAAAAAAGCTTTCGAGTCGGATCGTCCCGCCGTGGTGGAATGCCTGGTGGAGCCGGAGGCCAACGTCTATCCCATGGTCCCGGCGGGCGCCTCGCTGATCGAGATGATCCAGAGCATGGCCTAGTTTTTTTCCGTTGAAGGCGAAAACTTCCCATGATGGCACATAAGATGAAACGGTGCATGCGGTTGACAATATTAAAATACGAACAAGGAAAAAAACCATGAAACATATTATTTCGGCGATGGTGGAGAACCGACCGGGTGTGCTGGCGCGGATTATCGGCCTCATTTCCGGACGCGGCTATAATATTCACAGCTTGAATGTGGCGCCTACGCAGGACGCCACAACGTCGCGCATTACAATGGTGGTGCCCGGAGACGACCGGATCCTGGAACAGGTCACCAAACAGTTGAACAAACTGGTGGATGTGGTCAAGGTGTATGACCTCACCGGTGAAAAATACATGGATCGCGAATTGGTCCTGGTAAAGATCAATACCACGGCCAAAAATCGCTCTGCTGTCATTGAATTGGCGTCGCTCTTTCACGCCGAAGTTGTCTGCGTTCAGAGTCAGTCGCTGACCATTCAACTCGTTGGATCGATTGATGTTGTGGATAATTTTCTCGACCTGGTGAAGCCGAACGGCATTCTGGATCTTTCCCGGACGGGAGTCATTGCCGTCGGCCAGTCAGAAAACTAGGAATGCTATGAAAACCAGGACCAATAAAAAAATATTAATCTTTGACACAACCCTGCGGGACGGGGAACAGTGCCCCGGTGCCAGTCTGAATCATCGCGAGAAACTGGAAATTGCCCGGCAGTTGGCGCGGTTGAACGTGGATATTATCGAGGCGGGCTTTCCCATTGCCTCGCCGGATGATTTCCGCGCGGTGAAGGCCGTGGCTGAAACCATCAAGGGACCGCGCATTGCCGGTCTGGCCCGGTGTTTGAACAAGGATATCGAGCGCTGTGCCGCAGCCGTGGCTCCGGCGGGCCGGCGGGGGCGTATCCATGTCTTTCTGGCGACATCGCCGATCCATCGGCAATTCAAGCTGAAGAAGGACAAGGCGGCTATCCTCAAACAGGCCGCCGCGTCCGTTCGCTACGCGCGGAAATTATGCGCGGACGTTGAATTCAGCGCCGAGGATGCCTCCCGGACCGAACCGGGTTTTCTGGCCGAGGTGACGCGGGCCGTGATTGATGCCGGCGCCGCCACCGTCAATATTCCCGACACGGTGGGCTATGCCGTGCCCAGCGAATTCGGCGCCTTGATCGCATCCCTGTTTGAACGGGTGCCGAATATCAATCAGGCGGTTATCAACGTGCATTGCCATAACGACCTGGGTCTGGGCGTGGCTAATTCGCTCGCTGCCGTGCAGAATGGCGCGGGCGGCATCGAATGCACCATCAACGGGTTGGGAGAACGGGCCGGGAATTCCGCTTTGGAAGAAGTGGTCATGGCCCTGCAAACCCGCAAAGATTTATTGCATGCGACAACTGATGTCCGCACCCGGGAATTGTTGAAAACCAGCCGACTGGTCAGCCGGCTTACCGGCATGGTGGTTCAGAGGAACAAAGCCATTGTCGGCGCGAATGCCTTTGCCCATGAGGCGGGTATTCATCAGGACGGTATTCTCAAGGAACGGACCACGTATGAAATCATGCGGGCCGAGGATGTCGGCATTGACGGATCCGACCTGGTGCTTGGCAAACATTCCGGCCGGCATGCGTTCGCGGACCGGTTGGCTAAAATGGGTTTCCGGCTGGATCCCAGGGAATTGGAACGCGCTTACAGTCGCTTTATTGATCTGGCCGACAAGAAAAAAATGATTTACGACGACGACCTGGTGGCCATTACGCGTGACGAGATGGAAGACGTGGCCGGCAGGTATGTTCTGGACTACCTGCATGTGTCTACCGGCACCAAGACCGTGCCGACCGCCACGGTGCGCCTGAAGAAGGGCAAAGAAATTATTCAAGACGCCGCCTGTGGCGATGGCCCGGTGGATGCGGCTCTGAAGACCATTGATCGCATCACGGGGGTGCGGGGCAAACTGCTGGAGTACGGCATTCAGGCCGTGACAATCGGCAAGGATGCCCTGGGCGAGGTCAGCGTCCGCGTGGCGTTCGGTGCCGACATGGTCAGCGGCAAAGCCGCCAATACGGATATTGTCCAGGCCAGCGCCGCCGCCTATTTAAGCTGTGTGAATAGGCTCCTGCATTCCCGGGCGGGGCAGGGGCAGAAGAAATAGAGGCCAGATACCAGAAGTCAGAGGTCAGAAAGAGATATATATAGGCTTACATTAAATAAGACTACATGTTGGAACTAATTACAAAACTCATTCGGACGCAACTACGCGAAACGCGTGGTAAACAAAGCTTGTCCCGCGTTTGGCGGGACGCGTCCCGCCATTGTCAAAACAGGCTGTTGTCCTTGGATATTGGAGGGCCACGCTCTGTCGTGGCCGTCTTTTTAAGGAGTTTTTGCAACTGATTCGTTATGTAGCTTTATTTATGCAATGGTATATAACAGAGGATTGATGATTCGGAATCCGAGGAAGTTTCTGCTTCATACTGTTTTCTGGGGCTTTGACTTCTGATCTCTGATTTTTGGATATGTCATGACCATCTCACCCAGCACTAAAACCTACGCCGTACTCGGCCATCCCATCCGGCATTCGCTCTCGCCGGTGATGCATAATGCCGCCCTGGCGGCGCTGGGGATGGATGCCGTGTATCTGGCGTTTGATGTGCCGCCGGAGCGGCTGATGCCTGTACTGGAGGTCATGGCTGAATTAGGTTTTGGCGGCGTTAATCTGACGGTGCCCCTCAAGGAAATCGCGTTCCGTGGCCTTGTCCGCCTGAATGAATCGGCCCAACGGCTGGGTTCCGTCAATACCGTGAAGTTTTCACCCCAGGGCTTGGAAGGATTCAGCACCGATGGCGAGGGGTTTTTGCGCGCGCTACAGGAAGCTTTTCAATTGTCCCTATCAGGACATGCGCTTTTCATCCTCGGATGCGGCGGCGCCGGACGCGCCGTTGCCCTGGCTGCGGCCATGGCGGGCGCGGAACGCCTGCTCTTGGCGGACAAGGAATTGCCTCGTGTCCGGAAACTGGAACAGGAGATTGCGTCTCTGCCGCGGAAGGTACGGGTTCAGGTTGTTGCGTCCGATCCGGTTGCCTGGGCTCATGCCGGCCGGGAAGCGGATTTGGTGGTGCACGCCACGCCCATGGGAATGCATCCAGGAGAAGCGTCCCTGCTTAGCGCGGACGCGTTCCGGCCGGGCCAGTGGGTTTATGATTTGATCTACATGTTTCCGGAGACTGTTCTCATGAAGGTTGCCCGTGAGTGCGGCGCCCGCGTGTCCAACGGCCTGGGCATGCTGCTCCACCAGGGCGCCCGTTCTTTCTCCATCTGGACGGGTGTGGAGCCGCCCGTGGACGTCATGCGCAAGGTCCTGGAACAAAGGGTGTATAGTCATCATAAATAGAGCCTGTTCGCAAAGGTATTTTCACTCATGAATTTTCAATATCCAATGTCCAACAAGGAATATCCAACCTAAGATCGGAGCGCCGGCATCAGCGGCACGAGACAATACACTCCTTCTGCGCGCCTTTTCGGCGAAGTCTTATCCTTGGATATTGGAAATTGAGTGTTGGATATTGGATATTCTTTTCGGATGGGGTCTAAATAGACCGGATTATAT
Organism: uncultured Verrucomicrobiota bacterium; assembly: GCA_964418925.1. Taxonomy (GTDB): domain Bacteria; phylum Verrucomicrobiota; class Kiritimatiellia; order JAAZAB01; family JAAZAB01; genus CAYQNY01. The sequence continues at coordinate 21,023 of CAYQNY010000030.1, forward strand.
GATGTCCATGTTCATATCCTGAATCCTGCCCATCCTTAATCTGTCAAAAATCCGAGTCTGTTAAAAAGTCGTTTGCATCCCTCTATCCTTCCCCTATAGCGAGGCATGTGCGTCATAACCTGTTCTGTGGCTGATGGATATGCGTATGAAAAAAAGTTAAAATTTTTCTTGCATTTTTATTATTATTGAATAAAATATAATACGTTATTGTTATGTTTTTATTTATTGCAGGTTGGGGAAAAACTTCGCGTATTTATGGAGAGTCCATCAACAAGGAGGACCGTATCATGCAGGTTCAATCTAAACAATGGTTAACAGGTCTGGCTATCGGCGTAATGTGGATCGGGCTGGCGGCTGGAACCACCGGTTGGGCCGCGACGTATTATGTCAGCACTACGGGAGATGACAGCAACCCTGGCACTTCGGGATCTCCGAAGCTAACCATCCAGGCGGCGGTTGATGTGGCGACGATGGATGGCGACACAGTCAATGTGGCGGCGGGGACATATACACTGACGAATCAAATCTCCATTGACGATGGAATTATTGTCAAAAGTTCGGCCGGAGCGGCGACTACGATTGTTGACGGCGGCGGGGTCGACCGCTGTTTTTATCTCAACCACGCATCAGCCGTGGTTGACGGGTTCACGATCACCAATGCGTATTATAGCGATTATCGCGGCGCCGGGGTATGTATCGAGTCGAGTGGCGGCACTGTCAAGAACTGCACGATCAGCGGCAATATAGCCGCTCATGACGGCTGTGGTGGCGGCGGGGTCGCTATAATGGCGGGGCTGGTTTCTAATTGCACGATTGTGGGCAATACGGCAAAAGCAAATGGAGCAGGAGTCATTATTTATGGCGGCACTGTGCGCAACTGCACGATTGCGGGCAATACGGGAATAGGATATGGAGGAGGCGTTTGGATTTCTGCCGGGACTGTGCGCAACTGCACGATCAGCGACAACAACAGCTCTGGACAGTATAGCGGCGGTGGCGGCGTACACATCGGCGGCGGCCTACTGCAGGATTGCGTGATCTCCGGCAACAGCGCCGCCTATGGCGGCGGCATAGCTCTCAATGGCGGCACAATTCAAAACTGCACGATCATCGGTAACTGGGGTTCCCAGGAGGGAAGCGGCGCCGGCGTACACATCGTCGGCAGCACTATGCGGAATTGCCTGATTATGGGCAATTATTCGACGGCTCTGCGCGGCGGCTGGAATTACGGCAGTGTGGTGCAAAATGCTGGTACGATGGAAAACTGCACCATTGTCGGCAACACCGGTCCGACGTCAACGGATGAGTGGAATACATGGTATTCCGTGCACAACTACAATGGCACGATGAGGAATTGCATCATCGTCAACAATACGCCCGGCTTTGGAAATTATGGCGTTAATAGATGTACCTATTCCTGCACGACGCCTTATGTCTCCGGCACGGGCAACATCATGGAAGACCCGCAATTTGTGGATTCGGGTTCAGGTTCCGGTTCCAGTTTCGAGGCCGGGGATTACCGGCTGATGGCGTATTCGGCCTGCATCAATGCTGGCAATAATCAGGATTGGATGTCCTTGGCCACCGACCTGGCGGAGAACGACCGGATTATTCATACAACAGTGGACATGGGCGCCTATGAATATGCCGGCGCGTGGGCCACCCGGATTGCCGCTCCCGCCGATGTCGCCGCCACTGACGGCATCTATGGTGACAAGGTGCGGGTGACCTGGAGTTCCGTTGCCGGCGCGAACGGTTATGTCGTGTACAGGGGGAACGACAGC
>CAYQNY010000031.1:0-22633 GCA_964418925.1 uncultured Verrucomicrobiota bacterium
GACGCCATTAGAAGGCGTCGCGGAAAAATGCGGAAAACCGGAGCTTCATGAATAAACACCTGCGAATTAAGTTTGACATGCGGAATACTTCAGGTATTATGAACCGTTTCTTATTGAAGAAAGAGTATTTTCAACATGGGATGGGATAATTCGGCAATGGGAGTTGCAATGAAAACGTATGCTGTCATCGAAACAGGTGGTAAACAGTACCGGGTGGAATCGGGCGATACCTTGAAAGTGGAACGTTTGGCAACCGGCGTGGGAGAAAAAGTGAATCTTCAGCCGGTGCTCGCATTCTGCAACGGCACGGCTCTCACGGTCGGCAGTCCCCATGTAACCGATGCCCATGTTTCCGCCACGGTATTGCGGCACTTGCGCGGCACCAAGGTGATTGCATACAAGAAAAAGCGGCGCAAGGGGTATGCACGCAAAAAAGGGCATCGTCAGGAATTGACGGAACTGAAGATAGAACCCTTGTAATTTTTCCAGCAAAAAGGGACAGTATCATGGCAACTAAAAAAAGCGGTAAAGCCGGAAGTAACGGACGTGACAGCCAGGGCCAACGACTGGGCGTAAAACGATTTGACGGCCAGATCATTACGGCTGGGAGCATTATTGTGCGCCAGCGGGGCACACGGATCACAGCCGGGCTTAACGTCAAGCGGGCCCGCGATGACAGTCTGTTCGCGTTGAAACCCGGCACCGTTAAATTCGAAAAAAACGGCAAACGCGTCCGTATCGACGAGCCTGCCCCTGCATCGTGAAAAGCCACAAATTTGTTGAAAGAGCCAAAGCAACCTTGATTGGTGGACACGGCGGCAATGGATGTCGCAGCTTTCGCCGTGAAAAATTCGTTCCTCGCGGCGGTCCGGACGGCGGGAACGGCGGACGCGGCGGCCATGTGATTATCCAAGCCGACCGAAATACGGACTCCCTGATCACCCTGTATTATCACCCGCTCCAGCACGCTCAAGACGGCAACCACGGCAAGGGCAAGCAACAAACCGGCCGTACCGGCCAAGACCTTCTTATCCGCGTGCCTTGCGGCACGGAAATCAGGGATGAACCCACCGGAAAATTACTGGCCGACCTAATCGCTCATGCCGAGCAAATTGTTATTGCCCGCGGCGGGCAGGGAGGACTGGGAAACTGCCGCTTCAAAACCCACACGCACCAAGCACCCCATGAACATACTGACGGAGAACCCGGCGAGGAAAAAAAGGTCCGGCTGGATTTAAAAATTATCGCGGATGTCGGCTTGATCGGATTTCCCAATGCCGGAAAATCAACCCTGCTAGGCGCCATCAGCCACGCGCATCCGAAAATCGCCTCCTACCCATTCACGACTCTGAACCCCATCATTGGCATACTCTGCTCTGAGCTTCATACAGACATCACCATCGTGGATATTCCCGGCCTGATCAAGGGAGCGTATCGCGGCGACGGATTGGGACACGCCTTTCTCCGTCATGTCGAACGTACGCGATTCCTGATTTTCGTCATCGATATGGCCGGCACGGACAACCGGCATCCGGCCGATGATTATGCCATCCTGATGAATGAACTGGAACTGCACAGTCCGGATCTGATCCGACGCCCAGCACTGATCGTGGCCAATAAAATGGACCTTCTGCCGGCGGTAAGCTATCTGCCGGAATTTATTCAACGGACGGGGCAAAAGCCCCTGGCCATTTCCGCGAAAAACGGCGAAGGCTTGCAGGCGGTGAAACAGACGCTGTTCGACACGCTGATCAAAAAACTTCAGCGTTCCTGAAATCATTCAAAGATGCAGCCGAGGCACATGAGGCGGGCTAGTCAATTCAGTTCTCGCGCGCAGAGACACCGAGCAATCACAATTCAGAACGTTTATTTTTTCTTTACTCAGCGAGCACGGCATTTCAGCGCGATAAAATCTTCCGGGGCAGGTAGCAATATCAGCGTCGCGTAAAGAGGGATTCTTCAATAATACCACAGAGGATATGCGCAATCAGGATATGGGCTTCCTGAATACGAGGGATTTCTTTTGAGGGGACTTGGAGGCAATAATCACAAAACGCTTTCATCTTCCCACCGCTTTGACCGGTCAGACCGATACCAACGATGCCTTTCCGTCCGCAGACCCGAAGCGCCTGAATAATATTGTTGGAATTACCAGACGTCGAAATCCCGATAAACACATCGCCGGCCGCACCCAAGGCCTGAATCTGCCGCGCGAACACTTGACCAAAGTCAGAATCATTACCAATGGATGTGAGCACTGAAGTGTCGGTGGAGAGCGCCACAGCCGGAAGCGCCGGGCGGTCGAATCGGAACCGGTTTACCAATTCGCCGGCGATATGCTGGGCGTCAGCAGCACTGCCGCCATTCCCCGCCAGCAGTAGCTTATGTCCTTCTCGATATGCCTTGACAATGCACATCGCCGCCATCTCCAGACGTTTTATAAAAGCGGGTTTCTGAAGAAGCGCCTTTTTAACTTTGATGGAATCGCTGATCTGAGTCTTGATGAATCGGTTCATGGATCTCCTTCTCTCTACTCTATTACATTTCAAATTAATTCATAGCCACTAAGGCACTAAGTTTCAGAGATCAGAGCCGCAGATGTCAGAGCTTCTGAGGTCAGTTTCTTTCTGACCCCCGCCTACTGCGGGGCAAGCCTCTGATTTATCCCGCTCAGAGCGGGATCCTCTTCCCTTGGCCTTCTTTGTGTCTTAGCGTCTTGGTGGCCAATCCATCCGGTTCATTTGATTGATTTGTGCGAGATTAATGTTTGACTTGTCCCATCACCCATTGTCCCGTCGCCACCATCCTCCGAAACAGCATTCCCATCCAGTGTCTTCGACGCGTGCCCGGAGGCAGGAGCCGATCTATCATCCGACAGCCGGCGCGAAGAATCCGATAGCCATAGGAATTAAGAATTTCATCCAGAACCCCAGCCTTCCCCTTTAAGTCTTGCAACTCCACCTCCTGCTTATGAATCAGGTGGCCCTGCCGCGCGATAACTTCTTGTATATGCGGAATCGTTTCAACGCATTTCAGGTACCGAAGATTGAAATTCAGCCGTCGTTCACCACATACATAAGACTGAAAATGATCTTCCATATCCCGATAAACAGCTACGGCTTTATCGTCTATGCCGTATCGACGGGCCACAGTCTCGAACGAAACAAAGCGATCTATCCCGAACTCGCGCCACTTCAATTCATAAAATTCAAACAACGCCCGGTAAAGAACATACGCTGCTGGCACACAACCGGGAAACATCCACTCATTGTCCACGAGCACATAGCGTCCATCCGCGAGAATCACATTGTCAAAAATTAGGTCAATGACCGCATGCGCTAGAAAGGAGTCCGGCACTGCGGGCACAAAACCGAAATCAGACCGGCCAAAGACTCGCTCGATCTCGACCTGACCGCCTGGCAGCGGGCATGATACGGTCTTGAAACCTGTCCGCAAGCGCCGGATATACTCATCCAGTAGCGCCCAGTATCGGTCGCGATCCTGATCTTGAAATGCCTGAAACAGCAGGCTGTCCAGGCTGGGACCTTCGATAAAATCATAAACGACGGATGTCTCCCCCTGGTCCTGGATATCCGGCAATTCAAACCCATCCTTAACCGCCACATCAATAAACAGGCGATGATCCTGCCGAATGCGCGCAATATGGGCAACAGCCTGCGGCGCGAGTGCGCGCTTAATCACCCGCTTGTGTCCTTCATCCAGGACAATAGACGTGGCCACCTGGAACTGCGGCAGACGATGATAATTATATTTGGTATAAAGCACTTCCATAGATTAACCAATTTATATACCACTACGACGCCAAGGTTGCCCGGTCGCAAGTCACAGGTCAAATGTCAAAAGTTCAAATGGATTTATGACTTGCGACCTTGGACCTTCGACTTGCGCTTTCTTTGTGACCCCGCCTTGCGGGGCAAGTCCCGCGCGGCGCGGGATAAACTTAGTGCTTGCCCCGCGTTTCGCGGGGTTTGCCACGCCGATGGCGTGGTCTTCGTGGCGTATCTTTCCACATGATCTACTTCTTCGAGGCCACCACCAGAAACGCGTTGGAGAAGAAATCAAACTGTCCGTTATTCATAAGATGAAAAAGTGCGCGCCGTTCGCTGAAGAGCTGGAATCGTTCCTGATCATAATTGGGCGCATTATGGAATTTGTGATTGATTCCCGGCAAAAATCGATCGCTAAAAATCTCTTCCGGAAATTTATAATCGGGATACGGATAATACCAACGGCAATCCGTGAAACCGGATTCCTGAAGCAGGCATGATAACTCATTTTTGGAAAACGTTTCGACACCGGGCGACGCCGGATATCCCTCAATACCGTCAAAAAGGCGGCCCGTATGCTCCTCCGCCGCGCCGGCGAAATATTTGATGCCATACCTGTTTTCCAGCGCCAGGATCAACCGTCCGGAAGGCTTAAGCGTCGCGAGCAGGCGACAGAGGATATCCCGGCAAGGCTGGTGCGAGTGGATGAAACTACGGGCGTATTCCAGTACTCCGATCAGGGTCACCACATCAAAGGTTCGGTCGAACGGAATATCCATTACGTTCCCCGCCACCACCTCAAGATTCGGAACATCTTCGTATCGGTTAACAATAATACGGCATCGTTTCTCCGACAGTTCCACGGCAGTCACGCGGGCCGCCTTTTCGCAAAACAATCCCGTCAACGCGCCGCATCCCGCGCCAATCTCCAGCACGTTCGATCCCGCATTCAAAGGGAACCATTCCAGAAGCCCGCGGCGCGCCGGTGAGAGGTGATACAGTATGGACCAGCGTTGATCCTGCGCCAGAACGGAGGAAATATTCCGGCGCTGTTGGACAATGGAGAGCAACTCATCTTCCACGGCGCCTTCCGAATAGACATCCGGTCCGTGATAATAATTGAGATTCAGGGTTGTCATAATTCCCTATTTACCACTACTCCACCGGCGGGCTTGTTCCGCCGGAGAGGAAGATTTGGCGAAAAGCTGCAAACCATTGATAAAAAAACACATTGCGTTTTTAGCCAAATCTTCTGTTCCGGCCACACAATGTGACAGGAGACGACTTACGCAATTGACTCTATCAAATAAACTTTGGACCTTGGCGCCTTCGTGGCCCATTATTTAATCAGACTTTTCAGGTTCGATCAGCGCCGTAGCCGTAGCATAATCGCCGGCATGTGCCAATGAAAGACGAATTACGCGGCACCCCAGCTTTTTGGCCGTGATGCCGATCACGCGCACTTGCGGAACTCCTTGCGCAGAGCGAATCACCTCGACTTCATCCCAATGCACAGGGATTCCCAACGCTTTGGCCACGGCCTCCTTGGCGCAAAACCGGGCGGCATAATGCTGAGCCGGGCGCCCCCGCCGACGGCAATAGGCACGTTCTGCTCTTGTAAACACCCGCTTGACAAATCCCGGTGTCCGGGCCATGGCCCGCTCCAGGCGGGAAATCTGCTCAATATCAGTTCCGATCAGAATCATAACGATTTTGCCACAAACCATAGTGACTATGTTTTTTGAATCGTAATCTTACTGTGTAAATCATAAAACCCCACCATCTGGGCCTGGGATACCACCTCGAACAGAAGGACATCGTACAAGCGATGATACACTGCCAATTTCTCGCGCTCGAACCCGGTGCACCCCAGGGAAAGACCATACCGACCGGACTGACCATTCAACACTTGGCGGAATTCCACCAGCGCATATTCCCCCTTCCGGTACAAACCGGTCGCAATATTTTTAAAATACGTATTGGTTCCCGTCAACTCCAAGCCCTTCAAATCTTTAATGGTATAGGCAAAGATGGGGTTTTCCAGGTCAGCATGAAAAAGAACTTTCATTGTAATCAGGAACGGCTGATCATTGTGCAGAAGCTGGACCGGTCGCCCCGCCTCGTCGAAAATTCCGAAATCCATAATTTCCGCTCGTTGATCTCCATAGGACAGCGCATTAGGATCCACCGCAAACTGGTCTTTCAACGCTTTGGAAGCCAATGGTTCGGCGGGTTTATCGGCAGTCGGCGCCGGGCCCGGTTCGTAACATTCAGCCATCAGTTTTTTATAGACATCCACGGCCTCCTTGGGGCTGGCTTCCACGACTTTCCTGCCCTCATCCAGGACCATCACCTGATCACAATACCGGATCACGCTGTCAAGCGCATGGGTGACAAAAATGATTGTTTTGCCGCGCTGTTTGAATTCGTTGAATTTTCTGAAGCACTTGGCCTGAAAACTGATATCTCCGACCGCCATCGCCTCATCCACGATCAGAATATCCGGATCCACATTCACGGCAACGGCAAACGCCAACCGGACAAACATGCCGCTGGAATAGGTTCGCACGGGCTGATCCATGTAATCGCCGATATCCGCAAACGACTGAATGGCCTCCAGCCGCGCGTCCATTTCCCTCCGGGTATAACCCATGATCGTTCCGCTGAAATAGACGTTTTCGATGCCGGTTAATTCGGGATTAAACCCGGCTCCCAGTTCCAGGAGTGCGGAAACTTTTCCCTTGACCGTTACTGTCCCGCCAGTCGGCGTCAGGATTCCCGTGATAATTTTGAGCAAGGTGGATTTTCCGGAACCGTTTTTGCCGATAATACCCACTGTTTCACCACGCCGAATATCAAAGCTGACCTCACGCAAAGCGTAGAAATCCCGGTGATATTTCCGGCGGCGCGGATCCAGTGCCTCTTTCATCCGGTCCATGGGATGGTGATACAGCCGGTAAACCTTACTGATACGATTAATACTGACGGCCACATCATTCATGGGTGAAGCTCATTACTGGAATTTTGGTCTATACGTACTTTACCATGAAGTTAACGAAACGCACGCAGAAATATGCGGATTAATTCATCTGCCTGCCCACAGCGTTACACGCAGTGTTGCGGGCGGATAGGCAGGCGCAATGACGCGAAAGAAGGCGGTGCAAGGCTAAAAATCCAACGGCCAAGGCCGCACCGACCAAATTGGCCAAGGCGTCCCAACCGGAACAAGTCCGCTGGGCCCACGGCAACATTTGCTGAAGGATTTCCATCAGGATGCCATAGGCCGTGACAGTCAGCACAATGCCCAGCATCCAAGCCAACGGACTGCGCCGAACATGCGCCTGCACTGCCCAACCCAACACGGCCGCCCATCCCCCATACATAAGGGCATGCAGGAGTTTATCCTGATGCGGGAAAAATTCCAGGGCGCTCTCCAAGGCGCCAGCCGGCAGGATGGACAAGCCCAGGATACCCACCGCATAGAGCCAGCAAATCAGCCAACGCCACCGCATAAGAATATTCATGGAATTTTATCGGGGTTGGTAATACCACACACATGCGGGCACTTCATAATACCCGTAGCGCTAAAAAAAGATTCATTCCGCGTATTTAGCAAGTCAAGGATTTATATTTCAAACCCATCCAAACTGCAGCACAGGCAACGTTAGGAAGGAATTACGGCAGGTTGGTAATTGGGAACTATTTCTTGCAATAGCCGCCGGACTTCATCCGGCTGACCCTTTTCCGCTGTTTGTAAAAGATGATCAACCAATTTTTGGAGAGCCTCTGCTTCTGTTTTTCCGTCTGGGGATGAAGAACCGGCGGACACCGGTGTGCCATCGGTCACAAAGAGTTTCTCGTGTCGCGTCCGACGATAATCTTCACCATCTCCAAACAGCTCTTCAAAGAGTTTCTCGCCCGGCCGCAGTCCGGTGAACACGATCTCAATATCCTGCCCAACCTGTTTACCGGAAAGCTCGATCAAATCCCGGGCCAGATCCACAATTTTAATCGGCTCCCCCATATCGAGCACAAACACGCCATTCCGACATTCTACGCCCGCAAGGGTGGCCGCCTGGAGTACCAGTTGAACGGCTTCCGGGATTGTCATGAAATAGCGTTTCACCTCAGGATCCGTCACGGTTACCGGCCCCCCGCGTATAATCTGTTCCCGGAAAGTAGGCACAACACTGCCCCGACTCCCCAGCACGTTGCCGAACCGCACGGAAACATACGGACGACCTGTACGCCGGGCTACCGTCTGTACGATTTTTTCCGCCACCCGCTTGGTGGCGCCCATAATATTGGTCGGGTTCACCGCCTTATCGGATGAAATCAGGACAAACCGTTCGACAGCACACTGCTCCGCTAGTTGAACCAGCGTCCGCGTACCGCCCACGTTGTTGGTAATGGCATCTTCGCAATTCGCTTCCATCATCGGCACATGTTTGTGGGCGGCGGCATGAAAGATTACCTGGGGCTTGGTCTGCTCAAAGACAGCAGTCATCCGCATGCGATCGCGAATATCGGCAACCACCACACTTAAGGAAAGTTTCGGCCAATAGCGTCGCAATTCATGCTCAATCGAGAAGAGACTGTTTTCGCCATGACCCAGCAAAATCAAACCGGCTGGCGAACAGCGCGCGATCTGGCGGCACAATTCCGAGCCAATCGAACCGCCGGCGCCGGTGACTAAAACACGTTTTTCGAACAGCATTTTTTCAACCTCCTGAGCATTGATACGCACCGGATCACGCCGCAGGAGGTCTTCAATATCCACATTGCGCAACTGGCTGACACTGATCTGACCGGACAGGATTTCGTACATCCCCGGCATGGTCCGCGACGGTACGCGAGCGGCTTCGCAAAGCGTCACAATGTCACGGATCACCTGACCGGTAGCAGTCGGGATCGCGATCACCACTTCCTCAATCCCGTATTTCTCGACCAAACGGGGAATATCCTTCCGTGTTCCCAGCACGGGCACGCCATGGATGGATTTTTTATGCTTGCTTGGATCATCATCCACGAAACCAACCGGATCAATATTGATATGCCGGCTGGACAGCATTTCACGCGCGATCATGGACCCGGCATCGCCGGCGCCCACGATCAGAACAGCTTTGCTATCACGCTTCCGTTCACTGCGTCGACGCCTGTGAGCCATAACCCGCACGCTGAAGCGCGTTCCACCGACCACGATAAGGGTCAAGAGCCCGTCAATGAACGGCACGGATCGAGGAAGGCTCCGGCCGGCATCCATGCCCAGAATGCCGGCTCCGAAAAACAGGCCGGCGACAACCAGCGTGGATGTGCCAACCGCCAGACCGATACTGATCAATTCGTCCACACTGGCATAACGCCAGTAACGGCGATACAGACCGAAGAGAAAAAAGAGAACCAATTTGACCGCCAGCGCCAGGAGCGTGAATCGAATCAAAGCGGACTGATAACCGACCACCCATGATTCGGTATCCACCCGCATGACCAACGCCAGGGTCGGAGTCACCGACAAGAGGACCAAATCCAAGAGAAATAAATACCGATTACGCATAATGATTATTCGCGCTGAGACGCAGAAATTATTTTCTCGCCAAGAACGCCAAGGGCAACGTTATATTTACGACTTATCTCACTTGCTCGCTGTGTTTGTAAGAATATCTAGCGCAACAGAGCCGCAACCCAAAAGAAAATATAACCACGAAACACACAAAAGACACGAAAAATCTGATATTTGCCGGTCTCAAAACCACCATAGTATCCCGTAGCCGGGAAACGCGCAGTATGGCTCAAGCCGACACATGGGAACATCGCTCGCGTTGGCACGTCCATCCCCACAGACTCACCGCGGCCACCGAAATAACACCGGCACCGGCGACAATGACGAACCGCCATCCAAGAACCAAGCCAACCGCCCAGATCACGCCAAGCATTGCCAGGCCGATATAGAGACCCGCGACCTGACCATGGGAAAGCCCGCTGATGACTAACCGTTGATAAAGATGGGAACGATGCGCCACCCACACTTTTTCGCCCCGGCATAATCGCCTGAAAAATGTAAGCGTCGCATCAAAGACAAACGGCCAGACCAACGCCAGACCGGCAAGAACAAAAATCGGATTGGACTGTGAGGCCAGAACAGTTAACACCGCCAGTGTATAACCAAGGAACGCACTGCCCACATCGCCCATAAATATTTTTGCCGGTGGCCAATTATGGCCTAAAAAGCCCAAACTGGCGGTTGCGATCAGCAGACCCAAAACACCCACCAGCGGCTGACCACTGATCCACCCCAGGACAGCCCAACCCACACCCGCAACCACGGCCTGTCCTCCCGCGATACCGTCAATACCATCCATGAAATTATAGGCATTGGTTAATCCCAGGATCCAAAGGAAAGTCAAAAGCGCCCCGAGCAGGCCCAGCGGCAGACATCCCACCCCCGGCACGCTGATAGCATGCCAATAACCGAACGCCAGCATGGCCAGGACCGCACCCACCCCATGCGTTGCGAACCGGACCCAGGCCGGCAACGGATGCAGATCATCCAGCCAGCTGACGCCGGCAATCAAGACAGCGCCGAATGTAAAAATCGTCAGCGCGCCCCATGGCATCCCCGGCCATAACGCGGCATAAATCCAGACCCCGCCCAGGACCACCACCACGATGGCCAGTCCTCCGCCGCGCGGTGTTGGTCGCGTATGCGAACTGCGCTCGTTGGGAATATCCAGAAATTCGTGCTGTTCAGTCCATCGACGGATCGCAGCCACAGTGAAATAGGATACCACCAAAGCCAGAATACCCAGCGCTCCAATGAAAAGAAAAAAAATCATGTTATATCGGACATCTTTTGACAGGATTGACTCGATATGGATCGGGAAAGACAAACATAATAATCCGCGATAGCGCAGTAAGTGTTCCGGAATGTTTTAGTTAAGTTTTCTGGGTCAGGCAAAATCATGATGATCCGACTTAAAACTTCACACTTCAAACCTAACACCACAATCGGTACTTTACTTGATATAGAGCAATTTTGATCCATTCATTCACGATCATGATCATCCACTCATCCCGGGACCAACACCGGTCCGGACAACGGGCTGATGTTGGCGGGGGGCTATAAAACACCTCCACTGATTCGCCGGCCAGGTGTTTCCGGATCACGGCTATAGCCCGGCGACTATGATACCAACTCGTGACAATCACGATCCGGCGCAGGCCCAGTTGCTTGACGCCCGCGGCTATTTGCTGTCCGTCTTCCCATGTACTGGTTGTCTTCAGCAGATAAATATCACCCGTCGGCACTCCTTCGCGAACGGCCAGGTCACGGGCCAACCGGCCATCCGTAAAGCTGGGCATTTCCGGCGTCGGACGATCCCCGGTGAAGCAGATTTTAGACGCCATGCCCTGCCGATATAAATTAATTCCATGCATTGCCCGCTCAGGTCCGCCCCCGCCCAACACCACGATGACATCGGCCTGACCTTCCGAAGGGTTCATGGCAAGCCCCTCGCCCAACGCTGGCAACCACCAGCTCGCGGTCAACGTTATGACCAGCACAGCGGCAAGCGGTCCGCAAATCGCTCCCCAAATAAACGCGCGCCAGCAAGAATATGAAACGGATTTCACTAAGCCCCCGTCTTGTACATTATCAGTTATGTATCACATTTATGTTTGACCTCGATTTTACGCACAGGGCGGCTATCAAAGCGGTTTGATGTCGTCAAGAAGGCGGAACACACTGACGGCACGGATGCGTTCATGCAACTCGAAGGTCCTATCGCCGGCGTGGATGACATCGATCGATGCAAGGTTCAAATCGGAGAGCGCCGACCGCAGCGAAGGAGTTGTCGCGGGCGAGCTGGTCCGCTTGATTTCGAATCCCCTTCGCGCGGCGCCCCGCACGACGAGCAGATCAAGCTCTGCTCCCGAATGGGTGGCCCAGAAGTGGCACTCATCCGGCTCAGCCCCCAAGCGCGCGATGATTTGCTCTATCACAAAGCCTTCCCACGAGGCGCCCATTTTGGGATGTCCTTCAAGATCGGCCGGCCGCGGCAAGTTGAGTAGTCCGTGCAGCAGACCGCTGTCGGCAACATAGACCTTGGGCGACTTGACCTGCCGCTTCCCGATGTTGGCATGCCAAGGAAGTAGTTGCCTGACGACCAGCGCGGATGTCAAGATGTCGAGATAATGTCGAATTGTCGTGTCCGCAACGCCAAACGAGCGCGCAAATTCCGATGCATTCCAGATTTGGCCATGATAATGAGCAAGCATGGTCCAGAATCGCCGCATGGTGCTCGCCGCGACCCGGATCCCGAGCTGGGGAATATCCCGTTCGAGAAAAGTTCGTATAAATATCCGCCGCCATTCCATGCTTTCAGAATCAGTACGTGCCAGAAACGAACGGGGAAAGCCCCCCCGGTGCCAAAGCTGATCCAGGCGGGATACACCGACTTCTTCGAGAAGGAACCCGGAGAGTTGGTAATATGCAATCCGTCCCGCCAGGGTTTCGGAAGACTGCCGCAAGAGTGCGGGCGCCGCGCTTCCGAGCACGAGGAACCGTGCCGGGGCATCGGGTCTATCGGCCAGCACCCGCAGGGAGGGAAAGAGGTCTGGACGATGCTGCACCTCGTCGAGAATGACCAGTCCCTTCAATTTCTTGAGAGCCAAGATCGGATCGGAAAGCCGGGCCAGGTCCTCGTCGTTTTCCAGATCGAAAATCGTAATCGGGCCAGGATAAACCCGGGCGACTAGCCTGGCCAGGGTAGACTTCCCCACTTGGCGCGCGCCGATAATCGCCACCACAGGATGGCGACGGAGCAAACCGCATAAGGCGTTAACGGCTTTCCTTCGTGGGTTCACGTGTATAATCTACATTGAAAGCTCGGTGATAGCAACCGAATATTCAAGAAACAATTTTAAGGGTTACAGGGAGTTTCGGTTGGGCAATTCTACAGATTACATCCGCCCCGTTCTTCGACGTTGAGTGTTGGATGTTCGATGTTCCTCCGTCGCCAAGGCTATGAAGGACAAGTGGACGTTTGCTTCTCTTGTCACTCCATTACTCCCTTACGCCGCTACACCCCCACGCCGTTACGTCATCATTCCCCTATCCGGCCTTCAACAATATCATAAACCCGGATTTGATCCCTACTCCAGATTTCATTGAACAGCTCCGGATGCTCTTTAACAAACAGGAGCATATCATCCGGATACGCCGTTGCAAAATGTGTCAGCGCGTCCGACCACCAATGGCCAGAACGTGCGCCATTCATACTAAACTCTCCGTTTCTCCGATTGACCACCAACCACCAGTCGTATTGCTGATCCAGCTTGCGCAATAAAGCCAGTCGATCCGCGCCCTTTGCTGAAGGGGCAATCCACCACCCGCCATCCATCACATTCACATCCATCCAACGTAATAAGATGAACGTATAGTGGTCCGTCAACACGTGGGCCTGCGGGTGGGTCCGAACCAACGCGATCAAATCGCCCCACCGCCGCTGATCATTGCCCTCGGGAACGGGCTTTAATGTATAAAACCGGCTATTGGACCGCATCCCAAGAAGTGGCTCCCATGGCATCAATAAAACGAATAGACTCAATAGGCAAATGCCGGCCCATATCGTATGCCAACACAGCCTGGATTTGATCTGAATAATGATAGCCCGCGAAACACGCGAAATGACGCTAAAGGGTGATATAGCATGGAATAGGAGATTACGGAATGAAGTCCATTCTCTTCGTGCAGTAATAGGTTCTGCGTCTTTTGCGTTAAGAATATTTTCGCGCCCTTTCGCGTGTTTCGCAGGTAAATGTAACTTAATCTCACCCCAAAAGCGCAGCGCCAGGAATCCAGCCACAAACGGCAATGGAATCATATAATTGAACCGATAGATGACGTTCAAGTCAGTAACCCACCGCGTGATGATCATCAGGGTCAGCGGATTAAATACAATCAGGAACGGCATCAACATCCCCGCCAGGATAAACGGCTGACGCAGAAATTGACGGATATATATCAGGAATAACGCATATACAAAAAGGCCCCACCATGTCAGCACTTGAAAAAATTGACCGGAGGGGGGTTGGATAAACCATTTCTGTCCTAACCATTCGCCGTGAAATAGCGGCCTTAAAAGAAACTCCGAATAGCCATAACTGACCATTGGCTTATGAAGTGAATAAAACAACAGCAACCCAAAGACAATCAGTCCACCAATGAAAAGGACATGAATTTTCAGCATGTTTACCGTGGGCACCCGTGCGGATTCTATCTCCTCATTCGAAGTTGGATGTTGAATGTTGGATGTTCCTCCGTCGCCAAGGCTATGAAGGACAAGTGGATGTTTGCTTCTCCACCATCCTCCCAAAAGCCACTGCCCCTCTATAACCATCAGAATCCCCAGCCCCATGAAAAATGCAAACACCGCCTCCTGGGTATGAATAACATTCATGGCCATTATCAAGACAGGCACCAACCACAAAGCATGTCCCCACCAGCAACGCGAACGGAAATAATCCAGCATCAGAACAACTACCGCCAGGTAGATCACATAATTCAGGATTGTCGGCGCCAGCGCATAGTACCGAATATAGGCAAAAATACTGACCCCCAGCCAGAGTGCGGTAAAGCATACCGTCCATAAGGATGCCTGGATTTTATGAATGCGTGATATTCGCTGACGCGACCACAGGAACAGAGCAAACCAGTAGATTGATAAACAAAATACGATGGTATTGGCCAAGGTCAGCGGTATGAACGAGTCCGCTATGGCCAGGCCGCTAATTTTACACAAAAGCGCGTGAAGAATGTACCAGTGAAATCCTTGTCGAGTAATGAATTCGCCCAGCGTACAGCCCCAGACCCCACCCCACCGATTTATAGGTCCAAAATGGCCGGTATCTATACAGGATGCCTTGGCTTGGAGAAATCGTCCGATATGAGCCCAGGGATCGGCGGGCAGTTCCAGATATGGCCCGGCCCATACCAGGTAGATGAACACGCCCAACAGAATCGCCAGTGGCGGCCACCAGCAAGCAAGCAGGCTCCGAAATAATAGCGAGGTCGCCACCCCGCGCTGGCGGAGCGTCCGGGATTCAGATGTGCACCATAATCTTCTTCGCCGCCGATATTCGATGATTATGTTGGCCGCCAACAAAATCACAACCTGCAGATTAAACGCCAGAAAGAAAACCCAAAGCGGCGCTTTCAGCCACTCCATGGGCAGTAGATTCATCAACAGCAAGGCATACGAGAGGGCAAGCGAAAGCAGGAAGAGTCCACGCCGCAGACCCAGAAGTCGCGCGAGAAGATAGCCCGGCACGAACAGGTGATAGCCATACACACAGAAATAGAGAAGGGACGCCATCATATGGAACATTAAATCAAGTCATTCATTTCATGGTTGCAAACACTTGATTGCATTCCTCGCGCACCAAACGAGTCAGGTACTGCCAGAAATCCGGCTTCGCCACGGTATCCTCCACAATGGATACCGGCAGGAATCGCTGCATTTCTCCGACAAAATCCGCCCGGGCAGACTGATCGCCGGACAAGAGCTTCAGCCGGGCGCTCAGCAGGCGGATGAATTCATCGGGTGTTTTCCGCTGATCGGCGACTTTCAAGGGCACCAGTTTCACCGGTAATTCAACGTTTTGCTGCTTGAGCCAGCCGATGTCCCAAAGATCACGATTCTTTATGCGATTGGGGCGAAAGGCCAGGGCCACGACTTTGTCGGCCAGGATTTCTTCACGGCTCTGCGCGCGAAGAATCAATCCGGAGGTGCCCATATCCATCCCATAATGGTTGCGCAACATCATAGGGCGCTGGTCATGGCTGGGAATCGCGCACACATCGATGTTGATTCTCTGAATGGGCAAATGCTTTTCTTCGGGGCGGGTTACGATTTTCACCCCCCAGGTATTCACCCGGCCGGTCTCCCTGATTGGTTCCTGCACTTGCATCTCCAAGCCATACTTGGCGCGGAACATGTCCGGCAGAATCCGGCCCATATCGCTGAGCGTGGTTTTATTGAAATCCTGCCCGCCGGTGAAGTCCAGGTCTTCGCTGAGCCGTTTGGAGTTGTAGCACATCCGCAAACAGGTGCCGCCGATGAAGGTGAGCCGTGCCAGCAGTCCCGCTTGGTTCATCTCGCGCAGGATGTCGTGATGCAAAAGCTCTTTTTCAACCACCGAGCGCAACGGGATCAGCCCCGCTTGTCTCTTGGCGGCCAGCGACACCAGTTGGTCAAACAAGTTCATGGGCCGCCTCCCGGTTGACCAAGTCCATCGTTCGACGCGTGAGACGCATGTCCCGCATGGCCAACGACACCGATGCGCGCCACATGCGACAACGCGCGTCATAGTTCAGGTTATCGCGCAATTCCGCGGGCTTCCGGCTGGTATGGACAAATTCGATAGTTCCCCATGCGCCGCAACGGATGATGTTTCGTCTTCCTGAAGACATGAGTGTGATCCAGTTCACGGGCACCTGGGAAATCACACCGGCATCGCTGAGCGCCGTCTCCAGGCTGATATAGTTGAAGTCGCCCGCGCGCAGTCGGACGGCGGCATGAAACAGCAATAACCCCTGTTCGCAGTCCGGGTGCGAATAGAGATAGAGTCCCCGGCAGAACCGTTGTAGAACGCCATTTTTCACCGCTCGACAGAGCATGGTCTTGAAAGCCCCGTCGGTCGAGTTCGGCAATATCCCGCGCAGATCCGACAGCATGAAGAGGCAACGATCCTTATCGGCCAGATCGTTCAAAGTCCTTATAATTCTAGTAACAGGTCGCGGGCTCATTTCTGAACATAAAGTTACACTAAGCGTAACTTTATGTCAAGCATTACCATGGGCACTGGTTAATAGACGCCAAAATCATGCGGATAAATGTCATCATTCCGTCACTTCCTTTCGCGCCTATTTGCGAAATTTGCGGGCAGAACGAGATGCCAGGCATACAGGCCGAGATAGAGGAAGGACGCGGTCATATTGAACATCTGTCTGAAAATATTGGACTTTAAGAACTCGGATTATTTGACGGGATTACAGGATTTTCAGGATACTGTAATTAATTCAGGAATCCTGTTATCCTGTCTAACTCTGATTCTTTAACGAGATTTACAGGATAATACGATTCGCTTTTCTCCCCCCTAATCATTGACGCGTTGATTCCAAGCCCGGCCAAACGATTCGCTCCAGCACGGGCAAGGCTGTTGCAATGGGGATCAATTGGATACCTTCGATTACTTCCTTATGGTCGCCACCGTAGAGAATGATCCTCGCCGCTTCAGGGTAATCGGACGCGAAAGCCCGCATTCCGTTGAGATCATGAGATGTAATATTGCGCTTACGCTTCACTTCTATAGCGGCAAAAGCATCGGCGGCATACACCACAAAATCCACTTCCAGACCGGTTGATGTACGCCAGTAACTTATGGTTCCTTCCGAATTGCGCCACGACATCACCGCCCGCAGGTGCTGTAGAACCAGTGTTTCAAGACTGGCCCCGTCAATTTCTGCCGGGGCATCAAGTGGGCCTCTGGGACGGACAGCACGGAAGACACCGGCATCGAAAAGAAAAAATTTGGGGTGCTGTATTATCCGCCGCCGGACGCGTTTCTGGAAAGGCGGGAGACAAACGCCGACGAGAAGATCCTCAAGAATTCCGAAATAACTTTCGGCAAGCTTGCGCTTAATCTGGCACTCACGGGACACTTCACTGATATTCAGTAATTGCCCTTGAGAAAAGCTGGCGGTCTCCAGAAAACGTGAGAAGGAACTTAAATTGCGCGTCAAGCCTTCCTGCATCACTTCTTCTTTCAGATAGGTCTGAACATAGCTTTGGAGGTATTCGTCCGGGAGAACATGCTTGCGAGGGTCGTAGATGGAAGGAAGCAGGCCGAATCTGACCGCTTTGTCAAAGTCAAAGGAATCGCCAAGTTCAGCGGCCGTCAGGGGATGAAAATGCTTGGTAACTGCTCGTCCACCCAACAGATTGACGCCGGAGCGGCGTAGTTTACGCGCGCTTGAGCCAGTCAGGATAAACCATGGGTTATGAGCCTCGATCAGACGATGAATTTCATCAAGCAAAGATGGCAGTTTTTGAATTTCATCAATGATTATGGGCCCATCCGTGGAAGCGCTGATCAGTTTACCGAGGCGCTGCGGATCGGCCGCCAGCATATTAAAAGTTCGTGCTTCCAGCAAATCAACGAAGACTGCAGAAGGAAAGAGATGACGGAGCCAAAAGGTCTTCCCTGTGCCTCGCGGTCCCAGGACAAAGCATGAGATTCCCGGTTTAAATTGATTCTTTCTGGCAAACATATCGCCAATATACATTGCAATTTGGCGTTGTCAAGGGCATTTTGCAGTGAAAAATAATGCCTGGAAACGTAGCCCGCGGAACACGCTCGACAGTCACAATCAGTGAGTCAGTGGGTCAGCGAATCAACATGAGCACCAGGTGTTTGACAAGTCCATGGTGAGTAGTTGCCTTATTTTAGTGTATTTCCCGCCATAGGCGGGCAGGCGTGCCTGCCCCGCATCCGGCGGGGTGTTTCACGATAACCCTTCCCCCTGACCCTCTGATTTCCGACCTCTGATCTCTTCCCCAAATTCTCCCGCCGCCCGCATCTCGCAAAACGTCTCCCGCCAGCCGGCGGCCAAGTCGTATTGAGGGACAAATCCCAATTCATTCTGAATACGTTGGCCTTCCACGGCAATATCCTCGGTGTATTTATCAATCGTCGTCCGGTCAATCATACGCATCGTATCTTCAAGATCGCCTTCAGTATGCCGCCATCAATCCAATTTCGCGGGGCAAATCCGACAAGGAGACAAACATTACCTTGGCGGTTTTGAACGTCCGAAAGAAACTGCGCTCGACATCACTGGCCACAACAATATTTCTGCCCTGAGCGTATTGGCGACGGAAAGCCAAGAGATTCCCGGCGTCAAATTCTCCGGCTTTCCACTTGCACTCAATCGTCATAAGCTCGGCATTGCCATGAACGAGTACAAAATCCACTTCATGTCCTTGTTTGTCCCTCCAGTAATGGAGTCGGCGGCTCTGCATATGAGCAAACAACTCATTGAGCACAAAATGCTCCCAGAGCAAGCCATAATCCTGCCGGCGCAATGTATGCCACCCCCGGTAATAGCAGACAAATCCGGTGTCGAATCCAAACACCTTGGGTGCGGCTACAATTTCCGTCGCCTTATTCGAATTAAAAGGACGGATCACATGGGCTACGAACGTTGCCTCCAACACTTTCAGGTAATTACCTATTGTGGTATGGCTCACGCCGCAAGGCCGCGCAAATTTAACAGCTTCAAAAATACCGCCGCTTTGCGCCAGCAGCAATTCTAGAAATTGCTGAAACGATTGGCGGCGCTCCAGCCGGAACAACTCCAGGATATCCTTGGCCCAGAACGCATCCATCCATTCCTGAAAATGACGTTCCGGCAGTTTGGATGCCAGGAAGAATGGCGGCAGACCGCCATGGAGAAAACGATGCGCCAGGCCGGATTGACCGAAATCTGCCAAGTCGGAGACAATCATAGGCGTCAGCCATAACTCATTTTTCCGGCCGGCTAACGTATCCTTGAATTTTGCGGACGCTCCCAGCGTGGATGAACCTGTAGCCAGCACACGGACATCCGGATAATGATCGGACGCAATTTTCAACAGCTCGGACGGATTAGCCAACCGATGAATCTCGTCTAAAACGATCCGATGTCCCCTCTGTTGCTCTAAAAATTCTTCGGGATCATCCATCAGATGACGGATCCGCGGCAGTTCGCAATCAAAGTATTCGCAGTCCCGCAAACTTCGGCAAAGAAAGGTTTTTCCGGTGCGACGAACTCCCGAAAGCCAGAGCACGGAGCGCTCCGCCCATAGTTTTTCAATCCGATCGATCCAATATTTACGCTGTTTCATACGCCGACAACCTATCAAATAGTATTACCATACGCAATACTGATTGCATATAGCAACCATCCTCCGTCATCCGCCGCCTGCCCTCCGTCATTCGGCGTTGGACGTTTGCTTCTCTTGTCACTCCGTCACGCCCCTACGCCCACACGCCGTTACATCACCCCGTCTTCTTTTACCTTTTTCGTATGTTTCCCTCCATAGGCGGGCAGGCGTGGTTCAACTCTAACGCGGGCTGATGCCCACAGCCCGCGTTAGTAATATCGCCGACGAACGCTTGAACGCCACTGGGAAATGCTCCCGGCAGAGCATCGAGCGAGAAAGAGCGAACCTGATGCCCGGCTGAGCATAAAGCATCAACGACGCGCGGGCCTACCGCGCCACTCGCGCCTGTGATCAATACTAATTCTTGACGGTTATGATTCAAGTTCGTTTTCCATGAGAACAAGTTTTAATTTTGTGGACTTCCAATTCTGACCCCGATTCTGCGAATGGATCTTACCGATTGAGTGCCCTTTGAAGATTCTCCAGAGCCACTGTATGTTTCCGCTTATTCATCCGCCGGATGTTCTTCAACTTCCATTGCAGAGCCGGGAGTTCCTTGAGATGCTCAATCCCCAGAGCATCCCAGTCCGGCTCTCCCTGTTTCATGGATAGCAGAAACCGCTTCTCGTCTTCGTCAAGTTCCTGATGAACCAGAACCAGGAGCCGCTTGCGGGTCTGACAGAGAACTTCGACGGGAAACTCCTCGCGAGCCATGCCGGCGAATTGCGTGATGTACACATCCGCAATGTCTTTGAACTGGGGATCCAACAACTCGTGCATGGGCCGGCTATGACTTGCCAGATACACCACAAATGCCCGGCGAATTTCAGGGGTGAAACCTTCGTTCTCCAACAATAGCCGCACATCATACAAATCGCGCGGATGTTGACGGTCAAGCGCGGCACATATTTTGCCGCCATACAAGTCGGCCAGGGAAAGGGTCCGCGCAGATACGAACTGCTCAAACAATATTTGCGCCTCGACACAGAGATCCCGATTCTCCGGCGGATAGACACTGCCACGCAGAACCGGATTGGGTTCCACCTTGATCTGGGCGTCTCCAAGGGAAACCATCAGTTTCGTGATTACCCCCTGTGCTTTGCTGATCCCTACATGTGCGCCGGTTACGCGGCGTGTCACATCACTCGCGATGGTATCCAAAGCTTGCGTGATATCGGCCATAGCTTCATTACGCCCCGACAACGGCAGGTAAGTCAGGTCAATGTCCACTGACAAGCGTGGCGTGGGCCGCACGAACAGGTTAATAGCCGTTCCACCCTTAAGAGCAAAAACCGCTTGCTTGCCGATCTCCGGAAGGCAACGTACCAACAATTCTGCTTGCCGCACATAGACAGAGTTAAATATGGGACGAACCCTCCTGCTTTGGAACGGTTATCTTGTACTTCGGGTCAAACCGCCCCCCACGATAGATTTGTCTCTTGCCTTTGCCCAAATCCACGCGGTCCAACGCAAGCCGGGTGAACCAATCGTGTCCGGCGTCCTCAGCCGCCCAGAGAAAAAGGCGCTTCACTTTAACGGAGCGGCAAGACTCAAGCAATGATTGCAGAACTTGCGGCCGCAAAGTGTTTAACCCGTCCATGAGTTCAACCGCGTGCTCGATCGCCGCATTATTTGTGGTCAGGTGCAACACTTCAAGGATCGCTCGTTCCGGCGCTGAGACCCAGACCGAAAATCCCTCGCGTTTGACCTCTGTGAAACCGGATGGGTCAGATCGCTCAAATATTTTCGGATAATGATGCTGAATCGGCACACCCCAAGCGTGTTTCTTGAACCAACCAGGCAGTTTTGTCCGGTGTTCGCTGAACAAAAAGACTTCCGACTTGTCTCCCAATGGCAGGAAGTGGCCCAGCCCCTTCAACAACAATGCCGTGCCTGCACCCGCATATACGCTCAGACCCAGTTGCCTCTGGAGCGCATAAAGCCCTCCAAACCAGTCCGCAGAATCTCCGGCGCGCAGAAAAGCGCCGCGCCCCATCGGTTGTATCCAACCCGAAGACATATAGCGCCGAGCCAACTGGCGATACACCCCATGCTCATCCAACCAGGAGGTCGTGGCGACAGTGCCCTTCGGCCATTGCTTCAACAAATGGTTTATCTTGGACTGCATTGTGACAACTCACGATTTACATTAAGGCCATTAGACCAAACCGAGCCAATCATTCGGTTTGACTTGGCACCACTAATGTAAACCATAAGCTTACAAAGTCAACACCAATCCAAACCAATCAGAACGCAGGGTCAAACCCCTTCGGCCTTGCTCCCGCCGTCGCCAAGGCTTTGGCGGGCAGGCAGGGCAGGCCATAAAATAGAAATTAATATTTTCGCTGGCCACCAAAACCCAAGTCATACTGGCGCAAGTTATCCTCGATAGCTTCCATCAAACGTTGAGTTTGTTTATCCTGCTTCTGCGCCGCCTGCGCCTCTCGCCTCGGCAAAGCATCTGGCGGAACCTGGGTGCGCCTGTATTCCCGCCGCTTCAACCACCGTTGCCGTTCCACCCACGTTGATGCGTTCATATTTTTTACGCAGTTCGGGCGGGGGATTGACGATATGCAGGAGAGCGGCCAGATGTACAACCGCATCCACGCCGTGCATTGCGGATTGAACCGCCAACGGTTCAGTCACATCGCCAATAAGCGATTGAACGCCGCTTGGGAATGTTCCCTGCAAGGCATCAAGCGAGAAAGAGCGGACCTGATGCCCGGCTGAACATAACACACCAACAACACACGGGCCTACTGCGCCACTCACGCCTGTGATCAAAACTAATTCTGGACGGTTATTATTCAATTTCATTTCCCAGACCGCTAGCCTGGATTATTCGCGACAAGTCGCGAATAA
>CAYQNY010000032.1:0-22457 GCA_964418925.1 uncultured Verrucomicrobiota bacterium
GCTCTGATGCTAACGAAGGGAGTGTGTCCATGTCTGCCTTCATGGCCAATCTCCACCGATAAAAAATCTTCAACGGATGTCTGTCTTGACAAACGATAAGAAAAGAGGAAATTAACAACCAGAGTAATGTTGGCTCGATACGTGTAGTGTAATTGTTTCTAAACTGGTATCATTGTTCGAAAAACAAAGCGATTTCTTAAGGAGGCTATTATCTATGAAAATGACAGTAGGCTTATGTGTATTATTAGTGGGTACTCTATTGTTCATATTTAGCGTGGCCGAGGTCGCCGCCCAGGCACGGCGGGTAACGCCCCCGGTCAAGCAGGTAGCCAGCCAACCGGTGACAACGGCCCAGGGCATTCAACCAATCAACTCCACTAAGAAGCGCCTGTTGCAAAAACTAAATAGCATCGTTATTCCGCAATTGGATTTCCGCCAGGCGAATATCTTGGATGTGCTCCGCTACCTGGATCAGCAGACTATCATCGCCGACAAGGCCTCGCCGCCGGGCGAAAAAGGCGTGCACTTAATTCTGCAACTTAATCGTCGCGGCGCCGCCTCGCAGGCTAATATTCCCACTGTAACCTTAAGCCTGCGCAACATCGTCCTGCTGAATGCTATCAAATTCATCACGGAAGTGACGGGGCTAAAATACCGCATTGAGGAAAATGTGGTGGTCATTACCCCAGACTATCAGAAACTAGCCGATCAGGGAGATGCAGAATCTCAATATAATCTTGGACTATGTTATGAAAACGGCGGCGGTATGCCAAAAGATTCAACCAAGGCATTCGAATGGTATCAGAAAGCAGCCGCTCTGGGGCTTGCAGATGCTCAAGTTGCTATTGGTACATGTTATGCGACTGGCGAAGGTGTGCCCAAGAATGGAGCCAAGGCAGTAGAATGGTATCGGAAGGCAGCCGATCAAGGGCATGCCAAGGCTCGGGAAGCTCTAACACGATTGCTCCCTAGATAAATTTCGTGGGTATAAGTCTCGATAAATGATTCCGCTGAAAAAGTCGTGCTCGCCACCGGGGCGATGGTCCTGGGACTCAGGCGATGGAGTTGCGCGGCTTAATCGATGCTTTGCTTATATAAAAACTATCGCAACGGACTCTTCCATTCAAGCAATTATTTTGGGTTGATCCACCTCGATTTCATCAGATTATGCCGCTGTTGTTAGTTCCTGCCGACATAGCCAGCAAAGGCGGGCAGCCCACCTCCGCAGATTGCACGCCGCGGCCGTGAATTGCATCTGAATATCCGTCTTCCCGAGGCCCCGATACCGCGAGCGGCGCAACCCGTACCCCCGAGTCAATTCGCTGTGAGTTCCTTCGATCCCACTGCGGCGCTGCATACGCCGTTGATATTCGGGTGTCTGGCAGAGCTTCCGTCGCTCCTGCACACTCATATGCTTCTCGCCGACCTGAAGCGTACGAAACGGTTGGTGCTTTTTCTTCGAGAGGCACTGATCCTTCAGCGGGCATGCGGTGCAGTCGGCCTTTGCCCAGGCGAAGTAGAAGCAGGTGATGCGAGTCTTGCTTTCGGTGATCCGAGAACACTCCCCGCTGAGTTTGCCGGCCGGGCAGATGGCCTGACGATGGGGAAGGTCCACTTCAAATGTATTGGAACCGAACCGTTTGGCGCTGTGCGGCGGCGCGCCGATCGGACCGGTGAGCACATACCCGTCGGTGACGGCCTGTTCCAATGCGGGCGCGCTGATGTAGCCTGCATCGGCGAAAACCTCATCCGGCTTGACTTGTCCGCCCTGCTCATGGACGGCGATAACCGGGGATAGGCTGCCGTGGTCGCTGGTAATGGCAGGCTGTGTCATCACGGCAGTGATCACCGCTTTCGTTGGCTCTCCCTGTTGCCGTTTATCTTCCGTGGCAGTTTCGCAGACCTGAAGTTTGCTTCCGACCCAGCCAATTTTCCCTAATGTGCCTTTCGTGCTCCATTCAGCCTCTGGATCGTGTGGGTTGTGGACGGCGCCGGCAGGTGTGGCCGTACGTTGTTGGGGTGAAGCGCTCTCCGTCATCTCGAACTGCTCATCGAATACGCGTTGCAGCAGGGCCATCGGCTCGGACCGGGTGACGGCATCGCCGAGCGTCCGTGTTTTGGCCAACACATCATGGACATCCCGTCCGGCCTGCTCCATGGAGGTGCGCAACCTCGCGATGGAGGCGTGGCGAAGGTCTTGCGGGTGGCGCTCGATGTAGCGCGTGAACCAGGGTTCCCAGGCGCTATCGCCTCCGAAGGCGACCAGGAAGTTCAGTGCCATACGCAGGGTTTCACGGATACATTCCAGTCGCGACATATGGGCGACATGAGCCAGTAAATGGGTCGAATCGATACGCACAGCGCCGTGTTGCCGCAGATAGCCGGTGTTACGCATGGCCGCCAGCCCGGCTTCCAGTGCCACTTGGGCGCACTTATGTTTGGCCAGCCGGCGGCGAAAATAGACTAACGTGCTCGGATCGATCCCCGCCCACTCCGTGGAGATCCCGAGTGCCAAACGCCAACGCGCATCATACCGGCAGGCCATGATGGCTTGCCGGTCGGGAAGCCGTTCCATCATTTGAAGGAGGGTCACCCCGGTCAGAAAAACCGGGTCGATCTCGGGGCGTCCCATGACTTTGGCATACATTCGTTCAAGGTCTTGGCGCCGGTCTTCGAGCGCGTGGCAGATCTGGTCGCGAAAAAGCACGAAGGGCTGCACGTCCCTGGTTTGCAGGGCTTCGGCGGAAAACGGGATGAAAATATTCATGCTTGACATAATATAGCCTATAGGCTATATTGTCAAGCAAAAGGAGGTCTTATGTCCAAAACACGAGCCGTGGCATCCTATTCGCTCAGAGTTCAGGCCATTCGGTCGAAAGGCCAAAACCTGCGTTTCTTCGTGTACCTGCCAATGCCGCTGGCGGCCGCGCTCGGCATCCAGGGAGGCGAGGAGGTCTCATGGGAACTGCTGGAGCGGAAGGAATTGCATTTAGTCAGGAAGTCCCCAGCCATGCTGAAAGCAAAAAGGCGTGCCTGATGGCGCGCTTGGGTCGGGCGGGGCGCGGATTACTGTCCGACAGGGCTACCCGTCCCCGCCGACTTTTTCAGCGGAATCGATAAATGACATTTAAGCCATAATCCCGACCGTATTCCCCCGGTTGACATTCTGGGTATATAGGTGTGCTCACACTCACACCCAAGCAAAAAGTCGCATGGAAGGACCACCTAAAACGCCCGGAACTCCGTCGCCACCTGTTCTACGGCGGCGCGTGGTCCGGGAAGATCGATGTTATCCTGGCCTGGCTATGCGTCCAAGCGGCGAAATATCCCGGCGCGCGCGCATTACAGCGGCCAGGCACCCTGAAGGAGCACCGCATCATCTGGCGACCTCGCTTGTTTTGGATCCAGCCGTGTAATTCGCCCTCGCATGTCCTCGCCGGTTTTCGCTGGCGGTTCTGGATACGCCTTGCTATATTCCGAATCGTTTTGAACGTGCATGAGATGGAGATCCAGTCGTGGAGAGCGGCTGTGGGTTCACAGCGGCGGCGGTCGTGTTTGGAAAATGATGAGCGTTTTCTCGTCGCGGTGGTGATATGAGTAATTAAATTCAAAATACGTTGATGGAAATGGAGCGAAAACGATAATGGACCAAGCCACACACAATAAAATCGTTTCATTTATCTGGGGTATCGCGGACGATGTCCTGCGCGACCTCTTCAAACGCGGCAAGTATCCGGATGTGATCCTGCCCATGTGCGTCCTGCGCCGCATGGATGCCGTGTTGGAACCGACAAAAAAAGCCGTGCTCAATACCCGTACCATGCTGGACAAGGCGAAGATTACCGAGCAGCGCGCCGCCCTCTGCGCCTCCGCAGGCCAGGCATTTTACAACACCTCGCGCTTCACCCTGCGCGATCTCAAGTCGCGCGGCAGCCAGCAACAGCTACTCGCCGACTTTGAGGACTACCTCAACGGTTTCTCGCCCAATGTTCAGGACATTCTCGAAAACTTTAAGTTCAGGAACCAGCTTTCGACTCTCTCCAAGGCTGACGCTCTCAGCACGCTGATCAATAAGTTTCTTGATCCCGAAATAGACCTGTCGCCCGCCGGCATCGACAACCACGCGATGGGGACAGTGTTCGAAGAGCTTGTGCGCAAGTTTAATGAGGAGAACAACGAGGAGGCGGGGGAGCACTGGACGCCGCGCGATGCCGTGCGCCTCATGGCGAACCTTGTGTTCCTACCGATCGAGGCGAAACTCAAGTCCGGCACCTACCTGCTCTACGACTGCGCTTGCGGCACGGGCGGCATGCTCACGGTGGCGGAGGAAACGCTCAAGGCGATCGCCGCAAAGCGCAAGCAGCAGATCACCAGCCTGCTCTACGGCCAGGAGATCAACCCTGAGACCTACGCCGTTTGCAAGGCCGATATGCTGCTGAAGGGCGAGGGCGAGAGCGCCGACCACATCGTCGGCGGCGCGGAATGGTCCACACTCTTGCACGATGCCTTCCCGGCGCAGGAGTTCGACTTCATGCTCGCCAACCCACCCTACGGGAAGAGCTGGAAGAAGGACCTTGAGTTGATGGGCGGTAAGGACGGTATGCGCGATCCGCGTTTTAAGGTGATGCACGTGGGTGAAGAGCTGTCGCTTGTCACCCGCTCCAGCGACGGCCAGATGCTCTTCCTCGCCAACATGGCGTCGAAGATGAATAAAGATTCGGCGCTGGGCAGCCGTATTGCCGAGGTCCACAACGGCTCGTCCCTGTTCACCGGTGACGCTGGACAAGGCGAGAGCAACATCCGCCGCTGGCTTATTGAGAACGACTGGCTGGAAGCCATCGTCGCCCTGCCGTTCAATCTATTCTATAACACCGGCATCGCCACCTATATCTGGGTGCTATCAAACAAAAAGCCTGCCCAGCGCAAGGGCATGGTCCAACTCATCGATGCGACCCAGTGGTTCAAGCCGCTACGCAAGAACCTCGGCAAGAAGAACTGCGAGCTCTCGCCCGAGGACATCGAGCGCATCAGCCGCACCTTCCTCGACTTCAAGGAGACGCCCGAGTCCAAGATATTCCCCAACGCCGCCTTTGGCTACTGGAAGGTCACGGTCGAGCGCCCGCTGCGCCTGCACAGCCAGCTCTCGCTCAAGGCCATCGGGACGCTGCGCTTCACGTCGGGCGATGAAGACCTGCGCTCCACGCTCTATGATGAGTTCGGCGATGAGCTTTTCACAAAGTTCGATAAAATCTCCGCCGCGCTGGAAAAGCGCCTCTCCGACTGGGGCAGTGCTGAGCCCGAGCCTGCCGACAACGACGAAGAGGCTGGCAGCGCCAAGAAGGGCCTGCCCGAGAAGAAGAAAAGGAAGTTGCTCGACCCCAAGACCTGGGAACGCGACGGCCACCTCGTTGAAGCGGCCACAAAATTGCGCGCGGTGCTGGGCGACAAGATCTTCGAAAACCACAACCTTTTTCGTGACCACGTAGACGGTGCAATCAATAAGGCCGACATCAAGCTCTCTGCCTCCGATCTTAAACAGATTTTCAAAGCCGTAAGTTGGCGCGTCGAGACCGCGCCGCCAGTTATTGCCACGGTGCACAAGCCAGGCAAGGCCAAGGCCGACCCGCTGTGCGGCCTGTTCGAGGCGACGGTGGACGGCAAGCCGGCAATTGTCGAATACGAGCCCGACTCTAACCTGCGCGATACCGAGCAAGTGCCGCTGTTGGAAGAGGGCGGGATTGAAGCCTTTATTCGCCGTGAAGTGCTTCCATACACACCCGACGCATGGATCAAGGAAGGCACAACCAAGATCGGCTATGAAGTGAGCTTCACCCGCCACTTCTACAAGCCCCAACCGCTACGCACTCTCGACGAGATCAAAGCAGACATTCTGGCGGTGGAGAGGGAGAGCGAAGGATTACTGAGCACTATTATCCTAAAGGGGGTGTAATATGAAAGCGACCGAAGCTAAACTACTGGAGTTTCTCAAGAAGTCCCCTCAGTTCGTCATCCCGATCTACCAGCGCACATACTCGTGGACCGAGAGAGAGTGCCGCCAGCTCTGGGATGACATCCTGCGCGCCGGGAGTAAAGACAGTATTTCAGCCCACTTTGTCGGGTCGATTGTTTATATTGAAAAGGGTCTCTACCAAGTCTCTAGCCAGTTGCCGCTCTTAGTTATTGACGGTCAGCAACGATTAACGACGGTCTCGCTTCTGCTTGAAGCTCTGGCGCGACGGCTGGGCACTGCCGAGCCGATTGATGGTTTTTCCGCAAAGAAACTCCGGAACTATTTTCTACTTAACCCGCTGGAGGAAGGTGAGCGCGCTTTCAAGCTCCTGCTTACGCAGACCGATAAACAAAGTCTCCTCGCCGTCGTGCAGCAGAAAGACTGGCCCAAGGAGCACTCCATCCGGGTGAAGGAGAACTTCAGACTCTTCGAATCGTGGGTTGCCGGATGCAAAAATGACTTGACCTCTGTGTGTAAAGGACTTGCCAAGCTCATGATTGTGGACATTTCATTAAGCCGTGATCAAGACAACCCACAGCTCATTTTCGAGAGTATGAACTCCACTGGCAGGGAACTGACCCAAGCCGACCTGATCCGAAACTTCATTCTAATGGGGCTGGAGCCGCAGTTGCAGACACGGCTCTACGAAGATCACTGGCGGCCCATGGAGGTTGATTTTGGACAGGAAGCCTACGGAACACATTTCGACAGCTTCATGCGTCACTACCTGACGGTCAAGACCGGCGAAATTCCTAACGTGCGTGAAGTATATGAAGCTTTCAAAAAGCACGTCCGTTCATCCCCAGAGGCTGATTCTGGAGTGGAAACGTTGGTAGCTGATATTCGGACTTATGCCCGCTATTTCTGTGCCATGGCGCTAAGCGCTGAGACGGACCCAGATCTGAATCTAACCTTCCACGACCTGCGCGAGTTGAAGGTAGATGTTGCTTATCCCTTCCTTCTGGAGCTGTATCACGACTACGCAATGCAGTTGCTTTCTAGAGAGGACTTTGTTGCGGTTGTGCGTCTAGTCGAGGCCTATGTGTTTCGCCGTGCCATCTGCGCCATCCCCACCAATTCGATGAATAAGACCTTCGCGACATTCGGCAAGGCGCTTAAGAAGGACCGCTACCTCGAAAGTATTAAGGCGCACTTTCTCATGTTGCCATCATATCGCCGTTTCCCCAGCGACGACGAGTTCCACCGTGATCTGCAAACCCGCGACCTCTACAACTTCAGAAGCTGTAGCTACTGGTTGCGCCGATTGGAAAATCACGAACGCAAGGAGCTCGTGGCGGTGGAAGAATACACCATCGAGCACATCCTGCCGCAGAGTGACAATAATCCTGATAAGGTTCCAGATTGCTGGCGAAAGGCGCTTGGAAATGAATGGCGACGAGTCTGGGATACCTACAGACACACCCTCGGGAATCTAACACTCACCGCCTACAATTCAGATTACAGCGATCGGCCATTTGATAAGAAACGTGATATGCCAGATGCCCCTGAGAAGGGGTTGAGGCAAAGTCCGCTCAGGCTCAATACAGGGATAGGCCAGCTCGACCAGTGGAATGAAGACACGATCAAGAAGCGCGCCGAGAAACTTGCTGATATGGCCGTAGAAGTATGGGCCGTGCCAATCTTGGCGCCCGATGTTCTGGATGCTTACCGACCTAGTACTGCAACATCAGGCTACACCATCGAAGACCACCCACACCTACTCGCTAGCCCCATGAAAGATTTGTTCGCTGCCTTCCGCAAGGAGGTAATAGCTCTCGATCCCTGCGTGACCGAGGAGTTTCTCAAGCTGTACGTGGCTTACAAGGCGGAGACCAACTTTGTAGACGTTGTCCCTCAGACCAAACGAATGCGATTGTCTCTCAACATGGCCTTTTCTGAAATCAGCGATCCCAAGGGGCTCTGCAAGGATGTGACGGGCCTTGGACGCTGGGGCAATGGCAACGTGGAGGTCTTCCTGGCTCACCTTGATGAGTTGCCCTATGTGATGGGATTGGTGCGCCAAGCACTCGAAAAGCAGCTCGGGAACGGAGATGCAGAGTGACTACTGCGCTCCAGTCATATCCCTCCTACAAGGATTCCGGCCTGCCGTGGCTCGGGCGGGTACCGGAGCATTGGGAAACCCGGCCAACGTTTGGTGCGTTTGTGCCCAACCACGACCGCAACATCGGCATGAAGGAGAAGACCGTACTTTCCCTCAGCTATGGCCGGATCATCATTAAGCCGCCGGAGAAACTACACGGCCTCGTTCCCGAGTCCTTTGAGACGTATCAGATTGTCAATCCCGGTGACATCGTGCTTCGAACGACCGATCTTCAGAATGATCACACGAGCCTGCGCGTGGGTATGGTTCGGGACCGTGGTATTATCACCTCGGCCTATTTGGCTCTGCGAGTGATGGAAGGCGTCAATCCGGACTTCGGTTTCCAATTCCTCAATGTCTGGGACAAGAGCAAGGCCATTTACGGCTACGGTTCAGGACTTCGCCAAAACCTGGACTTCTCGCACTTCAAGAGAATGCCGGTAGCCGTTCCTCCCCCCGCCGAGCAAGCCGCCATTGTGCGGTTTCTGGACTGGGCAAACGGGCGGCTGGAGCGGGCGATCCGGGCGAAGCGGAAGGTGATCGCGCTTCTCAATGAGCAGAAACAGGCCATCATTCAACGCGCCGTCACCCGTGGCCTGAATCCTGACGTGAAGTTGAAACCTTCCGGCGTAGAATGGCTGGGGGATATTCCGGAGCATTGGGAGGTGGTGCCACTAAAGAGGATCGGTTGGTTCAAGAGCGGTTCCGGATTCCCTGTTGGAGAGCAAGGATATCATGATTCTGAGATCCCGTTCCTCAGGGTGTCTGACATGACGCGAACTGGAAATGAAGTCTGGATTGAAACTGCTGATAGTACCGTTTCGAAGGAAATATCTGAGCGCCTTAGTGCTTACGTTTTCCCCTCACAATCGATCATCTTTCCGAAAGTAGGAGGTGCCTTATTGACCAACAAACGCCGCCTGCTTCGGAAAGCAAGTTGCATCGATAACAACATTATGGGCTGTGTGGTTCAGGGCCCAGATCTTCAATACACTTTCATCTTACTTCAGCAACTCGACCTTGGGCGACTCGCAAAACCTGGCCCGGTTCCAGCTATCGGCGAAGGAGATGTTCGGGAGATTAAGGTGGCATTACCACCCATTAGCGAACAGAAAAGGCTGGTTGAACACATTCGAGACACCACACGAGATATTGATGTTACAATCTCGCGCCTTAAGGGCGAGATCGAACTCCTCCGCGAATACCGCACCCGCCTGGTTGCCGATGTGGTGACCGGCAAGCTCGATGTGCGCGCGGTGGCGGTGAAGTTGCCGGAGGTGGCAGCGGAACCCAAGCCTTTCCCCACCGCTGAAGATTCGAATGACGAATCGGAACCTGAGCCGGAGGAAATAGTGGATGCGGTTTGAGATGAGTTTGCCGCTGATAATTGGCTCGCTTTTCTGGGGAAAGTGACGTTTAATAAGCGTATGAAACACGTTCGCATACGAGTTGAATTGAACAAGGGCCGTGTGGGTCTGCCGTTGGACAAAATGGCGGCCATTGCGCACAACACCGTTGAATTCCTTAGTTCGTTGACGCGC
The DNA here is from genome assembly GCA_964418925.1 of uncultured Verrucomicrobiota bacterium. Lineage (GTDB taxonomy): Bacteria > Verrucomicrobiota > Kiritimatiellia > JAAZAB01 > JAAZAB01 > CAYQNY01. The sequence continues at coordinate 9,653 of CAYQNY010000032.1, forward strand.
GATCTCGGGTTGGGAGACCCCGCCCATGCCTGGTTGGCGGAGAATTTCGCTAACGGCTCGGTGGATTTCGATTGCCGTTTTGCAGATCCGTTGGAAGAGGACCGCGGTTCGCAGATGTATTCCGCCCTGCGGATGGTGTTCTCTAACGATTTCTCGGATGCGACGACGGCAATGTTAATCCGTCCGGACACGCGACGTCGTTATGCTGACATTGCCCGTCCGCTGGAAATGGATGAAGAGGCGCAGTTTGGAATCTACCGGAACGGAACGATAGACAGTGTTGAATGGTTCGCCCTGTCTGCGGCATTCGCAGCCGAAATCGAAGAGCCACTCGCTGTTAGCCATCGTTCTTATGGTGAGGTGCAGGGAATCGTTCATGCCTTCTTCAAGGAGACCGAGCGGCCTTACCTGAAGATCCGTGAGCTAAGTACCCAGCAGTTGGTAAACTGCTATTTTCCAAAAGAGATTTACCGGAGCGCTGTCGAGGTGCTGGCCGATCCGGACGCCGTGGTTTTTGTGGAAGGCTGGACCACGGAAAGCGCGGAGACGGGTTTTATCTCGGAAATCGATGTGGCGGACTTTCGTCTTGCCCCGGAATTTCTAGAGGAGGTTTATCGCGCCGGACTGGGCAGCCAACCGGACTTCACCGGCAAGATGGAAACGACGGATTACATCCGAGAGGTGAGAGGTGATTAAACCTAGGATTTACATTGATGCATGTCCGATCATTGACCTCGTGAAATACCGACTTCAGATGTCTGCGGCCGATGACCGCCAAAAGGATACGTGGTTCACGGATCGTATCATTCAGGCCGCCAAGCGGCAAATGATTGAACTATTCACGTCTACCTTAACCATCGCTGAATGCACCCATGTCAACGACCCGAAGAAAAACAAGGACGCGCAAGCGTTTTTTCTCGGAGTGCTGGCTTCCGGCAAGTCCGGTTTCGCTCTAGTGCAGCCTACAGTGACGATTGCCGAGCAGGCGCGAAATTTGAGGTGGATCCACGAGGTAACCTTGAAGGGGGCGGACGCCATTCATGTGGCGTCGGCTTTGGCCATGAAATGCGACGAATTCATCACCACCGACGGCAAAGGGCTACTCAAGCAAGCAGAAACTCTAGCAAAGCTCAATCTTTGCGTTTGCTGTCCATGCGACACGAAACTCCTGCCGTCAGAATTCTTACAGGAAAATCTGTCTTTTGGCAATGACCACTGACATCAGCGAAAAGGGCCTCGAAACCATCATAATGCGCGCCATGACCGGCACGGATGGCTTAGTCGTCCAGCCAGGCGGCGTGGCCGAGTCGCAAGTGCCCTGCGGCGGGACCGGCTACATCGCGGGCAGCGCAAAGGACTATGCCCGCACTCACGCTCTTGATGGGGTGCAACTTTTCACCTTCCTGCAAGCCACTCAGCCCGAAACGGTTAAAAAACTGGGCCTTACAAGTTATGACGATTCAAAGGACATCGCCCGTCTCAAGTTCCTGACGCGCATCTCATCCGAGATCGGCAAGCGCGGCGTCATAGACGTATTGCGTAAGGGAATTGAGCATCATCCCGCCGGCCACTTCGACCTCTTTTACGGCACGCCCTCGGAAGGGAACGTCAAGGCGGCAGCCTTGCACGCCCAGAACCGCTTCTCGATCACGCGCCAGCTTGCTTACAGTACCGATGAGACGCGTCGCGCGCTCGACCTGTGCCTCTGCATCAACGGCCTGCCTATCGCCACCTTCGAACTCAAGAACAGCCTCACCAAGCAGACGGTAGAGGATGCGATCGAGCAATACCGCCGTGACCGCGATCCGCGCGAGAAGCTCTTCGAGTTTGGCCGCTGCGTGGTACATTTTGCAGTGGATGACAGTGAAGTTCGTATGTGTGCCGAGCTTAAGGGCAAGGGTTCATGGTTCCTGCCGTTCAACAAGGGGTGCAATGATGGTGCGGGCAACCCGCCCAACCCGAATGGCCTCAAGACCGACTACCTCTGGAAAGAGGCGCTCACCTCGGCGGGGCTGACCGACATCCTCGAGAATTACGCCCAGATCGTCGAGACCAAGCGAGAGAAGTCGAACAGAAAAAAACGCAATCAGATATTTCCGCGCTATCATCAACTCGTTGTAGTCCGCAAGGCCCTGGCCGACGTACGCGCACACGGTACCGGTAAGCGGTACCTGGTCCAGCATTCAGCAGGCAGTGGCAAGTCGAACTCGATCGCCTGGCTGGCGCACCAGCTCATCGGCGCCAAGCGCAAGGGCAAGGAGATCTTCGATTCGGTGATCGTGGTCACCGACCGGCGCCTCCTCGACGACCAAATCCAGCGGACCATCAAGCAGTTCATGCAGGTAAGTGCTACGGTGGGCCACGCCGAACACTCGGGCGACCTACGCAAGTTTATCGAGGAAGGCAAAAAGATCATCGTATCTACGGTGCAGAAGTTTCCCTTTATCCTCGACGAAATCGCAACTGAACGCGGCAAAACCTTTGGCATCATCATAGACGAGGCGCATTCAAGCCAGGGCGGCAAAACCTCGGCGGCAATGAGCAAGGCGCTGGGCGCCGGGGCGGAGGGCCAGGATGCGGAAGCCGATCCGGAAGACATTGTGAACGTCGCGCTCGAAAAGCGCATGGCGGCGCGCAAAATGCTGACCAACGCCAGCTATTTCGCCTTTACCGCCACGCCCAAGAGCAGGACGCTTGAGATGTTCGGCGAACCGCTGCCACCGGACGCCGAAGGAAAGATCAAACACCAGCCCTTCGATAGTTACACGATGAAGCAGGCGGTTGAGGAGCGCTTCATCCTCGACGTGCTTAAGAGTTATACGCCTGTCGAAAGCTACTATAAACTGATTAAGAAGATCGAGAATGACCCGGAATTTGACACCAAGAGGGCAAACAAAAAGCTCCGCAAATACGTCGAAAGCCACGACCACGCTATCCGGCTCAAGACGGAAATCATGGTAGATCATTTCCACGAACAGGTGCTTGCCGCCGGGAAAATCGGCGGGCAGGCGCGGGCAATGGTGGTGACAAGTGGCATCGAACGTGCGCTTCAGTATTTCCACGCCTTCAAGACCTATCTTGTGGAACGAAAGAGCCCGTATCAGGCCATCGTCGCCTTCTCCGGTGAACATGAGTATGGCGGCGCCAAGGTCAGCGAGTCGTCGCTCAACGGCTTCCCGAGCGGTTCCATTGCCGAGAATATCCAGACCGACCCCTATCGCTTCCTGATTTGTGCGGACAAGTTCCAGACGGGCTACGACGAGCCGCTCATGCATACGATGTACGTGGACAAGCCGCTCTCGGGCATAAAGGCGGTGCAGACGCTCTCACGTCTTAACCGCGCGCATCCGCAGAAGCACGACTGCTTCGTGCTCGACTTCCAGAACAACAGCGAGGCGATCACATTCGCGTTCCAAGACTACTACCGAACGACACTGCTTGCCGAAGAAACCGATCCCAACAAGCTGCATGATCAGAAGGCGGCGCTTGACGGCGCGCAGGTCTACTCGCTCGCGCAGGTGCAGCAGGTGGTGGAACTGTTTCTGGCCGGCGCGGATAGGGACAAACTCGATCCGATCCTCGATGCCTGCGTCGCCGTATACACCAATACGCTTGACGAGGACCAGCAGGTGGCCTTCAAGGGCAAGGCTAAGGCATTTTGCCGCACTTACGACTTCCTTGCCTCTGTAATGCCATACACCAATCGCGAGTGGGAGCGGCTCTCAATAATGCTCAACCTGCTCACGCCCAAACTGCCCGCACCGAAGGAGGGGGATCTCGCCAGGGGCATCCTTGAAGCCATAGATATGGACAGCTACCGCGTCGAGAAGAAGGCGGTGATGAAAATCGCTCTGGCGGATGAGGATGCCAAGATCACTCCATTCCTGGTTGATGGTGGAGTCCGAAAGGCCGAGCCCGAGCTCGATCGCCTGAGCAACATCCTCAAGGCCTTCAATGATCAATTCGGCACTCTATTCGCCGACACCGATCGCGTGGCCCGCCGCATCAGGGATGACGTCGTGCCAAAGGTAGCCGCCGACAAGGCTTACCAGAATGCCAAGGAAAACACCCCGCACACCGCGCGCATGGCGCACGATCAGGCGCTTGGCAAGGTGATGCAGCTACTGCTCACGGACGACACGCAGGTCTACAAGCAGTTTGTTGAGAACAATTCGTTCCGACGCTTTGTCGGAGATATGGTGTATACATTGACGAGGGAGTAATAAGAAGCAATAAAGATTGGGGTCGTGTAGTTAGTATTAAAAAATTTTGTACAGGATGAGTTTAGGAAATTAATGTTTCGGCAATTCTCAATTCAGCCTTGCCGGCCAGGCGGCGAATAGAAACGGCCATACCAGCGATGGTGAAACTTAGGGCCAGCCCAGTAATTAGCACCTTAATATTTGCGTCAGCGGGATGAATTTTGGGAAGTGGGGCCTCTGCAATTCGTAATGTAGCCTTGCCGCCCGGATGGTGATTAGAAACGGAAGGCATTGACCGGCCTGCCCATGCCAGCGGCGGTGTTCATTGTGGATGAGAATTAGCAACCCATAAAGGAGCCCCATGCAAGCAACCATCAAAGACGGCAAGCTCATCATTGAAATTGACCTGCAAACCCCGCCGGCGCCGAGTGCTAGCGGCAAGACCCTCGTGGTGGCCAGCACCCACGGCAACCAGGTGACCGACCTGATAATTAAAGGCCAGCCCGTAGTCATCGGCGTGAATGCGTATATCAAAAAGGTGAAGGTGTAACGATCGCTGAAAGGGTAAAAACCAAGCGTTGCGCCACGGGACATCCTGGCGCGATCATGGATGCCACACTCCCGGCGTCTATCGCCCTCCAGCCACCCCGAATCCGCGCTTGCCCCTCGGTCACCATTGTATAATCACAATGCATTGGATAACATGCTATTTGTTATGAATTGGAAAATATACACCGTCTTGGTCTTCTTGATCTTCTTTGCCGGCTATGTCCTGGCACACAACGATAGCCACGGGCCATTTCCACCGGATGCCAAGATCGAGCGCATCCCGCTTACCAAGCTGTCCCCCGTGCCCCAGACAAACGAGAGACAAACCAACTTTGTGTTCGTGGTTCCGGGTGAGAAAGAAACTCGGCTTCAAGTCACCAGCCGACCTGTGCCAAAAAAGCCGGATGAAATTGGATTACCATCTGAAGGGTTCTGGGTTGCTGTCACCGTAGCGGGGCGTCAGGTCCTGCCATTGACCCAGTTCAGCGACTTTGCCTTTGTCAGCGGCCTGACAGCCTACTCCGTCGATCTGAATCAAGACAGAGTGCCTGACTTCGTCATCTATTCATACTCAGACTCAGGTGGCTGTGGCCTTGCGAGCGGATACTGCGACGTTGCTTTTATCCTTTCCGCCGGAGATAAATACACCCTTGCAACCGTTAAAACGCTGTTCCCGGACGATGGTGATTTTGTCATTCTCAACAAGAAAGCCTGCTTCATCCACACCTCGTACCACTATGGAGGCATATGTAACGATAGCAGATACCACAACTTCTGGATATACAACCTCTTGGTCTTCGGTAAGGACGGGATCAAGGTGGCCAACAGCATCCACCCCGCTTTCCCCAAGACAATCAGGTACTGTTTCCGCTCCAACCACAGCGAGACCACCATCATTACGGATGAGCTAAGGGCAACGATGCAGAAACAGTCCCTGACTCGTGTTTTCCGGAAGGAAGATGGTTCAAATCTGGCATTCTCTGTGGCGGTAGCTTCTGAGCCAGGCCCATTTCTCTGCTTTAAGGATTTGCAGGCGTGTTTTCAATACATACTGGATAGCGAACGTAAAGATTTGCCATCGAGATTTTCGTACTCGCCGCCTCATAAAGATATTATATTCAAGATTGAGAAGCTGGACAGTTTCTTGTTGCAGGAGGGAACTCATAGAAGGGTTATTGTCATTGATCCCGATGACTTGACTCGTCCATATTTGCATACTAGCACCAGAGGAGCGCAGGGAAATGGAGCCTATTATCTTTTCACCCCGATCCAAAGCGGATTTCGGTTTGTGGGCATGATTTGTGGAAACGCTTACACATGGAAAATGCAAAACGGAAAAGCGCAGTTTACAACATACAGCCATATGAGCGCTTCATCGTATATTGAATCTGTATACGACTGGGCCGGAATGATGTTCAAAGAAACCAGCCGCATCCTGCACGACCCCTAATCCACGACCACTGACCGCCGCGCTGATAGGCTAAGGCCATCACCATGTGCCCCGTCCTGCCGTGTACTCGCACGTACTTTCCCACCCATATCCGCCCGGGATCGTTAAGCCTAGGCAATCCGGACCGGGCTATACAGTGGCGATTATTCTATTGCAGGGCGGGAAACGATTTTCAGACACGCCCGCCAGCCGAAAGAAACATCGACACCGTAGCACCGAAGTAGTAGAAGATATTTTAATGGGGTTGTTCATTTCTGGCACTTTGTTTGCAATACAAGCAATTGCATTGTTAATTCTGGGAATGAATCAAGGATTTCTTTTATCAAAGCTTTTGCTTGTGCACGTTCGTCCTCACCGGTTTTGATAACACCACCCGCTGTGCCTCTAACCGTTTTTCCATCAATATACATAGACACACTTTCTCCATTCATGCTGTGTCCTGATACTTCTCCACCGGGGACATATATTTCCACAGGCAAGCTTACATATTGTTCGCCCGTTGATAAAGAAGGTAACATTTTGCGTACTGTTGCTAATTCTTCTAATCGAGCCAGATAATTCTTTGCCGTTGTTTCATACATTTGGTTTAAGATGTTTTTATCCTTTGGTAACGATCTGGAATAATTTATTAAACCCTTGGTCCATGAAATGAACCATATCATACCGCCACTATTGACTAGCGGCCTCAGATTATTTTCCCTGGTAGGTATTGCTTGCATTATCTCATAATGTGGTTGCTGAGAATTCAGAAATTTGATGATTTTTGGGTCTGTTGGTTCAACGGAACATCTCGAGGCCCATTGTATTAAAGATTTTCGTAGAGGTTCCAAATCTTCAATTATTTTTTTACCATATCGACTAAACATGATAGAAGATAATATATTTTGAGGAACAATAGCTTCGATAATAATCGGCTCATTCATGCCGCTATTACGCGCCTGCCCATACACAAGCCCTATCGGTAACAGGATTATGAAAAACGCGAATGAAGTTCGTGCGGTTTTCTTCATGGGATTATCCTTTCTTTCGTTTAGTTTCTGGTAAAAGCTTTCAGCTTTTTTGCCTTGGCACCAAACGGAAACGCCTGTGGTTAAACACCTTGCGATATCAAACAGCAGATGTTGAGGAAAAAGAAAAATATGGCTTTCATGTCTTGGGCATCCGCTACGGCGGACGCCCAAGGACGAACAGTCTTGCCTGTGGCGAAAAGCGTTACCAAATTGATTAGCAACTACATAACACTGAGAAATGCAAAACGGAAACTATCCGATTTTAATATTTGACGGATCAAAAGACTATTTAAGCGCATGTTTATCTGGTATAATCCGGCATCGCACGTTTTGCCCAATCACATTAATGTCATAACATTTTTCTGTCTCACTTTGGGTTCTTGTCTCTGCATTTGCATCAGGTGAGGCTGGGCAGACCGGCCATTCCTTAAGGAAACCATCCCCTTTTGCGTTAGGCCCAATGTCGGAAAAGGTTATTGCAGCGTTGTTGGTCATACCATTTTCCAGTGCATATTGATCCTTCGCCGCTTCAATCTGGCGCAGATTATTGATACAGGCATTCGCCTGCGAGGTCGTCCGCGCCCTCATGAATGATGGGATCGCGATGGCGGTCCACATTGGAATTAATACGATCATAAGACCAAGGTTGACATACCCCAGGACAAGACCGGCGATTGCCATGCCGCTCCCGGTTCGTGTTCCCGCTGATTTTTTAATTCTTGATAGCGCAACGTGTCCGCAGATGACAGCCGGAATGGCTGTCAGTGGCCCAAAGCAGGTAAAACTAATGATGCCAAGGACCAAGCTCCAGATCGAACCGGGCGATGTTTGAACAGGCCGGCTCATGTTGTCCGCATTTCTGGACACAGCCAAAACCGGGTGCGGCGCAGGCTGTTGCAGCTGGGGCCTGGGCAGGATAATTCTTTGCTTACATGCCGGACAGTCAATAGTCTGGCCAAGCATCTCGCCGGGCACTTCCAAGGACTGGTTGCAATTTGGGCAATTAATTCTGAAATCGTTCATTGCGCCCCTCCTTGATGTATACCAAACCTCCGCGCTTGTCTGTGCGGACGTGCTGGAAAATATTACAGCACGTTGCTCAAATCCGAGTTTTATGTAAAAACCATAGCTCTTTTTCCAGTATATTGTAAAGTCCAATAATCGCGGCAGTTAATGGATGAAACGCGACATCCCTTCTTTCACGGTTTTTTCTTGTTTAATACGTAAAACGGATTAAATTATAAACATGTTTTCAAGCTTTCAAACGAAGAAACTTCTGTGAGAATTATTTATTTCAAATGTTCATGCGGGAAAGCCCTTGCCGTGGACGAAACCGCGGTTGGCAAAACGGTTCAATGTCCAGATTGTGGGCAGTCGGTCGTAGTTCCAAGTCCGGCAATCCAGTGGAACTGCCAGACATGCGGCCATGAGATGGCCGCCCCCGAAGAGCTGGAAGGGCAGAAAGTCCAATGCACGGAATGCCTGAACCACGTTACTGTGCCCGTGATAATGCGGGCTCTCAAACATCGAGATTCGCCCAAATGTCCGGATTGCGGGGCTGACATCTCGTCCGATGCCGTCATTTGCGTCAACTGCGGGCTCAATTTGAAAACGGGCGAGAAAATTAAATCGGCCTTCGATGATCATATCCCCCCGCGGCGCTTCCCAGTTAAGACGACGGTGATTCCGGCAATTGCCTTTGTGGTTCTTTGCTTACTCGCATTCGTAGGATGGCGATTGGGAACAGCGACAAACAGGTCCGATAAGCCGACGGACGAGCCGAACCGCGTGGTCCCGTCGGCAACCACAGCATCAGAACCCAAGCCCACACCTCCAGCCGATAGCCTGGCAATAGAAAATGACACCCGCGCATTAAAAGCCGTTATCACAAACATCACCTCCATTTCTGATTATGCATCAGCCAGGAACACCCTGCGGGCCTCGGCAGTGAAATACTCACAAGCCACTAATATGAAAGAGGCCGAGGCTTTATTACTGCGCTTACGGCAAGCCGTCAATGTGGTCAATACAATTTCAAACTGTTCGTCATCTTCCAAGCGCAATGCCGCACAGATGCTGGAGGAGGCGATTAATACAAACAGCATGGCCCCAAACCTATCGCAAGCTCAAGCGATATTATCAAAATTAAGGCAGGAGCTGCATGATACCGACGCCATGGCCATGGTCCTTGAAAACGCGCGGACCAACGCCAACCGGCAATATGCAATTCGCCTGCTCAAGGACGCCGGCGGCCGGTATCGCCAGGCAACCAATTTGGATATCGCCAAACAGTTATTGAACAGTTACCAGCAGGTGGATACGGCTGGGCCGGGAGTGAGAATCCCGCAGCCCACCATCACCGACAAAGGCAATCGTCGTGTGCTGGATAAGTTGAACAGCATCGTGATCCCGCAAATTGATTTTCGCCAGGCCAACATCGTGGATGTGATCAGATACCTGGACCAGCAGGTAATTATTGCGGACAAGGCCTCGCCCAGTGGCGAAAAGGGCGTGCATTTTATTCTGCGCCTTAAGCGGGGAAGTACGCCACCTACCATAACCATGAGCCTGCGCAACATCGTCCTGATGGATGTTATCAAATTCATCACGAAAATCACGGGGTTGAAATACCAGATCGAGGACAGTGGTGTGTTCATCACAGAACAGGAGGCGGTTACCAATGTTCGCGCGCAAGCCGGCGCCTCCACTTCCCCGTTGGTGCCTGCATCGTTGACAAACATCATGGATAACATAGCCGTAATCAGGACCAAAGAGGGGTCTGGCACCGGATTTGTCTTAAAAATGAACAAAAAAAAGTTTCTAATAACTAATCGGCATGTAATAGCCGACGCTGAAGCTCAAACAATCAGCTTTGAGTTCATTTCCGGCAATAAACCCACGATAAAAGGTTTTGAAATAGCCAAAGACAGGGACTTGGTTAGATTTGTAATTGATAGTTCTTTCATTTGCAACGGGTTGTCATTATCGCCGACTCTCAACAAGCAAATCGGAAATGATATAATTATTTATGGCAATAGTGCCGGGGTGGGCGCAATAACAGAGATTCGGGGGAAAATAACAGGTTTGGGACCCAGTGTTATTGAAACAAGCGCCGAATTTGTGCAAGGAAATAGCGGTAGTCCGATTATTGATACCAACAACAATGTCGTTGCTGTGGCTACATTCGCCACACGGGGCAACCCCAAAGACTGGGTGACGAAAGGAACCAGATTTGAAGGCGTGCGCCGATTCGGAGTACGGATTGACAATGCTGAGTGGCAAAGAGTTAACCTTGATAAATTCGCCCGGCAAGGTAAAATACTGAATGAAGCCCGTACATATTTGGCAGATTTATTTGACATTTATATCTTCACATATTTTAAAACGAAAGATAAATATGCCACAGCAACATATGACTATTATTCAAGAGTGGATGGGGTGGCGCGCACACGAACCCGCTGGTCGGGTGAATTAATAATGATAGTTCAATACTATCAAAAAATATTGCAAGGCGGCATGAGCAGCGATGTGGGATTTAAGCTGACCAAGCAACAACTTATGAGTGCACCCCTGGCGCCGAAACAAATATTAAAAAACACACGCTGGATTGACGGCTTGTACAGCGATGAAGCGAAGAAGTTGATGAAAGATATTGATTGGATGTATGCGCATTTTCAAAAATTGAGATATTCATCCCACTAAAGGATTTAAGAGCCATGTCAGACAAAACGGACTTTAAGGAACATCGGTGGTGTTTTATTCACAACGGTGTTCAGAACGGGCCGCTGGACGATGAGGCCGTGTGCCGCGCAGTTGACAGCGGGGAACTGCTTCCCACCGATGAGATGTGGCGAACTGACTTGGAAGGCCATTTTCAGGCCGGCGACGTGCAGGGACTGTTCCCATCCGAGAAAAACTCGGGAGCAAAAAAAGTAAAACGGTTGCCTGTAAAAAAAGAAAACGCCCCCACCCCATCCACACCGGCGGGCGACCAGCCGGCCGGGAATGCCGCCACGACCTACCAGGTCGCGCCGGCTCAGACTGGCTCGATCCTCTGCCCTTACTGCTGGCGCCGTTTTAACCCGGAAAACTTCCTTTTTATAGTGAGCAATCGGGACCTGCGCGACCCGATCCTGGGCGGTGACGAACCCATGCGGTTTTTGCCGTCGCGTTTTACGCCGGATGGTCACGCCATAGACGCCGATGGGTTTCAATGTACTCAACGGGCTTGCCCGCATTGCCGCCTGCACTTCCCCGAATCATTGCTAACCTTGAAACCTATGTTTCTCTCGCTGATCGGAGCGCCGGGCAGTGGAAAGTCCTACCTGCTGGCCTCGATGTGCTGGAAATTAAGAACCACCCTCAAACTTTTTGACATCACATTTACGGACACCGATACCGCAATCAACGCCTGGCTCTGTGAATATGAGCGACGCCTGTTTGTGCAGGCCAATCGCGAAACGCCTCAACATATTGACAAGACGCAGATTGTCAACGACGGCAAACACTACCAAAACATAAGCATAGCGGGTATGCGCATTCTGCTGGCAATGCCGTCCATGTTCGACCTCATGTCGAAAGGACATTCACCCGCGGGCCAAGACGAGCAGAGTCGTCTGGCGCGAACGCTTGTCATGTACGACAACGCCGGCGAACATTTCCTGCAGGAACGGGACAGCGAACAGTCGCCCGGCACGAGACATCTTCTGCATGCGGAAGCGCTCCTTTTCCTTTATGACCCCACGATGGACGTGCGCTTCAGGGATGTCCTAAGTGAATCCAAAGACATTCAATTGAAACTCGAAAATAAAGTTGATCGGCAGGACCTGTATTTCACCGAGACTATAAAACGAATCCGGCAGAATCTCAGGCTGGATCCTCTGGAAAAATACAAAAAACCTGTCGTTGTAATCGTATCCAAAGCTGACGTGCTGGGTCCGGAAATATTACAGGAGATCAAGGACAATCCGTGGCACCATAATAAAAAAGGGGGCACGACTGATCTGGACTATTCGCGTCTCCTGCAGGTTTCATTTATCATACGGTCGAAACTCTGTGATTACGCCCCGCAGGTTGTGGATGCCGTTGAAACCTTTTCGTCGGATGTGATCTACATGCCCATCAGCGCCCTGGGACACAGTCCCATCCTCGAAGAAAGCGGCCAACTCGCCATACGTCCTGTGGATATCCATCCGTTCTGGGTTGAAGTGCCGCTGGTCTATATACTGGCCAGGCTGGGATATGTGTCTTACATAATCCACCCCAACCGCGCGCTTCCTGAACCCGATCACTGTCGGGTCATGGACGAGATGTTTCATTTCACCAACCCCCATACCGGTGAGCGCGCGCAATTGCCGATTTTCTATGCCGGAATTCCCATTAAATGCCCGAAAACAAAGAAATGGTTTCGTATGCCCGCTTACGATCCGGAAACAACCGAACAGGCGCGGTCACAGGACGAAAGGGCGCCGGCATGAGTTTCGAGTTGATCTATACGTCGGCGCCACGGGGAATCAAAGCCGGCACACGGGGCTACTGTACGGTGGCCTTTACCGAAGGCATGCCCGCCAATTATGTGCAACTGGCAGAGTCGC
>CAYQNY010000033.1:0-22161 GCA_964418925.1 uncultured Verrucomicrobiota bacterium
GCTCGCAGCGAATACTCGACTTCGTGAACAGCGTACGCGCGCCAGTCGTTCGATCCCTCTCCGGGCCATGCCGTAAAAAGGCGCAACGACAATGTATCCGGCCGGCCTTCATCGGCAGGACGGAGCACAAAAGGCGGATTGGTGATTCCCCGGGGCGCCAGGGAACACAAAATATCCCGCTGAATCATATCCAAAACATCTTCCGCGGGCTCCAGATTTTCACGCCAGACTTTCTGGGCTCGTATCGTGTTCAACGCGGTTCCATAGATCAAAAAGACGACACCGACCAGCAGGACGGCAATGGCCATGGCCACGAGTAATTCAATGAGCGTAAGACCGCGCAGGACGGCCGAGGATGGACAGGAAGGCGCCATTTCATGCTTCACTTGAACAAGGCATACAGGAAAAAGGCAAGTCCCGCCAGCGCCAGGAGTCCGATGATGATAAATGCTGTCAGCCAGAGACCGCGGTTATCCCGGGGTCGCGCGCCAAATGGCGACACACTGGAAAATGATTTCGGCGCGGTGATCGGCGGGGCGTCATCCACAACCACCTGCGTGTTGGACGCCAGGACCGATGAGGGAATTTCCGAGGATGGCGCGTCGAACATCAGTTCGGTCGAGCCGACTTGAATGATCTGTTTGGGCGCCAGCTCAGCTTCGGTAATGCGCTCAAAATTCAACTGAGTGCCGTTGGTGGAATTGAGATCGTGAAGCACATATCGTTTGCCCCGCCGGGCAATATAGCAATGCTGGGAAGATACTCCGCCATCGTTCACAATAATGTTACAATTCGGGTGGCGGCCCAGCACCAGCCGGTCTTGGGTGATTTCAAACTTCTGTCCCTTCAATTCCCCTGACATTCCGATCAGAAAAGCCACGATATCCGCCTTCCAAGTGTGGAATCAATCATTTTGATAACAAACATTCGAATTAAACCATCGCATTTTTGATAAAAAAAGTCAATACCGGGCATCAGGAAACCAGCACCCGCTGAATCCGTTGCCCGAGCCCGGAAGTAATTTCATGGGGAATGGCGCCGATTTGTTTGGCCATGGATTCCACGGAATGCGGATCCTTTCGCCGGTTGCTGATCAGACAAGCCTGACTACCGACATCCACGCTGTGGATATCGGTCAAATCCACGCTGGTCAGATCCATGCTGATCCGGCCGACTACCGGGGCCGGCTGTCCCCCGAAATCCACCCAGCCGGCATTTGACCATCGGCGGGAATAGCCGTCGGCATAACCGATTGGGAGGAGCCCGATACGCGTCTTGCGCCTGGCGACAAACGTGGCCCCATACCCGCAGGATTGCCCTTTACACATCCACTTGGTCATCACCACCGGCGCCTCAAGCCGCAACACGGGTTTGAGCCGTCCTGAGCCCCGGATGAACGTATTGCTATAGCCATACAACGCAATGCCAGGCCGGATCATATCCAGCCGCGCCCCGGCCAGGTTGAAAATCGCCCCGCTGTTGGCCATGTGATAAAGCGGCAACCGGATTCCATGTCCGGCCAGTTTGCGAATCAGGGACTGAAACATGGCTAATTGCCGCCGGGCAAACGCCAGATTCCGTTCATCGGCACAGGCAAAATGACTGTACAGACCTTCAACCTTCAGGCCGGGCGTCGCCTGAGCCCGCAGCACCAGTTCCACCGTGTCCTCTGCCGGACAGCCGCTCCGTCCCATACCGGTATCCGTCTTGATGTGGATTATAGCCGGTTTTTGCCGGCGGGCCGCTCTGGCGGCCAGAAGATCCAGACCTTCCCGGTTAACGACCGTTGCCCGCGCGCCCAGCTCCACAATCAGGTCCATCTGTTCCCTGAGGGCTTTTTCCGACTCATACCCGCCCAGCGGGCGAAAGATGAGCATGGGCGCTCGAATCATTTCCCGTTTCAACTCGATTGCTTCCGGAAGCGTCGCCACACCCCAGAATGCGATATTCAATCCCGCCAGGGCCCGGACGACGATGGACATGTCGTGTCCATAAGCGTTGGCCTTGACCACGGCACACACGGGCGTTCCCCGGCTTTTTGCCGTAATCAACTTGATATTGTGGCGAAGCGCCGAGCGGCTGATATGAGCTATGGCCAGGTCACGCATGTTGAATCCAGTAATTCACCTTGTTATACATTTGCAGCCAGACTATCTGCAGAAACACTCCAAGATCCAAGCCGAATGCCACCAATAGCGCCGCAACAATGGCGCGCAGGAATACAATATTGGATATGAAAAAAAGATAATAAAACGGATAGAACGGCACCACAATGGACAACAAACCGTCAAACATGTTGTCTCTCACGGCCAGGATAATAGCGGCAAGGTAGGATATTCCAATGGCTATCAGTCCCCACTGTTTGATCGTGTCCGGCGGCACGGCCGGCAAACCATGGCGGAAACGGATAAAGATCAGGACCGCGGTCAGCACGACAAAAACGAGCCAGCTGAGCGATTGCAGAAACCGGTTAAGCCTCACGCGGCGAATGTCACGCGTCAGCGTCGCCGAGGGCTTGGACTGTTGTCCCATGGCGGCCACGGGAATGCCGTTGCCGGCTCCCGTTGTCGGCCAGGTCGGAATCGTGGTGAGCGTAGATTTATCCGCGAGCTTACGTAATTTCAATCTGCCGCCCGATGATTTGGGCTGCTCGGGGATGGAGAGCGCTTGTCTACAGGCATGACACGCCACCATTTTTTCCGTGATATATTCGGAAACTGAGGTCTGCTTACCGCAGTGCGGACACGTGAGCATGATATCAGCCATAACGATTCCTTGGTTGAACCTTATTAATGTCTCAGACGGGGAGTAACCCCCGCGCCCACGCTGAAAGCGTGGCAAGCTTCAGGTTTACCCCGCCATGGCGGGGCGAAGACTTCCATTCGACTCCCAGGGTGGAGGGACGACCTTGGTGTCGTCCGCGGACGTGATGGAACGTGTCCCTCCGTGTGCCGCGGCTTGGCCGCGATATTGTCGGCTTCAATCGACGAACGTGAACCCATTAGCTTCAGCCGGTAGTGATTGAGTCAGCGTTCTTACGGTTTGCCTGCAGTCAGGGAACCGCGCGTGGTATCGATTCGCCGGCCGGCGCCTTATCTTTCGTGCGGAACGCTGGCGGCGCTTTGCGATAGGGCACCGCCAGCTTCCCGTTTGAAAACTCGATAACATGACCTTTGTCAATCAACCACCGAAACTGGTTGATAATTTCGGCAACCTGTGGTGAATCCGGTGACACGCCGGGTAAAAGGTTTGCAACCAGATCAGCGCGGCTGGTGCCGGGATGCGCAATCAGATACTCCAGGATGTGCTGAATGACTTTCAGCGTCTGGGAAGGGTCTATGGGATAAGGATGAATCGAAGTGACAAAGGTGGTTTTATCCGGCGTTTTGAAGATATGCAGTCCATAGCTTCGGAATGCCGGATGCAATACGATAGTCATTTTCAGCGGGAATCGGTTTTCCCTGGTCCATGCGCGTTGGATGGCGCGGATAATTGTTGGATTTTCCATTTGCCGGCTCGCGGGGCCCGAAACAATAAACCGATGTCCCTCCCGGATCAGGACGGGCGCAAACTGTTCCCGGAAGTGGGCCTCTGCCTCCGGGCGCCGTTTGAAGACCTGGGGCGCGTCTTTCCGGCGTGTTCGGTAGATAACCCGACAGCATACCTCCTGCTTCCATTGTTCGATTGCCGCCGGATCTGTTTCGTTCACGAGTTTCTTCCGATATTCTTCGAGCGGCATCCAGGCAAATCGTGTCCGGTGCAGTTCCTGCACGCGCTCATTGAACTCATGATAATTAGGCGGTCCCAGCAGCACACCGCTCAATCTGCATCGGGTCACGCAGCTAAAATGGCCCTTGGGCGGATCCCCCTTGGTTTCCTCCCGGTCGTAGAACAGACCGAAATGCTTTTCAAATCCATGGAGCACGGCTTGTTCCCGGTCCGGAAAAAGCCCCTGGCATTCCTTACATTGATACAGTTTGAATGGCGCCGTCCCATCGTCACGTTTTAGGACTTCCAGCTTCACGGCAAAAAATTCAGGGCGACTCAGGAACATGGCGGCCACTTCCATCAGTGAATAGGCCCGGGCAGTTCGGGCGAACAGACGGGCCAGGGGTTGCAGTCCCCGGCGTTCGGGAATAAAGGATACATTCAGGAAAGTTTCCGGTTCCGGGATTCTGAAGGTTGGGCGCCGGTGCTCGCGTTCCGGCAGGGCCGTCCGGGGTGCGCCACGCTCGCTTTTCCCGGCGATCCTGCGTTGTCGATCGGGAGTGTGGTGGGGGTTCGATCCTGATCGGTTCCAGGAGCGTTTGTCGAGGTGGTCCGAAGCCCGGCCTCGTTTTCCCTCCGAGCGGTCTTGGAAGCCGGCATAAGGGTTCTGCTCCGGTGGCCGCCGCGCCCACGCCGGCACAAAATTCAGATCCAGAACAATGTCGTCATTAGGACTCATGCAAAATCGAACGAACTATCCCTTACCTTACACAAAAATGCGAGCTAAAAATCCAAATCAGCCCTGTTTTTCCTCCGACGATTCATCGGCAGGAGGAGCAGAGGGGACCGGCGGGCGCGGCGGCGGATTATCATTTAGGATATCACGAGTCAATTCATTGGCCGATCGACGAAATTCTTCCAGTGCCCGACCCAGCGAACGCGCAATGGATGGCAAACGTTGCGCCCCGAACAGGAGCAGGATCACCACGAGGATCAGCAGAATTTCTCCCGCTCCGATTGAAGTGCCGAGAAAAGCTATGGGGATCATTACCGCCTGCCTTCCGGTGTATATCCGCCGCCGCCGGAATAAGGATCGGGGGCAGGAAACATACCGATCCTGCTTAGCGTAATAAGTATCCGGATTTTAAAAGGGAAAGGAACCGTTGCCGGATTACTGCTCAAAAAATATGAATTCGTCGCGACGGTTTTTGCCCCAGCTGGATTCATCATGGCCCGGATTGACCGGGTTTTCCTCTCCCAGGCTGCGGGTCTGCATGGCGGCAGCATCCATGCCCAGGCCGATAAGATAAGCGCGCGCCGCCAAGGCCCGCCGTTCTCCCAGCGCCATGTTGTATTCCGCGCTGCCGCGCTCGTCGCAATGCCCTTCGATGATGACGCCCACACGGGAATTCTGCTTCAGGTAATCCGCCACCGCCTCAAGTTTGGAACGCTCGGATTCGCTGATCTGCGCGCTGTCATAATCAAACAACACCGCATCCATCGTGACGTCGGCCAGAATCTTCATTTCGCCCGGACGGGGTCCGAACATGGACTGTTCCTGGTCGGATTCGCCGATCGTGCCGCCGATCGTTTCGCGGCCCGAAGTTGTTCTTTTTTTGCGGCAACCGATTGAAAAACACATCATGCCTGCCAGTATTACCACCAGACCACCAAACCAAAGATTCTTTGTCATGGTTCCCTCCCTTATGTGTTGAAATTATTTTGGTGACCAGTCCGGCGCAGACCAATCTCCCGTAACCGAATCTGAGAATAAACTTATACAGGAACGACTGATCATGTCAATGATAAAAATACGGGAATGATAATCCTGAGTGCGGGTGCAGGTGATGTGCCGGCCGTCCGGCGACCAGGATGGATCCTCATAGCTGGCGTCTTCCGGGGTGATCTGTTGGGTTTCCAGCGTGGCGGGATTCAATACGAAGATCTGGAACAGGTTGCCGATCAGACTGCTGTAGGTGATGAATCCATTATCTCCCCAGTCCGGATCAACGTTTTGAGACCCGGAGCTCGTGATGCGTTTGGGGTCGCTGCCGTTCCGGTCCACGATGTAAAGCTGGGGAGAACCGGCCCGATCAGACACGAAGACAATTTTCCGGCCATCCGGCGACCAGGCGGGACTGGCTTCGCCCGCGTGCCTGCTGGCGGTGAGCCGTGTCAGGCGTCCGTTGGCCAGTTTCATGATAAAGAGGTCGGGATTACCGTCTTTGGAGAGCGTGAGAGCCATTTCACGGCCGTCCGGCGAGATGGCGGCGCAGGTGTTCAGGCCGGGAAAGCTGGCGACACATTTTCCCTTCCACGAATTACCGCTGAGCGTGATCAGATAAACATCCGGGAACCGAGAACGGTAGGAGGTATAAATCAGGCGCCGGCCGTCGGGTCCCCATTTCGGCGCCAGGCTCAGTGTCTTATCATGAGTCAGTTGCTGAAGGTTGCGGCCATCGGCGTCGCAAAGATAGAGTTCTTTGTTCCCCGTACGGTTACCGACGAGCGCGATGCGGGATGAGGCCATGCCCGGTCGTCCCGTGAGGGCCATGATGATTGCATCGGCAACCTGATGCGCCAGCTGGCGGGCTTCGTTCGCGGACGCCTTGAAGGTCTTGATCAGGTGGCGTTTCTTGGAAATGACGTTGTAGGCTTCGCAGCGGACGACAAGGCCGGATGCCTTCAGCACCACGCTGCCGACCAGCGCGTATTCGGCGCGGTCGCCGGCGGCGATTTTGAAATATTCGGACCGGGTCAAATCCGCTTCCAGCGTGCGGCGAAACAGTTCCGGCGCGCCCCCGGATTGGCTTTTAAACAGCGCCATATCCAGCAGAGACACTTCATTCATCGGTTTGACCACTCGCACCTGCGCCTGGCCGGACAGCGGCGCCATTAATGCCGTTAAAACCAGAACCCACCACAGATATCTCATTTTTTCTCCCAGGATGAGCATAGGAATTTCCCGCCTGAGGCGGGTCTGCCTAAGGCACGATCCGCCAGCGGCAGATCAGCCCATGACATTGGTTGTGTAGAGGCCGTTCGCGAGAACGGCAAATCCCGCGAAGCGCGGGACAGGCTTGCCCTGAAGTATGCGCTGCGCTTAACTTCAGGGCCTCATTCAACGCATTTTAAATCGAGAAATTAAAAATTATTTTTAAATTATAAATTTCAATGCCGGCGCAGCCCGCTTTACGCCGGCGGAGTATTTTTTTTCATTCGCTTCAGACGTTTGCGGTATTCCCGGGCGCCGTAGTAATGGCGGCCGGCAAAACCATGCGCCATGCGGTATGTGAAAAAATAAGCCCAGCGATTGTGACCGTTGAACAGATGATCCAGGACGAGATGAAAGGAAAATCCGATGACCAGTCCCAATACCGCCGGTTTCCAGTCAATCAGCCACAGGATCACCAGGGCAATGGGAATCCATTCCCAGGCGTGAAAAAAAAGAAAAATATTATCGAACACCTCATGTTCAAACACATGGAATAGATGGCGGGGGCGTACCCGGACACCGTATTTCAAGCAGTAATCAACGACATGATCCAGATCAACGAAGACGCCAGCCAGAAAGCAAGCCAGCGCGGCGGTGGCCGAACGCAGCCACAACCATACCAGCGCGCTGATTACCAGCGATATGACAATATGATACTGCAATTTCATGACAGCCGGTAAATTTATCAGGTTCCCCGGGATAAAACAAGCGTATACCTGAATGGAGCGCCTCAGCCCGCCTTGTTTTTTTCGCTGGCCTGTGATGCTGATGTATGTATAATCCCTGCGCATGAAAGTTTTAGTGACAGGCGGCGCCGGTTATATTGGCAGTCTCACCACCGCCATGCTCCTTGACCAGGGGGATGCAACGGTGGTGTTTGACAACCTGGAACGCGGCCATCGCCAGGCCGTCGATTCCCGGGCGCAATTTATCCAGGGTGATCTCCGGAATCCGGCCGCCATCACGACGGCCATGCTGCAGATTCGGCCGGATGCCGTGATTCATTTCGCGGCTTATGCCCTGGTCGGCGAATCCATGGAGCACCCTGACTCATATTTCGGCAACAATGTCCGCGGCGGCGTTAATCTGGCTGAAGCCATGTTAAAAGCGGGAGTTACAAGGATCGTATTTTCGTCCACGTGCGCCACTTATGGCCAGCCGGAGCGGTCGCCGATTACCGAAGCGTTGACCCAGCATCCGACGAATCCCTACGGCGAATCCAAGCTGATGTTCGAGAAAATCCTGGGCTGGTATCAGCAGCTGAAGGATTTTCAACCGGTGTTCCTGCGGTATTTCAACGCCTGTGGCGCGTCGCCGCAATATGGCGAGGATCACAATCCCGAAACCCATCTTATCCCCAACGTGCTGAAGGTGGCGCTGGGTCAGCGTAATACCGTGGCGGTGTTTGGCAGGGATTACGCCACGCCGGATGGCACCTGTATCCGCGATTATATTCACATCCATGATCTGGCCCGGGCCCATCTGATGGCTTTGAAAAACCCGTTTTGTGGCGCGCTGAATCTTGGTACCGGTGATGGGTGTTCTGTCCTGCAGGTGATTGAGGCCGCGCGCCGGATTACGGGGCATCCGATCCCGGTCGCGTTTTCTCCCCGGCGTCCCGGTGATCCTGCCCGGCTGGTGGCCGATGCCGGCAAGGCTCGGCAAGTGTTGGGCTGGACGCCGGAACGGAGTCGAATCGATGATATTGTGCGCACTGCCTGGGATTGGCACCGTGCTCATCCGGAAGGATATGCACGGGAATAACCCGTCCAGATTTGAAAAAAAACATTGGACAATGTCGCCGGGACGACGGATAATTCCTGCCGGAATATGTTGAATATAAGACAGTGATTTCTTCAAAGAAAAAATCATAACACAAGGAAGAATACTTATGGCCTCCAAACCGACCAAATCGGAAGATATCCAGGAAAATAGAGAGATTATCAATACCGTGCTGGCCCAGATTCAGAAGGAATTTGGCGAGGGCGCCATCATGCGCCTGGGTGACACGGAAGCCAAAGTGGCCGTGCCCAGCATCTCCACCGGCGCGTTTTCCCTGGATCTCGCCCTGGGCGTGGGCGGCCTGCCGCGGGGGCGGGTTACTGAAATTTACGGCCCCGAATCATCAGGCAAAACCACCTTGGTCCTGCATGTGATCGCCAATGCGCAGAAAACGGGCGGCGTTGCCGCCTTCATTGACGCCGAACACGCGATGGACTCGCTCTATGCCAAAAAAATTGGCGTGAACCTGGATGATCTGCTGGTTTCCCAGCCGTCGTCCGGGGAAGAAGCTCTGACGATCGCGGAAAAACTCATCCGTAGTAATGCCATGGATATTGTGGTTGTGGATTCGGTGGCGGCCCTGACTCCCCGGGCGGAGATCGAGGGAGATATGGGCGATGCCCAGATGGGCTTGCAGGCGCGGCTCATGTCCCAGGCCATGCGCAAGCTGACTGCCATCATTTCCAGCTCGAAGACCTGCTGTATTTTCACCAATCAGCTGCGGGAAAAAATCGGGATCATGTTCGGCAATCCGGAGACTACGCCCGGTGGCAAGGCCTTGAAATTTTACGCGTCAGTCCGTTTGGATATCCGTAAAATCGGTCTGATCAAGGATCCGACCGGCCATGTCATCGGTAATCGCACCAAGGTGAAGGTGGTCAAGAACAAGGTGGCGCCGCCCTTCATGGAAGCCGAGTTTGACATTTTCTATGCCGAGGGCATTTCCTGGACCGGATCCATCGTGGATGCGGCGCTGCAGTATAACCTGATCGATAAGCGCGGATCATGGCTATCTTTTGAAGGCGAGCAGTTGGGGCAGGGCCGTGACACTGTTGTTGGTCTGCTCAAAACCAACATCGCGCTGCAGAAGAAGATACTTGATAAGATCAGGGCGAAGATAAAAGAAACGCCGTTGTAGTTTCTTCTTCTAACCTGGATTATTCGCGATCAGTCGCGAATAATCCACCCACAGGGCCGTCATCGCCCTGCAAATGCAGGGCGATCATTTTGTAGGTCCGTTGCCCTCACCGGGCGGGTTTTTGAACAGAATCAAAAAGGATGTATCCACCCATGAATCGTTCTATAACCGCTCGCGAATTGCGGGAGATGTTTTTCAATTTTTTTCAACAGCGCGGGCACGCGTTGATTTCCGGCAGTTCGCTCATGCCTCAGAATGATCCCTCCGTACTGTTCACGACAGCGGGCATGCATCCGCTGGTGCCGAATCTGCTGGGCGAACCCCATCCGGCCGGAAAACGTCTCTGCAACGTACAGAAATGTATTCGGACCGGCGATATTGATGCCGTGGGCGATGCCACTCACTTGACTTTTTTCGAAATGCTGGGGAGCTGGTCGCTGGGTGATTATTTCAAGGAACAGACGATTGCCTGGTCATATGAATTCCTGACTTCCCCGGCCGCTCTTGAGTTTTCGCCGGATTGTCTTTATGTCACTGTCTTTCAAGGCAACGAGAAGGTCGACGCGGATCAGGAATCCTTCCGGATCTGGAAAAAAATGGGTATTCCCGAAGCGCGGATTCTATTTCTGCCCGTGGAGGATAACTGGTGGGGCCCGGCCGGCCGCACCGGACCCTGCGGACCTGATACTGAAATGTTCATTGACCGGGGCCAGCCGGCCTGCGGCCCGGCCTGCCGGCCGGGCTGTTCCTGTGGCAAGTATTTCGAAATCTGGAACGACGTGTTTATGCAATATGAGAAAACGCCGGCCGGCGCCTTTATCCCGCTGAAACAGCATAACGTGGATACCGGCATGGGTGTGGAGCGGACCGTTGCCATGCTGCAGGGCAAGAATTCCGTCTATGAAACTGAGCTGTTCGCGCCGATCATGGAAACGATCGCCGCTCAGTCCGGCGAATCCAAATCAGTCCAGCCGATGGCGGTGGACGGGCAGGTCACCCAGGCACTGCGGGTAGTCGCTGATCATCTTCGCAGTGCCGTCTTTATCCTGGGCGATGAGCAAGGGGTTTTACCCGGTAACCTCGGCCAGGGCTATGTGCTCCGGCGATTAATTCGCCGTGCCGTCCGGTATGCGAAAAACCTGGGGCTTGTGGTAGGATTCTCACGGTCGATTGCTGAAAGCATTATCGCGCAGTACGGCTCGATGTACCCGGAACTGCATCAACACCGGGAGCGCATTTTGCGTGAGTTGCCGGCGGAGGAAGAGAAGTTTGAAAAGACACTGAATCAGGGCCTGCAGGAATTGAACAAAGTCCTGGAGAAAATAAAAGCCCATAATCAGAAGGCCTTGGCCGGCCGGATTGCTTTTCGTCTGTATGATACCTACGGTTTCCCCGTGGAATTCACGGCTGAAATCTGCGGAGAACAGGGTGTTGTCATTGACCGGGCCGGCTTTGACCAGGCCTTTGCCAAACACCAGGAAATATCGCGGCAGGGCGCTGCCAAGATATTCAAAGGCGGCCTGGCCGATAATTCAGAAGCGACAACCCGTTTACATACGGCCACACACCTGCTTCATCGGAGCCTGCAGATTGTGCTGGGCGATCATGTGAAACAGAAGGGGTCCAATATCACCGCGGATCGGCTCCGCTTCGATTTTTCGCATCCTGCTAAAATGACACCGGAAGAAATTCAGAAAGTCGAAACGCTGGTCAATGAGATGATCCGGAAAGAACTGCCCATAACAATGCAGGTGATGAGCCTGGAGGAAGCGCAAGCCGCCAATGCCACCGCGCTCTTCGCGGCTAAGTACGGGGAGCAGGTAAAAGTTTATTCGATCGGCGAGTTTTCCAGGGAAGTCTGCGGCGGCCCCCATGTCGGCAATACCCGCGCACTGGGCCGGTTGCGCATCCGGAAAGAAGAAGCCTCCAGCGCCGGGGTTCGAAGAATTCGAGCCGTGCTGGAGGCTTCTGACTAAATACCTCATCCGAACTTTTCGTCAAAATTCGGATTTATCTGTTGTTTTACCAGCCCGCGTTGACGATGGGCATGAATTTCCAGAATTCCTTGCCGGTGGCAAAGTTCAGCACGCCGATCTGCAGACCATCAAGCGTACCGGTCCAGTTGATCGCGCCAAGCTGGAAGCCCGTTGTGTCAACCGCATAGTTGACCAGACCCAACTGGGAACCTTCCATAAAGCCGGCCACGTTGATCGCGCTTAACTGTATGCCGCCGACATCGCCGCCGATGTAGTTAGCCAAACCGAACTGGATACCGTTCAGACTGCCGCCAACCAGGTTGATGGCGCCGGCCTGGCCGCCAATGATATCGCCGGCCGCCCAGTTGATTAAACTTTCCTGAATGCCGGCTATATTGCCGCCAACCCAGTTGACAAAACCATACTGCAGACCGACCACATCACCGGCGACATAGTTAATGCCACCGAGCATGAGACCGGCGTCATTTTCGCTGACGGCGTTAATGATACCGATATCCGCGCCCACGACTTCCGAGTTAAGGCCAAAAATCAGATTGATGGCCAAACCATGGACCGGGGTATCCGCATTGATAATCTGAATCGGGGTGACCAGCGAAAGCTGGAACGGCGCCGCAAAACCAGTGGACACCATTCCCATTGCAAGCAATCCCGCAAAACCTGCCACTAAATAACGACGAATTTTCATAATCACATTTCCCTTTCTTTCGATTGACTGCACAATCTGTTCTTATGCTCTGATGATAATTTGTTTTGCCCTGGGTTAAGCCATAAACCAAGGCATGTGTCTACCTCCTTTCTAACGCGGCGCCTGCCGCAATCAAGGTTCTTTGATTAATGGACATGGTATAATCGCTGATAGATGTGTTTGCCGGCCGCGGGGGCTGATTTCCCGCCAAGCACCTTCCGTTTTCTGCTGCGCAAAACACACGGATTATTTAAAAGAATAATCAAAAGAGAAAAAGCAGTCAAGGTGTTTTTTTAATCTTTGATAGATCAGAAATTTTGCCCGGCAAAAACTTCATTTAATGCGGCGCGCAACGCGTAATGACCGCGTTAACACAGGATGTTTCTGGCGATCCCAAAGACAAACATCATCGCCACCATGACCCAGAGCAAAGCCGGCCTGATAAAAGGAACCGGAACCGTGCGGCCGGTTATGGCGCGTCCGGCGTGCCAAAGCCACCAGCATCCTAGAAACGGCAGACACATGCACGTCATGGGATTATAGCCCAGCGCTTGCATCACGTGCAAGTGGAGGATGCTGTGAAGCGCGCGTAGAGAGCCGCACCCAGGGCACTCCAGCCCTGTCAGCGCATGCAATGGACAAGGTGGCACCCATCCGGTTGCGGCCGGATTGACCAAGAATAGAAACCCGAGTGCCAGTAATGCCATGGCGCATATCGCCAGGGAACACCGGCGCGCCTGAACCGATACCGTAATGGAATGCGCCGCGTTCATAGCGTTACTGGAATGCCGGCATGGCCTTTTGGGTAAATCCCATCAGTAGGGGAATCAGCGTGAATATGATGTAAATCAACGTGGACACCAGGCCGACACACAGGCTGATAATATTCCACAGCTTGGCTTTTTTGGAGGCTTCCCAAGCCCCGGTATAATCCTTCAGGGCCAGGGCGGTGTTCACCTTGCTGGAATAGATAATCGCCACAATGCCGCCAGGCAGACAGCAGAATACCGTACTGAGGATGGACCAAACCAGGTAATTAGGGACAGTTTCCGCCGGCTGGCCGGGGATCGTACTGCCGGGCGGGGGGACGACGCTGGGGAATGCGATATCCGGTGCGCTTTCCGCCGGCAACCAGTCCTGCATGCCTTCTGTCCAGACCAGGTCTGTGCGCTGGAGCTGTCCGCTTTTAGCCAGCTCGGTAATAAACTCACTCGAGACCGGTCCTTTCTGCTCGCCATGTTTCAGATAATACCAGTCGGCCATGATGGTTCCTCCTTGATAAATCTTTATCCGCGTGCACGCTCCTATACCCTTTTGAGGTTATTTTATATCCGATTTGCCGGGCGGGAAAAAGGAAAAAAGATTAATAGAACAGCCCATAGTTGATGCCGTCGGCAACGGCATCAAAGAAAGCGTCGCGGACAAACTGGTAGCCGGCGTCGTTGGGATGGTTGGCCGAGGGCTGGTGCATCAGATTCTGTTCCCAGCCGGGGACAGCGGTGATGGATTCATAGACCAGGGCCAGCGGGATGCCGTAGTCGGCGGCGATTTGATATATTCTCGGGTTAAAAGCCTGGATACGCGCCTGCTGGCCGCTCCGGTTCCGGTATTGGTTGCTGATGACCGGCGGGATGGTGGCGATGACGACTTGGACGCCATGGCGCTGGGCAGTGAATACCATGTAACGCAGGTTGTCCTCTGTCTGATCGTAGGGAACGCCGAAAAATTCGTCATTGGTGCCTTCCATCAGTAAAACGATATCCGGATCAGCGGCCACCAGCGTCGCTTCAAACCGGCCCAGAGCTTCCTCGGTGGTTTCACCGGGATTCCCCGCGTTGATGGAGATGAAGTGCCCGCCAAAGGCCGGCTCCAGGATCCGCTCCAACAGAACAGGGTAACCGGTGGACGGTCCGTCGCTGCTGCTCGCGGAGCCGTAGGTGATACTGTCGCCGAACGCCAGCATAACAAGTCCCTCGATGCCGCCGTTGTCAAAGCTGGGCAAAGCGGCCGTGGCGCTGGAACCGAACTGGCCGGTCAGGGTTTCACCAGTGGCGCTCGACCGGGCATACCACGTTCCTGTCTGCCGGTTATAGACCGCCGCGTCAACACAGCCGTCGCCGTCATAATCACCGGGCGCGGCGCGCGCCTCATTCCATCCGAACTGGAATGAATCCAGAGTTCCATTAGTGTTCATGATGTACCACAGGCCGAAGGCCCGGTAATACATGGCCACATCGGTGCGGCCATCGCCGTTATAATCGCCGGGTGCCGGCCGGGCATCATTCTGGCCGAGATTACATGACACCGTATTGCTGGTTGAGCTTTGGAAGATGTGCCAGTTGCCGGTGTCGCGATCATAAAAGGCGATATCGGTGCGGCCGTCGCCGTCATAGTCGCCGGGAACGGGCCGGGCGTTGCCCCACCCGAACTGGCCGACGATTGCGTGGCCGACGGAACTTTGGAAGATCAGCCAGTCGCCGGTATTGCGGTCGAAAACGGCGGCATCAGTGCGCTGGTCCCCATCGTAGTCGCCGGGAACGGGATGACCGTCGCCCCAGCTGAGCTGGCCGGTCAGAAGATTGCTGGTTGCGCTTTGGAAGATGTACCAGATGCCGGTCTGGCGGTGAAAGACGGCGGCATCGGCGCGCCGGTCGCCGTCATAGTCGCCCGGAACAGGGCGTGTTTCATTCCAGCCGAGCTGGCCGTAAAGCAGACTGTTATTGCCGCTGAGCAGGATAGACCAGTATCCCGTGTCAGGGTTGAAGACAGCGGCATCGGTGCGCCGGTCGCCGTCAAAGTCCAATGGCGCCAGGTTTTGAATGTAGATACCTGATAACGTGACAAGCTCATTGGAGATCACCGCATTGGTTTGCGGCGCCGGCGCCCGATATCCCGTCAGCAGTCCAAAAGCAGCGCTATAAGTGCCGGTTGGCGCTTCGGTCGCGTCCAGATTGCCGGTGCCGTTGGTAGGCCCCTGATAGTTGGCGGGAAAGGCTTTTAGTTGCCAGGAACCATTGGTGGGCGAGACCTGGATGGCGATGGATCCCACGCGGATATAATAACCGGTGAAGGTTGCCAGTTCGTTGGAGACGATCGTGTTGGTCTGAGCCGCGGGTGTCCAATAGTTGGTTAGTGAGCCGAAGGCAACGCTATAAGTGCCGGTTGGCGCCGTTACGGTCGCTAAATTCCCTATGCCGCTGGTTGCATTGGAATAAGCAGGCGGATACAATGGCAAGGACCACGAGCCATTGGATGGTGACACCTGGATGGCGATGGTGCCATCGCCATGTGCGCACCATGGCAGGCAGCTGATCATCACTAAAAAATATACACAGAACCGCATAAAAATGGCTATTTGTGCTATCATGGCTTAATTTCCACACCAACTCAATACTATAGAATACCAAAAGCCGAACTGAAATGCAATCGGGATAAAGGCTTTGCTGTAACCTCTCAGTTATTTTGGGGGCATCTTGTTGTAGTGCCGCACGGTGTGCGGCAAAACGCGCCACACCGTGGCGCGCTACAGGTTTTACCACCATATAACTGAGGCATTATGCTTGGCTTTTGTTCTGGCAGTTCATTCCTCATATAGTATGATTGCTGAGATGTCCGCGGCAAGGTGACAACAAAGGAGATGGGCAATGATGAAATGGATCCAGCTTTCTGTGATGATAATGGTTCCCATGGCGGTATTCTTCGGGTATATCAACCGGGCCGGCGGAAAGGACAGCAACATGAAAAAGATAAAATTGTCTGAACCTGATTACAAAGGCACAGTCTCGGTAGAGGAAACCATTAAGCAGAGGCGTTCGGAGCGGAGTTTTGCCGACCGATCTCTCACCAAAGAACAGTTATCCCAGATGGCATGGTGCGCGCAGGGCATAACCGATGCCGACGGGCATAAACGGGCCGCGCCTTCAGCCGGCGCAACTTATCCCTTGGACCTTTATGTGGTTGTCGGTGCAAAAACTTGCGGTGATGTTCCGGCCGGCGTTTACCGCTACCTGCCTGAGGAACACGCGCTTATGTTTCTGCTGGCGGGAGACCGGCGTAAGCCTCTGGCGGCGGCGGCATTAGGTCAGAACTTTGTAGCCCAGGCGCCGCTGGTCATGGTTTTAACGGCGAATTACCCCCGAACCACCGGCAGATACGGGAAACGAGGGATGAGGTACGTGTATATGGAGGTGGGGCATGTTGGCGAGAATGTCCACCTGCAGGCGGAAGCCCTGGGCCTTGGTTCATGCATGGTTGGCGCTTTCGATGATTCCAGGGTTGCGGCGGTGCTCAATCTGCCGGCAGAACATGAACCGCTTTACATTATGCCGGTTGGCTACCCAAGATAAGCAAGCAAGGCCACGCCATCAACATTCGGCTTTTCACGCCGCAGACAGGCTGGCGCTCGTTCGCGAGGTGTCATAACCATGCCCGCACACTATTACCGTTCCATTACAAAACCGTCATGATGCCTCGTGGTGAGTACCATGTATTTTATCCCGGCTTCTTTGGCTAATGCCGCCCATTTTTCCGCACAGTTCCGGCGCGGATGAAACTGCCCGGCTAATTTATTATATTCTTTTACGGGAATATTTTCCTGATACATAACCCATTTCCCGCGCCCCGGCAGGGAGTAGATCCCAAAATGAATGAACATTCCCAACTGCGCTTTTGAAACCACTTATACTGATTAATTATTACTTTTCCTTCTGATGATTACTGTTAACCGGACACTAATGCGCAACGATCATTATAAAAGGTTTAAATATGGGAAACATCCCTCTGATTTGCCAGCTTGTTCCGGACGGCGTTGAATGGTCTTCTATCCGTTCTGCCAGGGAAGATAGTTCACCGTTATCGGCGATGAATGAAACATTTTTAATTGACACGTTATCCGCATGGATACAGAGGGTAATTTCGTCCGCAATGTCATAGGAAAGATTGGTAATACAGCTGGTCAATCGCTCCCCGTTGTCCCAGCACTGGACGGCAAAGTCCGCCGGCTTTTCCACCCAAACCGGCATAACGCTTGAATCCATCCATTGAAATATTTGTTTGAACATATATTGCCGCTGATAACAGACGAAATGCCTCAAATCGGGATCCATCGGACCGATTTTATAGGGAAGAACGGCAATCTTCCCGCCCAGCTTGTTTTCAAATAAAACGACCCCGGAACTGATTTTCTGACGGTTATGGTCAACAATCCGGGAGATTTCATTGGCGTCCGTAACCGGATTCAAGGTGAAAACACTATCTAACGGCGCTCCCTTCAGGGGAATATAAGTCCCGGCATATTGACCGCAATAGACTTCATGGCCGCATTCTTCCGCGCCGAAACCTGCAAGAGGTCCGCCGGGTGAACAACCGATCAGTTCGGAAAATCCGCGCGCCGCCAAGGCCTTGGCCGCTCCCGCATCAAGGATCAGTCCGGCCCTGAGCATTTCTGATATCCGGGTTTCCGGGAGTGAATAGGCGCTGTCGCCGGCAAGGAACCGCACCGGAGATTCATCATAGGTGCAGGAAAACCCGGTGTTCCCAAGAATATCATGCAGGACAAATGACGGCCAGTAAAGGTCATTGACGTTATGAACAGGATACGGGACCGCCTTTGGAGCATTAAAATCCCAGAGAAACTGGATGCCTTTCCGCGTTCCGCGTTCAGGCGCCGACCGGCGGACCGTCTCAAAATAATTCCGGTTATTCTTTAACAAGTCAACGTAAGCCGGTTCAAAAAAGGGTGAATTACCAACATAACCGCAAAGAGAAATGGCAGGATTATTCATCCGGTTCAATAACGCCATGGTAATATGGAACCGGACCACCGTCATGCTCTTGGAAAAACGGCTGAACGGAGCGGTCTCAATTTCGGGGGTATACGTTGCCTCGTCTCCAAGCAGATGACCAATGTATTCCAGGTAAAAAAGCCCGGCAATGATCTGGCGGCGATTATGATCTGAGTAAGGACCGATACACGGACGAACCAGCGGTTTATTGACGGGGTTGAAAGCCTTGATCACATTTTTTATTGTATGCCCCATCAGCGGCAATGAATGAACGCAGGGAACCATCATGCCAACTTCAATCCCGGGATTGACAGCGTGGACTGATTTGCTGATAATTTCGCCGATTTCCACTAGGCGGCTTCCCAGGAAATCAATCCACTGACTGCGAATTTTACAGTCACTCCGCAGGGAGGCATTAAGACGCTCGCGGGTCCAGTCTATTCCGGTGATTTCGCTGAATCGTTTAAGATGGAGATCACAGAAACAGCCCCAGGTGTTTCTTTGCCCCAGCAGTATATACCGGTGATCATCGTCAATGAAAATGTAATCGGGATCGACTTCCGCCAGAATGGCATAGTATTGACGCAGGTAGACCTCCAGTTTTGGGTCCAGCAGGCAGGGAGTGCGAAACTCGCAGGTGCCATCCGTGTAGGTTGCCCAGAAATCGTAATCATTATGCTTGCGGTGGTCCCAGCGTGATGCGGCCATGTTGTAACTGGAATTGATCCCAAGCCGGATTTTTTCTTCCGCCAGGCGGTTTTTGGCCTTGGCAATATTCGCCGCTTCACGCCGGGCTTCTTCCAAGGTCAACTGGTTCCAGACCATATGCTGGGCATCCGTGAACAACATGACATGTTTGGTGCCGGTTTCATGGCAGAACCGGACTATTTCCTCAATGCGCGTCCGGTAATTCCAGGTTGGAAGATATGTCCGTAAAATATAGTTGACACAGTCAGGCTTAAAAAGTTCTTGCATGATAAGTCTCCTGATTTGCTATCCTTCCATAAGGTTTCAGAAAAAACAAGTAACAAGACGCATCCGTCAAAAACAGACTTTCAGGATTATTTCCTGGCGAGTCGATCTGTTCTGTTAATTTCAATCGCCAATAAAATTATAAGCGGGCGTCTTGCTGCTGGTAAGCAATTTTGTCTGAAAGAATGTTTGTTTTTTGGGAATCAAAACGGCTAGAATAACCGTGTTATGGCATATTCTCCATATTCCAGGTCACCGGGCGGCATGCTGACGCCGGCCGTCCGTTTTCTTCTGATTGCCAACGGGGGCGTGTTTGTCCTGCAGTGGATTTCCCAGCTTGCCGCGGGTTCCTGGTTTACGCTCCTGTTCAGCCTGAGTTCGGCGGGCATCCGGCACCTGTTTCTCTGGCAGTTGGTGACGTATATGTTCCTGCATGGCGGGATATGGCATATTCTCCTCAATATGCTGGGCCTGTTTTTCTTCGGACCGGAAACGGAACGCGTCCTGGGCACCCGCCGGTTTATCGCGTTGTATCTGATCAGCGGCATTCTCGGCGGGGTCGGCTGGCTCCTGCTGACTGGTAATCAGGGCGGCATTTGCCTGGGTGCGTCCGGCGCCATTTTCGGAATCCTGGGTGCTTTTGCCGCATTGTTTCCGGACCGACCGGTCACACTGCTGGTGTTTTTTATCCTGCCGGTGACAATGCGGGCGCGGACACTGGCGATCGGGCTGGGCTTGTTTACCCTGCTGGCAATGATGAGTCAGCCGGGTCACATTGCCTATACCGCGCATCTGGTCGGCGGCCTGGCGGGATATGGTTATATCCAATTTATGTTTAAGCGCGGTTTGTCCGCGCCGTTATGGAATCCCCGTAAATGGATTAACAATCTGTATTGGCGCTGGCACCGCCGGAAGTTTAAGGTGATTTCATCGCCGGCCGAATGGAAGGATGAAAATGAGCCTTCCCAGGAGGAAATCAACACTATCCTGGAAAAAATTGCCAAGTGGGGGTTGGACCATCTGAGCCGCCAGGAACGGGATATCCTGGATCGGGCCAGCCGGAAACGGAGATAAGCGCGGTATGAAGATAATATGTCAGGAGATGATAGTCGGAATGTGCCTGGTGTGGAGTATGGCCGGTGTCTGCGGGGAGCCGGGCGTGGGGACGAACGTGTCTCCGGCTCAATCCGTACCGCCGGCTGCAATGATAAAGGAGGTCACTATGAAGGAACATCAAAGCGGTGTTTGGACACCGGGGCTTTCGGACGATGAAAAGCAAATCCTGTTTACCATTGCCCGGGACACGCTGGACTGGTGCGTGAATAAGAAAAAAGGAACCTTTTCCATCGAGTCGTACACCCTGACGCCTAAGTTGAAAGTCCGAACGGCAACCTTCGTGACGCTGAAGATCAAGGGAGAACTTAGAGGTTGTATTGGTTCCCTGACGCCGGTGGAACCACTGTATCAATCAGTGCACCATAACGCGATCAACGCGGCCATGCAGGACCCCCGGTTCCCGCCGGTTCAGCCGGTGGAACTACCCCGGCTGGAAATCGATGTCTCCATCCTGAGTCCGATCCGGGACATCGCGGCAATTGACGAATTCAAGCTGGGCCAGCAGGGGATTATCATGGGAAAGGGCATGCATCGGGCCGTATTTCTTCCGGAGGTTGCCGTGGAGCAGGGCTGGACCAGGGAAGAGACGCTTTCGTACCTCAGCCGGAAAGCGGGCCTGCCGTCGGATGCCTGGAAACAAGGCGCCCGCTTCCAGGTCTTTGAAAGCGTTGTCATTACCATGGGCGTCGGCAAGGAATAGGATAGCGCAGACTTTTTTGACAGGATTTTCCACCTGGGCGGATCTGCCTATGGCATGGACAGGATGATCAGGATATCAGAGTAGAAAATACCTGATCTTAGTAATTCTGTTATCCTGGCAAATATCCGGCTGGTGGATAATAAACCGACCTGGCTGCATCATTGTGAACAGTGCATGGCCTGCCTGCAATGGTGTCCGGAGACGGCGATTCAGTACGGCAAGGTGACAAAGAAAAGGAAGCGCTATCACCATCCCCAGGTGCAAATCAAGGACCTTATCCTGCGGGAAGAATCAAAGATGACTTTGCTGCCGGATAACTTTCAACGTTCAACTTTAAACGCTCAACTCGCTTGCAGCGAGTAAACACTTGTCCGCCTTATGGCGGATTAAGTTTCAAGATGATGGTTGAATGTTGAACGTTAATCCTCGTCGAATAACGTCAAATATTTTTTTCCATGAACATGACTGCCCATGATGTCAGCGGTTTGCCCCGGCCCGCGCTCCGGCTGCTCATCATGATGTTCTGCGCGGGGGTATATGCCATGCTTGCGCAGATTCTCCTGTTGCGGGAACTGTTGGTGGCGTTTTACGGTAATGAGCTGACCATCGGTACCATGTTGAGCGCCTGGCTGGTGGTCATCGGCGCGGGGTCTCTGATTGTCCGGCCTCTCTTGCGGCGTTGGTCGGCATTTCCATGGCAGTGGTGTCTGGTGGTCTTGCTCATTCTCCTGGCCGTGGTGTTGCCGGCGCAGGTTTTCCTGATCCGGAGTATCCGGTCCGTACTGCATGTTCCCTACGGGGAATATGTGTCTTTCGATGCCATGCTGGCCGGCACGATCCTGCTGCTACTGCCCACCGGATTGAGCATCGGTATCATTTTTCCGTGCGCCTGTCATCTGGCCGGGGCCGGTGGGTCCCGGGCTGTCGGCCGCTTGTATGCCGTGGAATCTCTGGGCAGTATGCTCGGTGGCGGAGCGTTCACGTTTGCCTTTGTGCTGTGGCTGACGCCGTGGGCGACGCTGGCCGTGGCGAGTCTGGTTGCCCTGGTCGGTGCGGCCGTCGCCGCGCCGCGCGCGGCGGCGCGGCGTTGCCTGCTCCTGCCGATCCTGGCACTGGCCGTGGCGGCCGCCTGCCCGCGCTGTCTGGCCGGCTTGGAATGGGAAAGCATCGAGGCGCGCTGGCGCGCTTTTGGATGTCTGCCGGAATCGGCGGGAGCAGGGAATGTTCCCCGCCTGGTGGTCTCGGTGGATTCCCGTTATCAGAACCTGGCTTTGATTGAAGCCCA
>CAYQNY010000034.1:0-21802 GCA_964418925.1 uncultured Verrucomicrobiota bacterium
TGCCGGCGCCCTCATTCTGACTCCTGAATTCTGAATTCTGACTCCTGAGTAGTTATGACTTATTGAGCTAACATTGGAACCACCGGCAAAATGATTGAGCGAACGAAGAAGGAACTCGACCTATGCGAGTCGGTGGTCTTGAACATGGCCGCTATCCATTGCTGCAATGTTGTAACACTGCCTGCCCACAGCGTTACACGCAGTGTTGCGGGCGGGCAGGTCGCGTCCGTATGGGTCGACAGTCTCAACGACAAGTCTCAGGACGGCACTTGAGACAGCCGGTCGTCCGGGAGTATGAGGTTGTCAATCAGGCGGGTTTTTCCGATACGCACGGCCAGGGCGATCAGGACGTTGCCGTCCATAACATTGACCGGCTGTAATGTCGCCTCATCCACAACATGGATGTAGTCAATGTTCGCCGAGGACACTTGGCTAATCAGCCGGGTCATGGCGGCGACGATGGACTGGGCGTGGCGTTCGCCTTGTTGATAAAGATTCCTGGCCAATTGCAGGGATTGAACCATGCAGAGGGCGTCATGCCGTTCCGTTGGTAAAAGATAGGTATTGCGGGAACTCATGGCCAGGCCGTCAGGCTCACGAATGATGGGACCGAAGATGATCCGGATGGGAAGATTGAGGTCACGCACCATTTGTCGAATGAGGCGGGCCTGCTGGGCATCCTTCTGTCCGAAAACGGCCACATCCGGCAGGATCAGGTGGAACAGCTTGGCCACGACAGTCAGCACCCCCCGGAAATGTCCCGGCCGCGATGCTCCGCACAATCCATGGGACATGGTGGTCTCATCCACGAAGACCGTATGGCCATGGCAATACATGGATTCCGCGGAAGGGCCGAAAAGGATATCCACGCTGTTCTGTTCACACAGTCGGCGGTCGTTCTCGAAGTTCCGGGGATATTTATCGAAATCCTCATGGGGTCCGAACTGGGTGGGATTGACAAAAATACTGAGGACCACGATGGGCCGGTCCTCTTTGGTCAAGGCTTCCCCCTCCGCGAAACCGTTTCCACCGTCGCTTTCTGAGCTATGGTGGACAGGTTGGCGTGACGAGCCGGAGGGCGAGGGGGGCTTGGCAATGGCCTTGCGAGCCAGCGTGACCAGGGAAAGATGCCCGGCATGCAGGAATCCCATGGTGGGCACCAGGCTGATGGGCCGGCCGGCCCGTTGCCAGGCCAGTGCGGCGGCCTGCATTTGTCCGGGTGAGGTGATGATATCCATGGATAATTAAATTTTTCCGCCGGAAATAACGGATCAACTTGAAAACGAAGTCATTATGCGCATAACCATCGAAAAAACATGGAGTTGCCGGCGGAAAAATTTAATAACAATGTTCCGGACCGGGGAAGCGGCCCTGTTCCACGTCATTTTTGTATTCCGTGAATGCCTGTTGCATGGCCGCTCCCATATCGGCGTAACGCTTGACGAATTTCGGAGTCACCTCGCCGACAATGCCCAGCAGGTCATGGGTTACCAGGATTTGTCCGTCGCAATGAGGTCCGGCGCCGATCCCGATGGTGGGAATACCGATGGCCGCGGTGATTTCCTTGCCCAGCGCCGGCGGCAGACATTCCAGGACGACGGCAAAGGCGCCGGCCTCTTCCAGACCCCGGGCGTCTTCAACCAGTTGCTGAGCCTCCGCCGGCTGGCGGCCCTGTACTTTGTAGCCGCCCAGGGCATGAATACTTTGCGGGGTCAGCCCGATATGGGCCAGAACGGGAATCCCGTTTTCAGTCAGCGCTTTGACCGTTGGGGCCCGGAAGCGGCCGCCCTCGATTTTCACGGCGCCGGCGCCGGCGGTCTTGATAAACCGACCGGCATTTTCAAGCGCCTGCGCGACGGAGACCTGATAAGACATGAACGGCATATCAGCCACAACCAGGGCGCCGTTAATGCCGCGTGTCACTGCCGCGGTATGATGAAGCATCGCCTCCATTGTGACCGGCAGGGTGGTTTCGTATCCCAGCATGGCCATGGCCAGGGAATCGCCGACGAGGATGAGCGGGATTCCGGTTGCATCCAGGATGCGCGCGGTGGCGAAATCATAAGCCGTCAGGCAGGCGATTTTTTCATGGCCCTTCATGGCCCGGATCCGGCCGGCGGTCCATTTCGTGGTCGTCATGATGCTGGTTCTCCTACCAGGTTTTAGTGAACAGGACAACCTGGCTTGAATCCTGCAGTTGAGCCAGAACACTGCTGACTGTAGCGGATTGGCCGGGGATTTGCAATTCCGGACGGACATCGCTCAGGGGTTGAACGACAAAACGCCGGAGGGCCCAGCGCGGGTGGGGGATGATAATATGGTCTTCCTCAATACGAAGCTGATCGGCATAGATGATATCAATATCCACGTGACGCGGTGTATTGGGCACTGAACTGGGAATCCGCCCGATCTTTTGTTCAATGAACATGAACATCCGCATCAACTGGTGAATGGAAATCAGGGTTTTGATAATGAGCACACTGTTCAGGAATGAACAGTGCTGGAATTCGGCCGGGACATCCACCGGCTCGGTTTCATAAACAGGGGATTGGGCCGCCAGGTTAACACCGGGCAGGGCCAATATCTGTTGTTTCGCCTGAACCAGATAAGCGAGCCGATCTTCCATATTGGCGCCAAGACTAAGACCGATTTCCATGGATATTAACCTGAATTATTCGCCACGAAGGCTCTAAGGCACTAAGAAGAACTAAAAAAACAAATAATGTCGACATGCTTCTTGAGGCAAAAAATCAAAATGGAAAAGATTTTATACCTTTACATATTATCCAAGAATACTTTGTGCCTTGGTGTCTTAGTGGCAGATGAATAATCATACTAACTACCGATCTCTAAAACGTTTTGCATGGTGTATAATCCGGGTTTGCGTCCCATGATCCATTCCGCGGCGCGCAGGGCGCCCATGGCAAAGCAATCCCGATTGCCGGCGCGATGGGTCAGTTCCAGGCGTTCGCCGTTGGCCGCGAACATCACGGTATGTTCACCCACGACATCGCCCGCCCGAAGCGAATGAATACCGATTTGACCGGCGGGCCGTTCGCCCACCATACCGTGGCGTCCATGCGTGACTACGGCGTTTACCGCCAGGCCGCGCGCCGTTGCCGCCAACTCGGCCAGGTGCAGCGCCGTGCCGCTGGGCGCGTCTTTTTTATGATGGTGATGTGTTTCGATGATTTCCATGTTATAGGAGGCCAGCCGCCGGGCCGTCTGTTCGACAATCGCAAACAACAGATTGACTCCCAGGCTCATATTCGGAGACCAAACGATGGGGATTTTTGACGACGCTTTTGTCACGCTCCCGCTTTCATTTTCGTTCAAGCCCGTAGTCCCGATGATCATGGGTTTTTTCAGTTCGGCGGCCAGCAAAGCATGCTGGACCGTGGCGGAAGGAAAGCTGAAGTCTACCAGCACGTCCGCCGTGTGCGCCGCTTTCCGCGCGTCGGCGCTCAACAGGACGCCGATATCGGCAATGCCGGCAATAATGCCGGCGTCTTTGCCCAGCAAGGGACACTGCTTCGCATCCACGGCCTCCGCCACGCGGAGTCCTTCGATCTGACTGGCACAGCGGATCAACGCCTGTCCCATTCGTCCCGCTGCTCCCAGAATGGCAATTTTAATCATGCTATGCCTTATATTAAACCGAATGATTGCAGACATTCCGCCAGCTGGGTTTTAACCGCCTGGCTGGGCGAACACAGCGGCAGGCGATAAATCTCTTTGATCAGGCCCATCATGGCCAGAGCGGCTTTCACCGGGATGGGGTTTGTATCCAGGAACATGGCGGTGAACAGGCGGAAATACGTCCGGTGCAATTGCGATGCCCTGGCCCAGTCGCCGTTCAGGGCAGTGTGGACCATTTCCGCCACGGGTTGTGGAATCACGTTTGAGGCCACGCTGATCACGCCTTGGCCGCCGACGATCATCATGGGCAGGGTCAACGGGTCATCACCGGAAAGCACGCAGAGATCACAGGCGTCCAATATCCGGCTGACCCGGCTGACACTGCCGGCGGCTTCTTTGATAGCCGCAATCTGCGGGTGAGCGGCCAGTTTAACGACGGTATCCAGGGCGATCTCCAGGCCCGAACGCCCGGGAATGTTGTACAGTACTACCGGCAACCCGAGATCGGCCACCATGCTGAAATGACGGTAGAGACCTTCCTGATTGGGCTTGTTATAATATGGCGTTACCTGGAGTGTGCCGTCCACACCGACCCCCTTGGCAAACCGGGTCAGTTCGACGGCTTCGCTGGTGGAGTTAGCGCCGGTACCGGCAATGACTTTAATGCGACCGTGGCAGGTTGCCACGGCTGTTTCCAGCACTTTTTTATGCTCAGCGACATCCAGCGTGGGGGATTCGCCGGTTGTTCCCACCGGTACGATTCCATCCATGCCCCCTTGAATCTGACGTTCGATCAGAGCCTTGAACTGGGAGTAATCCACGCCATTGCCGGCAGTATAGGGTGTGACGATAGCTGTATAAGCGCCTGCAAACATACTGGTATTCCTTTAGAAAATCGGTGTCGTGTTTATGTATCAGTAATCGGTTGATGGTCTATCGTCAAGGTAAAAAACATCGTTTTTTTGTATGCCAACAATTATGGGAGGGGTAGGAGTACGGGATTATTTTTTCCGGGCGAGCATGGATACCGAACTTTCAAGTCTTGAGGCGCGGTTTGATGCCGCTGGTGCGGAATATATCCGCGATGGTTTCCGCCCGGCGGATACGACGCAGTGCCCCGTTGCGGGTGATCAGGTACTCGGCACTGCGGAGCCGGTTATTATAGTTGTGTCCCATGGCAAAAGCATGGGCGCCCGCGTTGTGAATGACCAGGAAATCGCCCACCCGGATGGCCGGGAGCATCCGGTCCATGGCAAACTGGTCATTATTTTCACACAAACGTCCGACGATATTCACTTTTTTCCCGGGTCCGCGCGGTGGTTTTCCCAGCACCGATATGTGGTGATAGGCATCATAAATAGCCGGCCGGGGCAGGTCATTCATGCCCGCGTCAATACCGACAAATGTTTTGTGGCTGTCCTTGATGACGTGGACCTGGCCGATGAGCCAGCCCGTATCGGCCATAATCCAGCGGCCGGGCTCCGCCATCAGGATCGGTTCCGGAATATCATAACGGGCGCATTGCCGGTCAAATACCGCGCGGACTTTGCGGGCGACGGTTTCCAGGTTGAGACTTTTCTCTGCAGGCCGATAGGGAACGCCGAAGCCGCCGCCGATGTTGAGGCGCTCGATAATAATGCCTGTTTCCTGTTTCACCCGCGCCATAATTTTAAGCAGTTTTTCGGCAACCAGCGCAAAGTAAGATTCATCCAGCACGTTACTGCCGGTCATTGCGTGAATACCGAACCGCTTGACTCCCAGGGCGCGCGCGCGCCGGTACGCGGCCACAACATCCCGCAGCGGCAGGCCGTATTTGGCGTTCGGTCCGGCCAGGAACAGACTTTTCATGGCTCCCTGGCTGAGACCGGGATTGATGCGGAACGACAGGAAAGCGGGCGCGCCCAGCCGGCGAATCGTGGGCAGCATGCTGATATCGTCCAGATTCAGCCGGAACCCGCCGATGTTGAGGACGAACCGGAATTCGTCTTGTGTCGTATAGTTACCGGTGTAGGTGCCGTGTCCGCCCAGTTGCCGTGTGATCCAGGCCTCGGCTTCACTGGACGCGTCGGCGCCAAAGCCCTCCGCAAAGATAATCTTCAGCAGGGCGGGATTTGTATTGGCCTTGACGGCATAAAGCGGCTCGAAGGAAGAAAAATATTTTTGGAACGCATTCCGGAAACTGCGACAGTTTGCCCGCACCCGTTTTTCATCGTAAATGAAAAACGGTGTCGGAAAACGGCGGACGGCACGGCGAATTGCCGTTGCAGGCAAATAAACGACATTTAAATTTACTGTGCCGGGCATAATCACCAAAAAGACAGAAATAAGTTTTTCCGCTCGAGGCGGATCCGCCAATAGTGGAAAGTATTAGGTTTTATGTGTTAGGCAAGAGCATGATAGTCAACTTAAAATCTCAGACCTAAAACTTAACACCTTTAAGGTTGAGCAGCCTGTTCTGCCGAAACCTTGGGCGCGGCCGGGGGCTCTGCCGCCTGGGCCGGCTCCGGCGCGGCGGCATCCGCCGTGTCCGAAGAAACCGGCGTTTCCACAGGCTCCGGCTCGGCATCTGTCTCTTCCTGATTGGAGGCGCCGGTGAGTTCGGCACAGCAGTCATCAAGGATGTCGAGCGCTTCATCCACCTCGTTTTCTTTGACATTGAGCGGCGGCAGAAAACGGAGGACATTTTCCGCCGTTGCCAGAGACAACAAACCGATATCCATCAGCTTGGTCTCGAGATCCTTAGCCGACTGATTGAGAATCAGGCCGAGCATGAGTCCCATGCCGCGGGCTTCAACCAAGTACGGGTTATATTTTTCCACGAGTACCTGCAGTCCCTTCTTGAACCGGTCGCCCATCTGGGTCGCATGCTGCAGCAAGCCTTCCTCCCGGATGATCCGGATCATGGCCAGGGCCGTGGCGCACGCCAGCGGCGACCCGCCGAACGTGCTGGCATGCTTGCCGGGCTGGAACACGTCCGCCAATTTGGGGCCGGTGACTATGGCTCCCATGGGATAGCCGTCAGCCAATGACTTGGCGAGTGAAAAAGCGTCCGGCTTCACATCATAGGCTTGGAACGCGAACCATTGCCCCGTGCGTCCCATGCCGCATTGGACTTCATCGCACAGCATCAGGATATCCCGCTCATTGCACAACTCGCGCAGGCCCTGCATAAATTCGGGCTGGGCCGGAATAATCCCGCCTTCGCCCTGGATGGCTTCGACGATTACGGCGGCTGTTTTATCCGTGATTACCGCCTTAACGGAATCCAGGTTGTTGAAATCGGCATAAACGAAGCCGGGTGGCAACGGTTCAAAGCCAGCCTGGATTTTGGTTTGTCCGGTGGCAGCCAGGGTTGCCAGCGTGCGGCCATGGAAGGAATTCCGCATGCTTATAATTTCAAAGCGGTTACGGTCATGACCCCAGAGCCGGGCCAGCTTGATTAACGCTTCATTGGCTTCGGCGCCGGAATTACAGAAGAAGCACTTGCCATTAAGAGCCAGTTCGGCCAGAGTTTTGGCCAGCAGTCCCTGATTCTCATTGTAGTACAGGTTGGAGATATGAATCAGTTGTTCCGCTTGACGCTGAATGGCCTCGATAATTGCCGGGTGGCTGTGGCCGACTCCGGTCACGGCGATACCGGCGAGAAAATCCAGGTACACCTTGCCGTCGGCGTCCCATACTTTCGTGCCTTTGCCCCGGACGAGCACGATCGGTTTCCGGTTATAGGAAGGAATTACATACTGGTCGAACAACTGCAGGGTGTCTTCGCTTTTAGTCATAGAATTATCTCCGTTCCGATGCCTTTGTCTGTGAATATTTCCAACAACAATGAATGCGGCACACGCCCGTCAATAATATGGACTTTGCCGACTCCCGCCGCGAGGGTATCCAGGGCGCCCTGAATTTTCGGCAGCATGCCGCCGTCTATAACCCCGTTTTTGATCAATGTCTCCACCTCGCTCCGGCTGACGGTGGACAGGATGGAGTGGGGGTCGTTGGGCTCTTTCAGCAATCCCGGCACATCCGAAAGAAACACCAGCTTGCGCGCTTTCAGCGCCTGCGCGATGGCGCCGGCGGCGTCATCGGCGTTGATATTGTAAATGGCGCCGGCGGCATCACGTCCTAGCGGAGTGATAACCGGAAAGAGCCCGGCCTGCAGGCAAGCCTGAATCGGGCCCACATCCACCCCGATAATTTTGCCGACATATCCGAGGTCCACCGGCTGGTGCGTCTGCGGATCCGGAGGCCTGAATTTTTCCGCCCGCAAAATGCTGGGGCCCTGAATACCGGTGGCTTGCGCTCCGCAGGCGATCAGCGTTTCGACCAGTTCGACATTGACTTCATGGTTCAGGACTTCCTCGACCAGACGCATGGCGGCCGCATCCGTCACGCGCAGACCGTGGACAAACGCCGGTCGAATCCCGGCACTGGTCATGCGCCGCGAAATAGCCTTGCCGCCGCCGTGAACGATCACCGGCTTCAGACCGGCGCATTCCATGAAAGCCGCGTCGGTGAGAATGCCGTCGTGACACGACTTGTTTTCCATGGCGCTTCCGCCGAACTTGATGACCATAGTTTCTCCGCGAAACGAGCGGATATACGGCATTGCTTCGACAAGGACCTTGGCTTTTTCGATGATATTTTTCATGTCATGTATGCGGCATTGATGCTCACGTAGCGATCACTGCAGTCACAAGTTAACAGCGTGTAGGATGATTGACCGAGATGCAGGTCAATGTCAATAGTGAACTCCGGTTTCAGAATTATCCCGCGCAGGACGTCCGGCGCCAGTCCTGTGGATTGACCCTGTTTGACCGCGGGGACGCCGTCATAGAAAATATCAATGAGTTCGGGTTTGACCGGGACGCCGGCATAGCCCACCGCACAGATCACCCGCCCCCAGTTGGGATCCGCGCCGAACCACGATGTTTTGACCAGCAGGGAATTAGCCACTGCCCGCGCGACCCGGGACGCGGCCCGCCGGCCCGGAGCGCCTTTTACCGTGAGAGT
Organism: uncultured Verrucomicrobiota bacterium; assembly: GCA_964418925.1. GTDB lineage: Bacteria > Verrucomicrobiota > Kiritimatiellia > JAAZAB01 > JAAZAB01 > CAYQNY01. The sequence continues at coordinate 8,650 of CAYQNY010000034.1, forward strand.
CACCAGTTTGTTCGCGCCTTCGCCGTCCTTGACGATTAATCGCGCCAGTTGGCCGGCGGCTTCGTTAACGGCGGCCCGGAAGATTTTCCAGTCGGGATGGATGGGAGTGAGCGGCGCGTTGCCGGCCCGTCCATTGGCCAGACACAGGACCGTGTCATTGGTGCTTTGGTCGCCGTCCACGGAAATCCGGTTGAAACTGTGTTCGACAGCCGTGGTGAGACAGTCCTGCAGAGCGACAGGTTCGATAGCGGCATCGGTGGTCAGGAATGCCAGCAGTGTGGCCATCGCGGGATTGATCATGCCGGATCCTTTGGCCATACCGCTGAGGGTGACCGTCTTTCCATCCACGACGATTTGCAACGCAACTTGCTTGGGCCGCGTGTCGGTGGTCATGATCGCGGCGGCGGCGTCCGGGCCGCCGGTTTCCGCCAGACATTCCGCGGCCAGCTCAATACCGTTGGCAATACAGTCCATGGGAAGCGGCTGCCCGATAGTGCCCGTGGAACAGACCAGCACGCTGTCCGGTTCAAGATGAAGCCGCTCGGCCGTCAGTCGGGCCATGGTCTGAGCGTCGCGGAGTCCCTGCGGTCCCGTGCAAGCATTGGCATTGCCGCTGTTAATGATGATGGCGTGAAGACCGTTGCCGGGAGTAAGCCGACGGCACAGTTGGACCGGCGCGGCCTGGATACGGTTGGTGGTATAGCTCCCTGCCGCGGCGCAGGGAGGATCCGACATGATCAGTGCCATGTCTTTTTTGCCTGGCTTGATGCCGGCCTGAACTCCGGCGGCGCGAAAACCCAATGGAGACGCAATGTGTCCCTCGATCTGAACCCATGTTTTCTTCACGAGAATCCCTGATTAGCGCTTTGAGAATTGGAATCGTTTCCGTGCGCCGGGTTGTCCCGTTTTCTTGCGTTCCTTGATGCGTGAATCCCGTGTGAGGAATCCGCTGTTTTTCAACACTTCACGCAGGGAAGCATCCACGGTAATCAGGGCGCGGGTAATTCCATGGCGCAACGCGCCGGCCTGTCCCACGATTCCACCACCGCATAATCTGGCCCGGATATCAAAACGGGTATCGGTATTGGTCAGCTTCAACGGCTGCAGCACGAAATTACGAATAGGCGACGTGGGAAAATAGACCTTGAAATCGCGGCCATTAATCACCAGGTTCCCAGTCCCTGTGCACAGCCGCACACTGGCGACGGATGTTTTTCGGCGGCCGGTAGCGGTAATTTCGGATTTTTTCGTATCCACTGTGGTTCTCCTTGGCGATGTTAACACTCCAGGACTTGCGGATTCTGAGCCGCATGGGGATGCTCGGCGTCCGGATAGACTTTCAGCCGCCGGAATGCTGTTCGCATCAGCCGGTTTTTCGGCAACATGCGCTTGACAGCGTCATAAATCATGCGTTCCGGATGGCGTTGTCGGATTACGGAGGCTTTCACGGCCTTATGGCCATCACGGTAACCGGAATAATTGACATAGAGTTTCTGATCGTTCTTTTTTCCCGTCAGCTTGACTTTCCGGGCATTAACAACGACGACGAAATCGCCCAGGTCCATGTGCGGGACATAGGTTGGTTTTATTTTGCCCCTGACCAAGTTGGCGATCTTGACGGCCAGGCGGCCCAGAGCCTTATTCTCGGCGTTGATCAGATACCAGGCCCGGCATATATCCGTTTCTTTTGGCAATGTCGTTTTCATAGGCAGCCTTTCTGCTTTTAAAAAATGGAACTATAGCTGCCCCTTCCCGGGGTGTCAACCTCAAAAAAAACATTAATGGGATTTTTCTTTCCATACCCGGCTCTCCTGATAGAATGCTGCGATTGGTCTGGGATTGGTGCTGGGTGAATAGCGCCGGAACTGAAAAGCCTGATTGCATTACGAGGTAACTAATGCCCCCTGCCCGTATTCTGTTGGCGGAAGATGAAAGCATCGTGGCCATGGATATCCAGCATCGGCTGGAGTGCATGGATTATAAGGTCGTGGGGTGGGTTACTGCGGGAAATCAGATTATTCCGGAGATTGAGCGAACCCATCCGGATCTTGTGTTAATGGATATCATGCTTAAAGGAAAAATGGATGGCATCCATGCGGCGCAGGCCATCCAGCAGCAGTTTTTTCTTCCAGTCGTGTATCTGACGGCGTTGGCCGATGATAACACTCTGCGCCGTGCCAAGAAGACGGGGCCTTTCGGTTTTATCATTAAGCCTTTCAACGACACGGATCTTCATACTACCATTGAGCTGGCGCTCTATAAGTTCCAGGCGGACCGGATACTCCGTGAAAATGAGCAGCAGCTGACGACCACGCTGCGGAGCATGAGCGATGGCGTTATCGCCACGGATACAGGGGGGCAGGTCAAATTGATGAACGCGGTGGCTGAGAAGCTCACCGGCTGGTCATTATCCGAGGCGCGGGGAAAAAATGCCAACGCGGTTGTCAAAATCGTCGGTCCTGCGCATCAGGTAATCCAATGGGACATGCTGAGCGGTGCCCCTCTTTCGGATGAGGTCTTGAAATCATTCCGGGACTCGCTGCTGTTGTTGCCGAAATCGGACCGCGCGGTTCCGATTCCCGTGGATGTCTCCGTTTCGCCCCTGCATGACGCGCGCGGTCAGAGCATGGGGATAGTGCTGGTGGTTCGCGACCGGACCGAACAGACCCGTGCCGAGGCGGCTTTGGAAGAAGAACGTAATTTACTGCGCACGTTGATAGACACCTTTCCCGACTCCATCTACATCAAGGATACGTCCAGCCATTTCATCATTGGAAACCAGGCGCTGGCGGCGCGCATGGGAGCAGCCCATCCGGGTGAAATCATCGGCAAGACGGATTTTGATTATTATCCGCAAGCCTATGCGGAAAAATTTCAGGCTGATGAACAGCGGATAATCAAAACCAACCAGCCGCTGATCAACCAAGAGGAAGAATCGATTGATGTGGCGGGAATCTCACGGTGGTTGTTGACGACCAAAGTGCCGTTCTGCAACCGCGCAGGGGAAGTCATCGGGCTGGTGGGAACCGGTCGGGATATCACGGAACGCAAGCACCAACAGGCGGAACAGGAAGCCATCGAAGCCCGGATACGGGAATATCAGAAGCTGGAAAGCATCGGCACTCTGGCCGCCGGCATTGCCCATGATTTCAACAACATGCTGATGGGCATCCAGGGTAACGTGGAACTGGCCCAGATGAATCTGAATTCGGTCCAGTCTGTCGGAAATTCTCTCAAGGATATAAAAACATCATGTCAGCAGGCGGCTGATCTGGTCCGGCAGTTGCTGGCCTATGCCGGTAAGGGCTCTTACCGGATGGAGCCGGTGAATTTATCGGCAATGATCCGGCAAATGCTCCCGTTGATTCAGCCGTTGGTCAGTAAAAAAGCCGAGGTGCAATTGCAGTTGGATGACCATATTCCGCTGGTTAACGGCGATGCGATGCAGATTCGGCAGGTTATCATGAATTTAATCATCAACGCGTCCGAAGCGCTGGGGGATCTTCCGGGTTTTATTCGGATGGAAACTGGAAGGATGACTGTTGATGCGCGTTATGTTGCCTCCGCCTATCGCCAGTCGCCTCTGCCTGCGGGGGGCTATGCGTATATTCAAGTATCCGATTCCGGGTGTGGTATGGATGACAGGACGCAAGCCCAGCTATTTGAGCCGTTTTTTACGACTAAGTTTATAGGCCGTGGTTTGGGGTTGCCGGTCATTCTGGGGATAATACGCAAGCATGCCGGCGACATCCATGTGGAAAGCGCGCCGGGGAAAGGAACAAGTATTAAATTTCTTCTGCCCTGCTGTTTAGATTCATCTTGCACGGCAGGCACCGTTGGTATATAAGGATTGTATGGTTTCCATGATATCTTTCCATTACATGCAAAGAGGATGGATTAGTGTTGCGATACTGACGCTGGGGCTGTTTCTTGGCGGATGCGGCCGGAATACGGCGAAAGTTGACATTTCAGAATTCCGTGAGCCGCTGATTCGGAAAGCAAAAGCCAAGGCGGATCAGGGAGACCGGGCGGGCGCCCTGGAATGTCTTAACCAGGCCTTGGATCAACATTCCCGCCTGGCCCAGGCTCATCTTGATGCCGGTTTGCTCTATGACGATTTTAAGAAGGATTACATTCGAGCGATATATCACTATCAGCGTTACCTTGAGTTGCGTCCAAACACCGAAAAGAAGGACATGATCCATGATTTGATTCATAAGGACAGGATGTTGTTCGCAGCCTCAGTCTCGGATCAATTGCCCAGCTATGCGGAAAAATTGAAGACCCTTCAGGATGAGAATACCCGCTTGAAAAACGAACTGCGGGAGGTTCGCAATAATTTGGCCAAACGCGCGGCAACTAAGCCGGCCGGCGCCGGCCGTTCACGGTTTCCCGGACAATCGTCCGCGGCGGCTGATGTGTCATCGGCTCCGACCGGTCAAGTGTACCGGGTTCAGGAGCACGAAACATTGTCCCGGATCGCGGCCAAGGTCTATCAAAATCCCGGTAAATGGAAACTGATTTACGACGCCAACCGCGGCACGTTGACGAGCCCGGACAAAGTACGGGTGGGGCAGGTGTTGATCATTCCCAGGTGAAGCCCAGCCAAATTTCTTTTCCGCTATAGGCGGATCTGAATCATAAGCGATATAAATGCAACCCAGGAGGTGATTATGAGTAATAAGGATTTTTTTGATGATGATTTGATTCAACGGCGGGATGCCGTCAAGGAAGTTAAGATGGGGCCGGTCCATGAATCCAAGGATGTCGTGGATGTGCCGAAATCGGACCCCGTTCCGGTCCAGGACCTCAATCTGACGCCATTGACCCGGCGCAAGGAGGAAATCAACAGCCAAGTGGCGACTAAGCTGGATGAACTGGAGCGTCTGCGTTCCCGCCAGGAGACGCTCGATCGCGAAAAAAGTTCGCTGGAGCATTTACGGTCCACCCAGGAAAAATATGAAACCGGTAAACGCGAGATGCTCGATCACCTGGAACAGAGTCTGGTGTCGTTGGAACGCGAAGAAATACTTCTTAATCAGCGCATGGAATTGCTGTCGGAGACGGGCAAACGATTCAAGGAATTACTGTCTGGTCTGCGCGGTTTCAACGAGGAACAGTGGCCGTCCGACAGCGTCAGTTACCGCGAGGAATTAACTAAAGCGCTTGCTGTCGTGGAGAATGCCCGCCAGGAATATAATAAGGCCCTGGCGCGGGTGGATATTTTGCGCGAAAACCGCGCTGGGAGTTTGGAAGGAAAGCCGCTCCTTTATGATGATATGATGAGCCTGCCGGCGTCACAGCGCAGTTTTGCCGATTGGCTGAAATTGGGATTGGCCGTCAGCTTGCCGGTTACCATCGTGCTGGCCGTATTGATCGGCGTGCTGGTCGTCAAGCTGTATTAAATTATGATCTTTCATCGGAAAAAATCTTCTATTGACCGCCGGCTTGAAAAACTCCACCAGGAGATGGCTCGCGTCAACCGGAATATTAAGACGGTTTCCCGATCCAATCCGGCAATGCCGGCCGGAAAATTGTCGGCGGCGTTTGACAAGGAACGCGCGCCGATGCCGTCTTCTAAACCCAATCCGGCCGCCGGTATTGCCGATGTAACCGGCAACGAGTCTGCCGATGATTTGTTTATCCAGGCCGCGGCGAATGGTGGAGCGGCAGATCCGGTAAAACCGGCGGATTTGTTCGTGGGATTATCCGCGCAAACCGCTGAGCAGTCCCGGGCCGCGGCGCCGACGGAACATTATGGTACCCGATCCGGGCGGGAGAAATTTGCTCATTATTTCATAGCCGGTCATTTTCATAATTTACGCCCTTCCCGGCAGGAAAACCGCGTACTGCGGAACAAGGCGATTCTTATGATGATCGCGGTGGCGGCACTGCTGGCGTGGTTGCTGTATTTCTGGCGCAGTCATTGATTATTCTTCCGGATAATCAGAGAAGAACATAAACAATATACTGAAGGAGGGTTCAGATCATGAAATTAATCGGATTTACTTGTGTACTGGCGGCGGCTTCAGTGGTATTGGCGGCGGACCCCGTGCGGGTGGCCCTGCTGGACTTTGACAATCAGGCCGGCGCGTCGGCGGATGCCGCCGCGGTCGGCGGCATTGGACCGAAGAATGTGGCCGGCAAAGGCGTCTATGTGTTGGGCAAATTGCTGGCCAATCAGCCGGACTATGTATTGATCGATCGCCGGGATTTCATCGGGCATATACAGGCCATTCAATTGAAAGACGGCGATAAATCCAGCGCCGTTAAACCATCGTTCCTGCGCGCCGCGCAGGCGGTTAATGCGGATACGGTGCTGAGAGGTACGCTGCAGAGCTATTCTCCCGGCAAGCAGATTGTCAACCAGGGCGGTTATAAAACCGAATTCCTCAAGTTGTCGCTGCGGGTTTCGCTGGAAGCCTTGGACGCGCGGGACGGCACGGTCATTGCCATGGTGGATGGCGTGGGGCAGAAGGAGTTCCGGCAGACCGATTTTCAGAAGACCGTGGTGGGTGAAGACGATCTGGTTCAATTACTGCAAAGCGCCATGGAGAAGGCTGTGCCGGCCCTGACGCAAGCGCTCCAAGCGCGGGCAGAGCAGAAACGCGGCCGCCAGGTGGTGAAACTGTCGGTGAAATCCAGCGCGGACCCGGCCCTGGTGGAAATTGACGGCATGCTGATCGGGACCACGCCGCTGAAGGATTTCCAAACCTATGCCGGCGACCATATCATCACGGTTGGCAAGGCGGGATTCCGGGATATCAGCAAGCGTATTTTGCTGAGCAAGGACATGGCGCTGGAAGTGCCGCTCATCCGCACGGAGCTTACGGCGGATGAAATCAAGGAAGTGCTCGAAAAATCGCGGCTGAATGTTATTGCCGGCCTGCCGGAATCCGCCATCCTGATCAATACGCTGGAATAGCGGCGCGGGAAAATAAATCCCGATCAACGTCGAATGTCAAAGGTCGAAAGTCAAAGTTGTCAATCGACTTTAAGACTTTTGACTTTAGACGGCGCCGAAGGCGGCCTATTTGATGATATCGCGGCAGAACGAGATGTACCGGTTGCCGTACCGACCCAGCGGCGTGGTGACGACTTTTGTTCCCGTCGTATGATGTTCCGTGTCTTTAAACACCACCGTGTACTCGCTGAGGTCGGGAGGGCAGGGCAGGCGGGCTACTTCCAGCCATAAGGGCAGGGTTTCCCAGCGCCGTGTGTCAGGACGCTCCATGGAAAGCAGCAGTAATTCAGTGAGAAATCCCAGCGTTTCGTGCTGCGATTTTACCGCCTGGGCAATGCCGATTTTAACGGCAATGCGGGTGGCGTCCTTGGTCAGTTGAATAATTGCCATCCGTTTGGCGGTGGCGGCAATCAGGTCAGCCGTATTGGCTAGCGGTATACTGCGCCCCAGGTAGCGGTCGTTGCAATAGATTTCCGCGTAGGGCGCTGCACCCGACACCGGCAATATGCCGGCCGTGCCGGTGGGAATCCGTCCAATCAACACGAAACAGATCAGCTCATTCTGCCAGGTCGGGTCCGTTTGCGGAGGGCTGGCATCCTTGGGATCACGGGAATACAACTGGCCGGTGTCTTCATCCACGAAAATATCCGGCAGTAACTTGGAGATCGTTTTATACTGAATCGCGGCGTTACCTTCATCGTTGATGAGTTCCAGGCAGAACCCGGCCATGTAACGGCCGTAGGGAATATCCGGGAAGCCGTCATTATTGTCAAGTTGCCGGATGATGTTCCGGGCGCAGATGGCGGCATAATCCCAGTTTTGCAGGGCCAGGTAGTTTTTTGCCAGAAAAGTAAACAGCAGAGTCCGCTCGAACGGCGCGCCCCTGAAAGCGAGTGCCCGATCGTTGGTAAGCAGACTGGCGGCGCCCTGCGATAAACTGTATGTCTCCAGCAGTTCATTCTTGTCGGCTGCTTGCCGCCAGTCCATGGAACTGGGGTCATAATCACACAGGGCCTGGCGGATCATCCCGCGTTCCATGAGATAAAGAACGGTATCTTTATCATCCGCGGGAATCGTGGCCAAATTTTGCTCGGCCTGTTGAAACCGGCCGACATGGAAATTTTTGCGGGCGGTTTGCAGGGGCGGCGTGGAACAGCCGGCAAGCAGAAGGCTCAAGAGCGCGGCAAAAACCCAAAAGCGCTTTACCACGGGAACTCTCCGCTTCTTAGTGGTTTGGCTCATACCCTGGAAGTCGAGCCTTGACGAAAGTTAGTGCAAAATGGTGACCGCCGTTTTTTACCACCCGATCAGAGGTTTCCGGGCCTCGCGGGCAAATTCTTTTATCGTGGACCAGGCAACCAGGCCGGTTTCCAGGTCGGTAATATCCATGGTTAATTGGTAATATAAAAGTTCGGTTTTGGACACGCGGACCTGGCGTCCGGTTTCCTTCTTCATTTCGATCAGGGCGCCGGTCATCATATATTTGGCGCCCAGTTGTTTGCCGATTGCCGTGCGGGTGCTAGCCGTGGCGTTGGCTGCCTGATAGCCCTGTTCCTTCATCAGTTCCTGGCGCCGGGCCTCGTTCACAAACCGGATCTTGCTGGTTTGCATCAGTGTCGTCCGAATACGGTCCGTCAGGGCCTTGGTGTCCACAAACGTCTCTGTCCGGGGCTGAACTCCGTAGATGATCATGATGGGATCGTCGGGCAGGTTTTTAATAAACGAGCTGTCGGCAATGTCATTGGCAATGTCTTTGCTCAAATTACGCAGGTCCTGCGGCCCGTACTTGGCGTCGAGGACCGGCAGGTTGGAAACATCATCATCCTTGACCCTCATCCGGAACATGGCACATCCGCTCAATGACAGGACAAAGGCGCCCAACAGCGCAACCAGGATAACACGAAACATTGGATTCATGGGATTCTCCATTCTGTTAATTTAATGTTGAATGATTGATTGCTTAAATAAAGCCTTTAAATCCAGAATGATGATGGACTTTTAGGCGTCGAAAGTCAATGCCTTTTTATGCACGGCTGGGGCAAGGTACCGGGCGGGGGAGAATCAGGGTCAGGGAAAATCAGGGTCAAACCATAAATTAAAACATAGCGCTTATATTCTGTTTGAATATGGTAAAAAAGGGACGACTTATGATATTATGTCTTGGATTTTGATGGCCGGCGAAAATATTAATTTCTATTTTATGGTTTGCCCCTATGTTCCATACAGTGAAAAATCCGGTGCTGGACCAGCGGATAACGAACTCAACCGGATAAAACCAAGGTGACAGGAAATTCTGTCACGGATTCAGGTGAGGAGATTTCAAATGTCTACTCGACAAAAGTCGGAAAGAAGCTGTCTTGTATGGGCGTGCGTGGTTCTCATGGTTGTGATATTTGGCGGTAAAGCGAGCGCCGCGCAGATTGGCGGGGAGAAGGTTATCGTTATGAATACCCGCCGGCCGATTGTGATCGACGCAAAACTGGGAAAAGACGAATGGGCAGATGCAACGGTTATCTCTGGCCTGGCGGGTTCGATGAACATCGCCGATACCCAGACCCGCGTTTACCTGACATACGACGAAAAGTATCTATATATGGCCTTCCACAGCGACATACCCGAAGAGGCGAAGAAGAATCCCGACGAACGGCTCCTGCACGGGTTCCTGCAAAAGATGACCGCCCACCGGGATGAATCCAAGCACATCGGCCACGACGACACTTTTTACATACAACTCATCCCACGCGATCCCGACGGCAGGAAATACCTCCTGCGCGTCAACGGGATCGAGACCATCTATGATGGTTGGAGGGACGCTGACGGGGGCGTCAGTCTTTTATGGGATTCGAAATGGGATGTCAAATCGCACGTCGATATGGGCGGCTGGATAATCGAATCGCGCATTCCCCTGGCGGACTTCGGTATCGATCGAATCAAAGACGGGGAGGAATGGAAATTCCAATTCAGCCGTAATTGGAAACTGCTCAAGAATCAGGTCGACAGCTGGCCGGCCTGGTCGATGGCGCCGAGGAAAGGCTGGATGCGCGGTATGGGCACGGTCCTCTTCCGGCGCGATGACGGGATTTCAGTTCAGACCTTTGAATTCCACGAAGTCTCTCCCGGCCGGATACGGTTGCGCGGCTCCCTGCGCAATCACTCTTCCGAAAAGAAGGACGTGCTTGTCGCCCTCAGCGCGGGCGAGAAGGTTTTGAGCGAGTGCCAGCGGGTGCTGAAGCCGAAAGAGACGGCCGGGTTTGAGCTCAATGCCGACCTGAGACAGGTGAAAGCGAAGGCCCTTTCATACGAGGTGGTCTCGCAGCGCGGCCGGGAAATCTACTACGCTCAGAAAGTCCCCTGGTCTGCGGAAGGAGGGCTTGCGTTGACGCTGCGCAGTTACCCGTCCCTGAAATTGATTACGGTATCCTGGGAACTGGCGCGGATTGAGCAGACACCCGAGCAGCTCCGGGCCGAGATAGAGATTCTGGATAAGGAAGATGAAACACCCGTTCTTAAGAAAACCGTCGCTCCTTTGCCATCCTGCTTTGGCGAAGTCGAAGTGGGCGTCGCTGATATTCCGGATGGCCGGTACCGGGTGCGGATGACGATTCGCGATAAGAATAAAACGCTCCTTAACAAAGTGGTTGATTACGAGAAACAGCCGCTGCCCGAATGGTGGGGAAACCAGCTGGGAATTTCCGATAAGGTTCCGCCGCCGTGGACGCCGATGAAGGTGGAAGGCGACGCCGTTTGTATGTGGGGCCGGCGCTACGAGTTCAACGGCAGAATCCTCCCGGAAAAAATCATCAATCAGGGCAGGCAAATCCTCGCCGGGCCGATGGCCTTTACTGTAACAGACGCCCGCGGAAAGACTTATGACAGTTCCAGGAAGTCCTGCCGGACGCAGTGGGAACAAAGGGCAGAGACGGAAGTCCGTTTTACACGGACGCAGACCGTCGGCCCGGTGCGCATCACCAATAAATCCGTTATCGAATTCGACGGGATGCAATGGATGGAACTGGAAATTGCCCCTGCGAAAGATCAGGTTTCCATCAGCGGATTGACGCTGTCGATTCCGTTGAAAAAGCAGTACGCCCACCTTATCAACAACTACCATTGTATGATGGGAGAGCTTGGCGAGATACCGGAAGAAGGGGTGACTTCTATGATGGGAATGCGGTGGGTCGGCTGGGAAGAAGGCGGTATCCAGGTGTTTTGTGAAACATCCGCCAACTGGATCACCGCGGACAGGAAGCAAGAGTATGAGGTCGTCCGCAGCGCCTCGGCAGTTGAGATGCGGATGCATATCATCGGCAAACCGGCCGTGTTGGAAAAATCGAAACCGCTGCGCGTGGCGCTCGGATTTATTGTTACACCCACGAAGCAGACCGTAAAGCACCGCGACATTCTCACTGGGGGAATACCACTGCGAGCTGACGACCCAAAGCGACCCTTCGATAAAGGTCGAATCAATTACAACAAGCTGGCCGTGAAACATCACAAAAACCTCAGGCTAATAAATATATGGAATACCGGGTGGTGGAAACGTCACCCGGCATGCACGAAAAAGAGCGGCGCAGCTCCCTTTTATCCGTTCGTACGCGATGATCTGCCGGCGTCATTCGGAAAGGATACCACGTCGTACGGAGCGACGGTCTGGAAATCTCCGTATTTTCAGCAGACTCTGGCGTGGGTGGGCAGTCCCGAATTCAGACAGTTCGGCGACGAATGGGTGGGCAACCGCGCGACAAAAGTCGATGACTCATTTCGCCATGCGGACCTGTCGGCCCTGTCCGGCAGGCGTGTCTATATTACGCCGGGCAGCCGCAGTTACCGGGATTTCTACCTGCACGGGGTCAACCAGTTCTTTGACAAAACCCTGGCGAAGGATATATATTTCGACGTTTCCAGGCCGCGCATCAGCAATAATATCTATTCCGGCCTCGGCCTTAAATTATCGGACGGCACAGTGGTGGCCACGGAGGGTTTTCTCGGCTCGCGCCGGTTGCTGCAGCGCATCTATACGCTGCAAAAGCAGAAGCATCCGGACGGGCTGATCCTTTTCCATATGTCCGGCCAGGTGGCGATGCCGGTTTATTCGTTCTGCGACGCGATGGTCGACGGTGAGCACTTCATCGGGGTTCTCGACCGCAAGAACAATCGCGGGTACGAGCGCGTGCTGCCGCTTGATAAGTACGCGGCCGAGTTCGCCGCCCAAAACAACTTCGGTCCCTATTCGATTTTCCTCCCCCAATTCCATCGGTCCGGTTCGATAAAACCGGACGAGTGGGCGGGCATCGGTTATCAACCCGCCGAATACATCCTGGGACTCATATTTCTCCACAATTCACAAATGTGGTTTTCGGCCTACACCGTAGATGAGCCTTGCCTTGAATTGTACAGGGCTTTCGACGTGAACGGCCTCGATTCCTCCTGCGAATATACAGGCTATTGGAAACAGGATGCCGTCCGTCTTCCCGAAAACGTTAAGGCCTCTTTCTACGTCTCCGCAGACAAGCAGAAAGCCTTTATGCTCATTATGAATTTCGCCTGGGAAGACCGGACGCTCGACCTGCAGATCGATCCGTCGAAGATCGATATGAAGCCGTCGCTGTCCGAGGTGCGGATGCTGTATCCGCAGGGCGAAATCCAGCGTGCGGGAAACACGTTGAAGCAAGTGAAAATCCCCGCCAAGAATTTCCGGCTTATACTGATAGAGGGAACCAGGGTCAAACCATAAATTAGATTCCGGTGAAAAACCCCGGATTAGCGCCGCGTGAGGGCACACGGCCTGCAGGAAATGGGACGTTTTGTAGGCCCGGTGACCCCACCGGGCGGGTTTTTCTTGGGTATTTCGTCATTCGTCATTGACGCTAAAGGATTTGTCGCGACACAAGAATAGGTTATGGGCGCGAAGCGCCTGATCAACAATAGAATTAACCATTGGCATAACTCAGGAAAGCGAGGTCAAATCAATGAATAATAAGGTTTTCCGCTCACGGACAATAGGCGTTATGCGTATTCTCGTAACTTTGGTCGGATTGTTCTGGGCCGGCGCTCTTGTGAGCCGGGCCGATACGTACTACGTGGCAACCAATGGAACCGGAAATGGAACAACATGGGCACTAGCCACAAACAATATCCAGGGTGCAATCAGCCTGTGTTCTTCCGGCGATGTGGTGCTGGTCAGCAACG
>CAYQNY010000035.1:0-21679 GCA_964418925.1 uncultured Verrucomicrobiota bacterium
AGACTTATCAGCACGGTACGTATGGATACATCCACTGCGGTGGACCGTACCACGGGCTGATATACTGCTGGGGATGGGAATATTTTAAGGACAGGAAACTCCTGAAGGAAAAGATCTACCCGTTCATAAAAGAAATATGCAGTTTCTTCGCCGATTACATGATCTTTGACGAGGAGACTCAGAAATATCGTCTCTATCCGAGCCAGCCGCCGGAAGTCCCCTTCCTCGACGTGGGAAATCCCACGCACACTCTTTCACTCCTGAAGGTCAATCTGAAAACGGCGGTGAAGGCCTCCGGTATTCTCGGAGTGGACAAGAACGACAGAAAAAAATGGATACATCTGCTTGAACATTATCCCGAGTATCCGATGGATGAAGGCATTTTTGTGGAGGGGGATACTGTCCCTGCGCGGCATTATATCTCGCAGTCTGGCGGCCTCTACCCGGCATTTCCCTGTGGCGAGTTTGGCGAAGACAGCCCCGAGGAAATCCTGAAGGCAGCAAAAAAGACGTTCTGGAGCGTCTACACGCGTCAGACTCTCGCGTCCTACGCGCAGGCGAAGGGCAGGCATTTCGTCAACGCCTGGGAGGTGTTTTTTCACACCATGCAGGCGCTGCGTCTGGGTCTGAAGCGCGAGGCCTGGAATCTCCTGTACCAGGAGTTCCTGCGCTGCTTCATGAAACCGAACGGGCTCTTCAGTCACAATGCGATAATCCTTGCCGATCCAGCAAAGAGCGAAGCCAACCTTGCGAACATCCCCGAGGTCAAACTTCTCGACGGCTCCGAGGAGATGCCTCTTCGAGAGCCTCTCTCGACCGGCTACGGCTGCACGGAGAATCTCGAAGCGAAGGAGCAGGTCTTTTCCTGCATAGAGGATTCGAGCATCTTTCTTACTATAGTAAACGAGATGCTTTTTCAGAGCCACGGCGGCATACTGCGGCTTTTCCCAGCCTGCCCCGCCGGCTGGAGCGCCGCCTTTAAGGACTTCCGTGCGCAGGGCGCATTCCTCGTCTCCTCCTCAATGAAAAAGGGAAAGGTCGAGTTTGTAACGATTAAAGCCCTCGCCGGCGGAACTATCACGCTGAAAAATCCCTGGCCCGGCAAAAAAGTCACTGTTAAAAGAAAGAGAACGCATACAGAAAAACTGCCTGTACTCATCAAGCTGACTTTCAAGCAGGATGAAGCAGCGTCGCTCTATGCGAGAAGACTTGATTTTCAGAGGGCGCAGAACACCGTTGTCGAAAATGACAACAAAAATGGGCCTAAGCGCCTGCGCTTCTACGATGGCAGCCGCGCATGGCTGGGCAAGCCCGAGCTCAGCGAGTACTACAAGTGGTGATGGTAATTTTTAGGGCTGATTACAGCTATTGAGAAAGACTTGCAGCGCCGCATGCCGGATGGCCGGCCTGTATGAAGAAGCAGTTAACTTTCATCTTTTGGTTTGACCCCGCTGGCCTCCGCTTCACGCCCTTGCCATCAATAAACCGTAAAGACCGTTCCAGAGCACATGGGATAATAACGCACAATCACAATCCCGGATCCTCCTGCTCCGGAGGTTCCCCCGGTGGAAATATTACCGCTACCACCGCCGCCACCGCCTGTGCCGGACGTTCCGGGGGTTCCATCCCTTGCTGGATCTGTGGCACCGCTTCCCCCAGCCCCGCCACCACCCGAACCGCCTGTTCCGGCAGTTCCGGAACGTGTGCCGCCACCACCGCCACCTGTATATGTTACGGAAACGCCCGAAATGGAACAGGCAACACCATTACCGCCGTTGCCACCTGTGGTACCACTCGCATTTGCCCCCGCCGTGCCGGCGCCGCCGCCACCGCCGCCTGGATAGCCGGGATCCGTACTACTCCCACCACCTCCATTGTTGCCTTGTGCAACTGTGCCGGTCCCGCCGACGGCAGACCCATATCCTCCACCGCCGCCAGAACCACCATTTCCATGATCTTTATTGTGCGCTCCGTAGCCTCCGCCGATGGCGATTAGAGAACCAAACACCGAATTGGAGCCGCTATTACCATTTCCACCCCACCTATTCGTGCCGGCGCCGCCCGCGCCCACGGTTACCGTATGCGAACCTTCCGCAACAAAAGTATTGGTGTATATCATGCCCCCGGCGCCACCGCCGCCACCGCCTGCGCCACCGCCACCTCCGCCGCCAATGACAAGAACCTCGCATATGACTATTCCGCCGCTTACCTCAATGGTCCCGCTGTTGGTAAAGGTGTGAATCGCATACCCATCCACCATGGTTTTCGTGCCGCCTGTCAACCTCCCTGTGCTTGGAGGAAGTTTATAACGCACAATCACAATCCCGGATCCTCCTGCTCCGGAGGTTCCCCCGGTGGAAATATTACCGCTACCACCGCCGCCACCGCCTGTGCCGGACGTTCCGGGGGTTCCATCCCTTGCTGGATCTGTGGCACCGCTTCCCCCAGCCCCGCCACCACCCGAACCGCCTGTTCCGGCAGTTCCGGAACGTGTGCCGCCACCACCGCCACCTGTATATGTTACGGAAACGCCCGAAATGGAACAGGCAACACCATTACCGCCGTTGCCACCTGTGGTACCACTCGCATTTGCCCCCGCCGTGCCGGCGCCGCCGCCACCGCCGCCTGGATAGCCGGGATCCGTACTACTCCCACCACCTCCATTGTTGCCTTGTGCAACTGTGCCGGTCCCGCCGACGGCAGACCCATATCCTCCACCGCCGCCAGAACCACCATTTCCATGATCTTTATTGTGCGCTCCGTAGCCTCCGCCGATGGCGATTAGAGAACCAAACACCGAATTGGAGCCGCTATTACCATTTCCACCCCACCTATTCGTGCCGGCGCCGCCCGCGCCCACGGTTACCGTATGCGAACCTTCCGCAACAAAAGTATTGGTGTATATCATGCCCCCAGCGCCTCCGCCGCCACCACCGGCGCCACCGCCACCTCCGCCGCCCACGACAAGGATATCGCACGTCAGAGTTCCACCTTGCACCTGAAGAGTTCCACTGTTGGTGAAGGTATGAATCGCATACCCGTCAACGACAGTAACCACGCCACCCGACGCCGAGGCGCCGTAGGATGCCGTCGCTCCCAACACCACAGCCGCCATTGTGACAAACCATCGCTGTCGAGTAGACATTTAAAACCTCCTTAACAAGGTCATCCCGCCTGCAATATGTAGCGGGCAGGTGCCTCACATGAATGATCCAGCCTGTAACCTATCTACTCCATCCGTCTTTGACGGATAGAGTACCACCGCCTCAAGCTTCATACATACCATCTCCTTATTCAGGTATGCTTTGTGTTCTCCGTTGCCTCTCCTCTTTCGATATGGAGAGTGTCACAACATTCTATCTTCTACGTCGTTTCGGCCTTGATCAACACCCCCGGCAAATCAATGGTTGCGGGCGACGGTGTCCGGCCTTCCACTAATGTCAGCATCATGTCCACGGCCAAGCGGGCCTGCTCGGCCGGATCGGATTCCACACGGGATACCGGCTTGTGATAATTCAGAGCAATGCCACGATTGGCTTGCGTGACGAGCCGCGCATCTCGAGGAAACTCCATGCCGAGTTGCAGGGCTGCGCGCAGAACGCCACGGCACAAAATGTCGTCCACCACCAGTATCCCGTCGGGATGGGTTCGGTTTTTCCAAAGCCGTGTCATTAACTCGTAGCCCTGTTGCTCCGTTAGGCAGGTGGAGATGTAAGGCATCGTCCATTCGGGGCGGACCTCAAACCCGCAGGTTTCCGCCGCACGCCGGAAGAACACCATACTGTGATGGGTTGGAGCATACTGTTCGGAGAGCGCGACCCAGATCATACCAACTGTCTTGCATCCCACTTCCTTAAGATGGGCAAGACCGAGGGCGTAGGAGGCCGCCATGTCGCAACCGACACGCGCGGCTCCTCGGTTGCCCAACCCAACGACAGGCACTTTGGCGGCCTGGAGTTGCGGAGCGACTTCGTAAAGGTCATGGAACGTGAAAACGCCGCGCAGGTTGCGAAGGACGTCCGGCGCTAACAAATCCAGCGTGACGGGAAATTGCTCGCCGATCTCGGTAATCTTGCCGACGTGGAACTTTACGCGCCAACGCGGGTTACGCTCCTGAAGCAGTTTGATTAATAGCCCATTCAGCAAATTGTAGACGGGATGGGCATCGGCGTTGAGAAGTTGTGGACGCAGCACAACGGCAAACTCGCCGACGGCTTTGCGGTCCAGCACGATGCTTCCGCGTCTGTGGTGGCGGCTGATGATATTTTCGCGTGCAAGCAGGTCAAGCGCATGACGGATCGTGTGGCGATTAACGCTGTATTGGGCCGAGAAGTCGTTTTCTGATGGGAGCAAGTCGCCTGGCAGATGCTTGGCGCTAATGCGCTCGCGCAGGTCGCTAGCGATGGCTTGATACACGGGTTGTTCCAGTTGCGCTTGCATAATCCTGACCCCCAACCTTAATCTACACTATTGGGCTAGACAAGGAAAGACTAGCGCTGAAGCAATTCGAATGCAAGAAGAATTTTTAAAATAGTTTAGCCCTGAATTGACTCAGGTAATGTCCCGTTTGATGTTAAAAAAGAGTGATGGTTTCCAATCTGATCCGATACAATCGGATTGGACAACAACAAAGAAAGGAAACCATCATGAGTCAGGATCTTATCAAAGCTATTGGAAGGGCAAGCAGGACTTGACGAGTGCCAGGAGGCCATGAGCGAAGCGCTGCGTGGCATTATGGTTAAAGCATTGTTGGACCAGCTCAATGCGGAAGTAACCACGCTTTGCGGGCCGTATTACAAGCCGGAGCCAGGAGCGGCGCATCGGCGGGCGGACAGTGCGGAGGGGCAGTTCCGGCTGAATGGACAGGAGGAGCGGTTTGCCCGACCAAGGGTGCGGCGAAAACAAGGCCGGGAAGTGTATCTCAAGACGTATGCGGCGGCCCGGCAGGCGGAGCCGGTGAAGGCGGCTATTCTGCGGGCAGTGGCCAGCGGAGTGAGTAGCAGGGATATGCAGCAGCTGCATCCGCGGGGAGGCCGCGGATTCAGCGCCAGCGAGGTGAGCCGGTATTGGGTATCCGGCAGTTTGCGTTACCTGGCCATGTTACGGAATCGCGATCTACGAGCGGAACCGTTGGCGGTCCTGATGCTGGACGGGATTGTGTTGAGCGAGGCGGTGGTGGTGATTGTTGCCCTGGGCATTATGGGGGACGGACGCAAGCGGATGCTGGATTTTGAGGTAGGCAATACAGAAAATTATGAAACCAGCCGGGCGTTATTAGAACGGTTGGATCAGCGGGGCGTGCGGTTTGGCGGACGGCCATTATGTCTGCTGGATGGATCGGCAGCCTTGAAGCGGGCAGTCAAGGAACGATATCCGGAGGCGGGATATTTGGGGTCAAACCTTCAAATAACGATTAGCAGCCCTGCGTCGCCTCAATTCCGGATATTCGGCGGTAAAGATATGCTTCCACCGCTTCAAGTTCCCCGGCACGGCGCGGGCATAAAAACGGAACAGCCCTGTATTTAATTATTGTTCCGACTTCCCTGCACCTGCATAGCTGTTTTGAATATATCGGGATGTGTCCCGAAAAGCCAGATGAAACAGGTCTTTTGATTGCGTCCGTTTTCATCCCCCCCTGCCCTCCGACCTGTCCTCCGACTTGTCCACCATAGCTCCTGGAGCGACGGTGGAAGCGGCCTCGCGAAGGAGGGAGTGCTTGGACGCAGGAGGGCCTGCCCCCCCCATCATTGTCTGCCTTGATGATGTATCCCCAGGGGATACATCATGCCGCCAGCATTAATATCGTCAGTAGCCAATATGAAATTATTGCACCCGTTGGGGGAAAAAATTATCTGTGCTCATCTGCGTCACTTGTCTATTGGTTCTCTTTTATTCTTTTTCTATGGTCTGTCGGCGGCAGGAAATTTTCACCCGTTACCACGCTTTTGCCGGTTTTCTGCTCCAGCTCAAGCCGCGCTTTTTTGGCTATTTTGCCGCCCTTCTTGCCCGCCCCGGCATTTTCAGTCATGCCGGTTGCCTCGACGCTTTCGGCTATCTGTCGTGTTGAGAGTTCCGCCAGGGCAGTGAAAATCAACTCCGCCTCGTTCATGTGGTCACGCAGGTTCTGGGTTTTGAGTTCCTTGATTTGCTTATGCGCCTTAACCGAAAATCCGCTCCATTCCCGATGAATGATATTGGTAAGAATAGCGTATTCGTCCTCGCCCTTAATATCGTGGTCTTGCCAGTAATCCGTGAGTTTATTGCGGGGTTCCTGTCCCATCATCCTCTGCTGAATCCATTTCTTACTTCTGCCTCGCTGTTTCCAGTATTCCCGCGCGCGATTGAGCGAGCGGGCCGGGTCGCGCATGTCCTGTATGCGTTCATAACCGACCTTTGCTAACCAAAGCTTGATAGGTTCTGCCTTGGGGCTTGGAACAGATTGAATGATTCGCAACAATGTCTCAGGATCAGCCACATCGGTAAGATATTTTTTGCCGTCTGCAGCCTCCATTTTCAGTTGGTGACAATTTGTCACCGACTCATTTCCTTCTTTTTTGAGGCGTTCTTTCAACTTATTCCAGTATTTCCGGGCGGTTTGATAATCGGGCTGTTGAATCAGCGCCGCAATGATATCTATCACGGAAAAAACCCATGTTTCCGACTTCTCATCATAAGACCGGCGGATCTTATAATTCTCAAAAACCGCAAGCGCTTTTTCTTTATTCATTATTCACTCCTGGCAGAGAACATCATTGCCTGACATAATCGCGTTCACAGCGGTTTTGAATATATCAGGATGTGTCTGGAAAAGCCAGTCCCTTCGACGCTCTCGTGTTACTCGTTTGCTCAGGACAAGCCCTCCTGATTGCGTCCGTTTTCATCCCCCTGCCCCTCGTCATTGTCCGCCTTGACCTGGATCAATTTCAATGCCTGTTTTTTTATCCAATAAGAAAATCTTACTTGATGGGAGGGCTTATGTATTTCGAAATTATAAATCTTTCGTCTAAGGGATAATTGGTCATTCCAAGCCAGTTGCGGCATCTAATCGGACTCAAACGGGGAACCAAGATAGGGATCATGACTGACGGCAAAAACATCCTCTTGAAGCCGTTACGCCAACCCGAATTCGAGGCTTTTCAGGAACTCATTCACCGGAGCAAGGAAATCAGTCGAAAAGCTTTGGCTCGTAAACAGGGCCGTAAATGAAGTTATCAAAACCCATCACTCAAGCAGGAAAGGGATCAGATTAGAATGTCGTCAGGGAAAATTCTATCAGATCAGGGCCACGTGCGGCGGTATGTCCTTTTCGATCAGGCCGACTCTTTAGTATCTCAATTACTCGAAACCGCTATATCATGCCATAAGCCCTCGGGTCCATAGGACCCTCCCCTCAGGTCCGGAGGACCTTCCGGGTCCGAGGACGGGTCCGAGGACAGACCCGCCTCTGGCGGGAAAAACAAGAAAACATGGAGTTTTTAGACAGGATTAAGACGCAGAAGAAGTTCGTTTATTTTTCTTGCCCAAAATCCTGTCAATCCTGTAAATCCTGTCTAAATTTCCGATTCTTTGTTTTATCGATAGTCTGCGGTTCAGTCTGGGTTGTGGGCACAGCCCGCTTTAGTCAGGACTTCCCGGTTCCAGGTGTAATTCCTGAATGATGCCCGGAAAAAGAGGGAATAAAGGATCGGACATAGAACCAGGGTCAGGACCGTGGCAAAGGCCAGGCCAAAGATAATGGTATTGGCCATCGGCGCCCACATGGGGCCACCTTGAATTGATAACGGCAAGAGCCCCACGATAGTGGTAATCGCCGTCATCAGAATGGGCCGGCAACGTTTCTGGGCCGCTACCACAATGGCATCCTGCAGGGTCTGCCCGGCGGCGCGTTCAATTTCGATCCGGTCGATAATCATGATGGCATTATTAACGATAATGCCCATCAGGCTGATCGCCCCCAGAAAGGCCATGAACCCAAAAGGACAGCGGGTGAGAAACAGTCCGTAAACAATGCCCACGAACATGGGCGGTATTGTCAAAACGATGATCAGCGGCCGGCGGATGGAATTAAACTGAGCGATCAGCACCAGGGCCAGCAGGGCCAGGGCCAACGGGACTCCCGCCATAATGGACACCTGCGCCTCGGCGCTGTCCTTATTCTCCCCCGCATATTCCGCCTTATATCCGTCCGGCCAGTCGCCACTGTGTTTGAGCGCCTCAATTTTCGAAACGATATCAGCCATGATTGCAGACGCAAACCGGCCCTGCGTATCCGCCTGAATCGTCATGGACCGGATCATATCACGCCGCAGAATATTGCTGGGCTGCCAGACCAGGGCGGTTTTCGCGATTTGCCGCAAAGGGATGCTGGCCGACGTTGAGTAGGAATAAACGTTTAGTTCCTCAATTTTGCCAAGGTCTTCGCGAAAGGCCTCCTTGGAGCGCAAGACAATCGGGATGATTTCCCGGCCCTCGCGGAATTCCGTCGCCTCCATCCCGGACATCTGCGACATGAGCGACATGGCCACATCTTCCGAGGTAATTCCGGCGGCCTTGGCCTGTTCCTGGTTGACATCGACAACCAGTTTCTTGGTCCACTCGCCCCAGTTATCCCTGACATTGGCAATGCCCGGCACACCGGCAATGGCCGCCTTGATCCGATCCCGCAGGCGATAGATGGTATCCACGTTCCGGCCGGAAAGCCGGATCTGGATTGGCGCCCCCACGGGCGGACCTGTCTCCAGCTTCTTGACGGAAAACCGGCAGTCAGGAAAACACTCCGCCAGGTGATCCCTGATCCTTTGCATCAGCCCATTGACACATTCCTTGTTTTTTGTGTTGATGATGATGTTGGCGTAATTCGGATTTGACTGTTCGACGTTCAGCGCCAGGTACCAGCGCGGACCGCCTTCGCCCACAAATGAGCCCACGGAAAGCACGTCCGGGTCAGCCATAATAAACGCTTCCAGTGCGGCCGAGCGGTCATACGTCGTCCGGATATCGGTTCCGTACGGCTGCCAGAAATCGACCAGCAGCATTTCACGTTCGTTCGGCGGGAAAAATATAGTTGGCAGCAAGCGAAAGGACCATAAAGCGGAGCCGAGCAGAGCCAGGAGCACCGCAATGAACAGCAAGCGGCGTTTAAGCGCAAAGATAAGGCATTGCCGATATAGATCGTACAGTTTACCTTCAAACGTCTGCCGGCTGGCTTTGGGTTTCAGGAAGTAATAGCACAACAGCGGGATCAAGGTGATGGAAAGCAGCCATGAACAGAGCAGTGTCAGACTGACGACCTGAAACAGGGACAGGCAATATTCCGCCACGTCGGAGTGGGCAATCGCGATCGGCAGGAAAGCGCAAATAGTGGTCAAGGACGCGGCCAGGAGCGGCAGCCACAATTCCTTTACTGCCGCGGAACAGGCCTCCAAACGCCCATCCCCACCAGCCAGGCGAACGAGGATGTTCTCGCTGGTCACGATCCCGTTATCCACCAGCATGCCCAGGGCAATAATGAGCGAGGCAATCGAAACGCTCTGCAGAGTGATGTTGAAAACCGGCATCAAGCCGATACACATCAGCATGGCCATGGGAATCAGCAGCCCGGCGATTAATCCCATCCGCAGACCGCAGAAAATAAGCATCACGACGACCACAAAGAAAAATGCCTGCCCGAGATTACTGGTGAAATCCCTGATGGAACGATCGACATATTTGGGCTGATAAAGGAATAAATGCGTGTCAAGTCCCACGGGCAGTTCGGCAGTCAGCTGTTCCAGTGTGTCTTTCACCGCCGCGCCCATATCCGTAACCTTCCCGCCTGCCGCCATGCTTACGGCCATCATAATACACGGCTCGCCGTTAAATCGTGTTATGGCCGTGGGCGGATCAATAAAATGACGGCGGATAGTCGCGATGTCTTCGAGATAGACGCTTTCCGATTCGCCGGGAACGCGCAGGGATACCTGCTTGATCTGCTTCAGTGTTTTGAACTCGCCCGTGGCTGCTATCGTGACGCGCTCCGGGCCAACCAGCGCATCACCTCCGGACTGCAGCACGTTCTGCGCCCGCAACACCTGGACCAGTTGACCCGGCGAGAGACCCAGTTCAGCCAGCCTGGCATTGGAAAACTCCACAAAAACGCGCTCTTCCTGGGTCCCATACAATTCAACTTTAGCCACATCCGCCACTGTCAACAGCACATTGCGAAGATCATCGGCCGTATCCTTGAGTTCCCGGTAGGAATAGCCATCACCGGTCAAAGCGATGACCACGGGGAAAACATCGCCAAATTCGTCATCAACCGCAGGCCCGTACACGCCTTGGGGTAATTTCTCTTTGATATCGGCGATTTTATTACGGAGCTTGGTCCAGATGGGTTGCAGGTCAAAATAACGCGGATAGAGTTCAACAAAGACAATGGAAAGCCCGGTCATGGACTGGGAGCTGAGCGTCTTTATCTTGGCCAGTTCCTGGAGCTGCTTTTCGATTTTGTCCGGGATCAGCTCTTCAACTTTTTGCGGCGATGCCCCGGGAAAAGAAGTGGTAATAACAGCCATGCGAATCGTGAAATCCGGGTCTTCCAGGCGTGAAACCGTCATGAAAGCATGTATCCCGGCCAGCGCAATAAGAATGAATATAACCAAGGCCGTCCGGTTATTTTTGATGCACCATCCCGCAAGGTTCATGAGTATGTTCCCCAAGCTGTGCCCGCAACGCGGCTATCATTTGTACGGTTTACCCGGTTGTGTGCACGAAATATCAGTCAAGTTGAGATGCAATTTTTTGGGGCAGTTCGTTCCGGAATTCAGGATGGGCTTCAATAATTCGCATTATGTCCGCGAGGTCCTTCTGTCTTTTGCTCTGGCGTCTCGTTTCATCGGAATACGCCCAAACCTTTCCACGAAGCACATCCGGTAGGCTGGCGACAGACATATTATACCCGAGGATATCTCGATGCTCGGCTCGCGAGAGAAAATCCTGATACCGGGAATCGGTCTGTAATTGAATGCGCAGATCTGACCCTGAAATCGAGATGTTGACGCTGTGCTCGAATTCTTCGACTTTCATCCCTCTGGACTTGGCCGCACCCCGAACGTCAGAAATGCGCTCAGAGATCACGATCAAGTCGAGATCAAGGCTGACCACTGGCTCCACGTATGCGTTAACACCAAGACCACCGATAACGCAGTACGCGGAATCCGTCTCCACCAGCAGGGCAATCAGAATGCTGACGATGTCCGTCTTGCCGTTGGTCACGCTGTTGAAAAATGTTTTGCCTGTCATGTTAATATCCTCAGCACTAATGCTACCAACTGGGGCAAGCGATAGCCAGATTCTCATGCTACTACGACCGGGTGGTCGACAAGTCTGGAGGCATACTCTCCGCATGCCTTCACGTCTTCCGCTTCAAGATCAGGCATCTCGTCCAGGATTTGCTGCGGCGATAACCCGGCGGCGATAAGATCAAGGACGTCTGTCACGCGAATCCGCATGCCGCGAATGCACGGACGCCCCCTGCACTGTTCGGGATCAACAGTAATTCTATCATTCAGATAGGTCATTATTTTCTCCGATTATGGCTACAACAGTACCACACGCAATGCGTGATGTCACTGTTTTTCACGTGGGCCAACGTCCAGCTTGAGCGTTTGGTGCGCTTCGCGACAATACTCTCAGAGGTGTGGTTGACCATCCTTTATTTCTAAACGCCACTTTCGAGGATTCTGCGGATCATATGGATTTCGCCCCACGCCATGTTCTGGTGTTGGATGGTCATGACGAACCATTCCCGAATCGGGTTATGCCTGTTGGGGTCATTATCCGGTAACAGAGTCCTCTTGGGGACTTCCTGCAGGACTTCATCAGTAATGCTGTTAAGATAGGCATGGGTTTGTTTCCGGACCTCCTGCCAGTAGGCGACGAGTCCTTCTCTTGATCCCAGGGCTTTCAGAACTTCCTCCTTGGTTGGGTCACAATATGTCAGACTCCCAAAGACTCTCAACTTTTCGGGAATGTCGTTCACGCCTTGCAGAAATCCTCCTATATATCACCGCTCGGTGACGATAATGTGGCCGAAAATCTGGGCGGCCGATCTGGTCTTCTTGGCGGGACGCCATGTCAGTCGATCTTCAGGAATCGCCCTGAAATCCTCAACGATCATGGGCATGGTATAGTCGAGTTGCCATTTGTACGCATCCCGCTCGGCCATGTCAGTGTACATAAATGGTTTCGCATCCATTTTTCATCTTCTCCGTCTGCCCGTTAAGCGGCGCTCCGCGCCGCTTAACACAACTTCAGCCAACCTTGAACGGTGAACCTTTTGAACCTGACCGTCTTTTATCGGTCAAGCAGCCGCACTTTCATCCCGTCGGTCAGCTGATGCACCCCGCGGGTCACAATAATCTCACCCGGTTTCAGGCCGGCAGTAATTTGCAGTCCCGCGGAGATAAGCGCTCCGATCTTTACCATACGCTTGGCCACAGTACGGCTATCCGGCTGATAGACCCATACATATCTCTCTCCGGACGGCACCGGCACAACCACAGCAGCCGGAATGACGATCAGTCCGCCGCCGCCGGCGCGTTGGAAGGAAAAGGTTGCTTCGCCAACCATGCCCGGTCGAACGCGCGCATCTTTTTCGAGCAGGCGTACCTTGATGGGATACGTGCCTGACGCGTCCGTTTCCACGCCGACTTCGCTCACGCGTCCGGCCAGACGCGCGCCGGGGACGGCATCAAAAGTGACCCCGGCGGGAACACCCACGCTGACACTGCCGATCAAAGCCTCGGGCAGACCCAACTGGATTTCCATCTTGTCGCCGGCAGTCAGCGTCACCACGGTCTGACCGGCCGCGACTGTCTGATGCACCTCCACCGGCACGGAAGCAATGACGCCGGCAAGCGGAGCGGAAAGCGTACAATAGGCCAACTGCTGTAAGGTCATTTCCAGGCCCTTCTGCGAGGCGTTCCGGCCAGCCAGCGCGGACATGTAAGCGGCCTGCTGGCTATCAAGCGCGCTCTTGCTGACGATGTTGGCCTCATATTGCCGGCGCACCCGCTCATATTCCGCCTTGGACTGCTTCAATTGGGCCGCGGCCTGGGCCAGCTGGGCCCGGCTCTGCTGAACCTGTAAATCGTAATCCCGCGAGTTCAGCCTGGCAATCAAATCGCCGGCCTTGACACGCAGACCCGCTTTGGCGGGGATTTCAAGAATCTTGCCCCCGACACGAAAGGCCAACGGCGTCGCAATAGACGATTTCGCCGTACCGGAAAATGTCCGCTGCCGGACTGACGGTTCCGACACTTCCATCGTGAACACAGGCCTGATGATTTCTTTTTCTTCAGCTTGCTGTCTGCTGCAAGAGTTCATACCGACTGATGCAAGACATATTATCCCAGTCACGATATACCGTATCATTTCTAATTTCATAATTCCCCCCTTTGGAGTGCGGCAGTCCGTGCTGCCGCTTTCAAACGACGAAGCGCGGGCTTCGCCGGAAACAAAGCGCAAGTCCGACTTGCGCACTCCATATTCCTGTCATCTCTTATCTGGCCATGAAATCCGCCATTTCTTCGACAAAGGCATCTTTCTGTTCCTCGGTTTTATCAAACTCAAACCATGAAACGGTCCGTTGTAAATCAATCAGGTCCGACAGATAGGCATATACGGCCAGGGCCGCTGCCTGGTTAGCCGAAAAAGCGCCATGCTGAGCATCAAGCAGGGAAAGGATGGCCACCGATCCGTCAGCATATTTACTCCTGATAATATCCAAGTTCTGCTGCATGCGATCCGCCGCGACACGTTGCAGTCCAATGTTGGGAAACGAACTCCACAGCGACTGCATAACATCACGGGCGTTCTGTTCAAGCATCTGGCGCGCCTGTTCCCGGCGCCCGCGCCAATACCGGAGTTGGGACGTCGCCGATCTCACCTCATAGAAACGACCGGCGCCTTCAAACAGGGGGATGGAAGCCTGGACCGTAAGCATCCATTCGTTATCATCAGCCGCGGGCGACCCGGGAACCGGCGGAGGCATGCCAACCTGTTGTTCATCAAGAACACGATCATAGGTAAAACCAGCCGCTAATTCAGGCAGGACAAACGACCGTTTGGCCCGCCCGAGCTCAATGCTTTGCGCCTGGATGTTCTTGTCAAGAGCCATAAGCATGGGCGATGAACGCGCGGCGCAGGCCACAATAAACTCCTCAAAAGCCAGCAAGTCTTGCTCATTCGACAACAGCGTCTTCAGCCGATTGCCAAGAAAATAGTAATCATTTTCTCCCAGCTCAATATCCTCAGGAATCCATTGTTTATTTTGCTTTTCGCCCAGAATCTGATTAAGATAAATGCGCGCTTTTTCTACTGCCGCCGCCATGTTGATAAGATTCGCCGTGTCAGTGGCCTCCTGCGCTTCCCAGCGGAAGACCTCTTCCGGACCGGCGGAACCCATCTTATGACGCAGCCGCGCCAACATCAGATTGCTTCGCGTCAAATTAAGGTTCCTGGCCTCGATACGCAACAAGGTTACAGTCTGCAAATACTGCAGATAAGCTTTGGCGGCGGCGGCAGTAATATCCAGACGGCTGGCTTGCAGTTGATCTATCTCGCCGCCATAGATTTGATCCGCCGCGCGGTAGCGGCTGATCAAGGAGTCATTAAAAATAACCTGGGTCGCCGCGGCGCCAACCGCCGTCCGATCCTCGGGCTGAGCGCCGGCAGAGAGTTCCGCGCGATCTTTGTCAACCTGGTAATACAAGCCCCGGCCCTCGATCCTGGGCAGTAACGGGCTGACAGCCAGATTACGGCTCTGCCGTGAAGTCTCCACAACTGTCTTTTTGACAGTCAGGTCAATATTCTCTTTAACGGCAATCACTATGGCTTCTACCATGGTCAGCGGTTCACCAATTTTCATATCCTCCGCATGGAGAAAGGTGGCCTGGATCATGACGTCAAGGGGGAGATAGTACCCGATTTGCCTGGCGGTGCGGGCGTTAATCAGCAACGTCTCGTCCACATGCATATACACGGACAGGTCCTCAGCAGGTACGCCCATCATGACCTGCTGAAGATTAAGCGCCAGCCGGCGGGCCGGACGCGGGCCGGATTGGGGAACATATCCGGCCAATACACCCCGATCAACATCCTGGTATCCCAGCATTGAAAACGACGGCAGTTTTTTCTGATTGATCCCATCAATGATTTTCTGCCATTCACCGGCAGGCATACGCATGCCGGGCGTCAGATAGACCGCGTCCACCCCGGCATCCAACTGATCAAGCACCGCCTGCGCCGAGTCCTTCATGCGCACGGGCCTGATCGTTATCCCCAGTTCCTTTTCCGCGCCGGCAATATCATCGCTGATCTGCTTGATATTATCCAGAAGCACGTCATCAACCAGCACGGCCAGCGTCTTGAAATTAAAGAGATTCTTAAACATGCTGGCGTCACGCGTCGCACGGAGGGGCACAACCACAAAGTTCAAATTCTTTTTGGTTGAGCGGCCTTGCTGATTGTAGGGCAATCCGACCATATCCGCGTCCTCTATGCACGCGTTGATAACGGGCTTACTCAAAATCAAGTCCGCGCGTACGGCCTCTCTGGCAACCAGGACCCCGGCCGTCAGGATGATATCGACCTCCGGATCATTGAGCGCATTATCAAGCGCCGCGCGGATACGGGCCGGATTCCAGCCCGCGGACCACGCGGGACTTCTCTGCCAACGCACGTTAAACTCATTGTCGGTTAAAATCAGCAGTTCTCTCTCAACCAGATTTATCAATTCGGTGAAATACTCGCTGGCTCCATCCTCCACGACGGCAATCGTTACTTGTTTTTTGCCGGTCGCGATATCGCCGGCCGGAATACTGTTGCCATCATCCGCCAGCCCCAATACCGGACCCAAGAGAACCCATGTCAGCCGGCAAAAAAACAGAACTTTATGGCGCATGTTTATCCTCCCGCTACCGTAGTACAATTCCGGCTCGAACGAACCAGGTATCATCTATGTCGGCATCGAGCAGTTTGTCATTATCGTTGTGGACATCATACTTGCGATCCACGTGAATGCCGCCGCCGCCATGAAGCCAGACATGACTGAACAGCTCGTATTCGACGCCCGTGCCGATCCGCCAGCTTTCCAGCTTGAAGTCATAGTCAGCGTCCTCCCCAGCCGGTCGAATATTCCACTTGTTACCTGTCGGCCGGGCGTCCACGAAAAACACAAGTTTTTCAACCGGCGCATAAATAATCTGCGGCATGGGGAAAAGCAGTCTGAGCTGCCAGTCATCACCCAGGCACCAGATCGCTCCGCCAAGCGGATACACCGTGTCGTCTCCAAATATGCAGTCATAAGAAACGCCAAGGGTCAGATCGACATTAGGCATCCAGCGATAGAAGGCCATGCCATAGACCGTGCCCCGGTAGTCATTGCGGTCAAAGCCGTTAAAATCCGTATAAAGACCGGGAGTGATATTCCCCAACAGCATCCAGCGGTCTATCCCGGTATAAAGCAAAGAAATAGGCACAGTGACTGCATACACGTTAATATCATCATGCAGGTCTGTGAATTCAAAGCGGGTCCATTGCCATCCGACCCCGCCTAACAACGTAAAGTCATCCATTGTTGCCACGGGAAAAGACGACATAACGTCTATTTCCGTGACCCTGACCTTGCCGAAAGCCATCTCCGGATCATCGCTATTGACATCGGATTCGCCATCAAACGAAAACAGGGCCCAAGCCAGCGGTTCATCCGGAACGTCAGTCTCCATGAGCCACGGGTCCTGGGCCAGGGCAACTCCAACCACGCCCAGCACGATGATACCAAGATTCGCAATAATACGACGATATATGTTCATGGAACTGCCCTCCCTGTTTTAGCGGACACTACATTAGCCGCCGGGAAGCGATCCGCTCCCAGAAATTTAAAAAATAGCAGGGTGATGTCGTCAAACTGATTGAGACCCTGCTGGTGGTCCATGACATCGGCGACGATCCGGTCACATCGGTCGCGGTTCATTCGCCGCGGGTCCTCGGTAAGCACGCGCAGGAGCCGTTCCTCGCCATACATTTGTTGGGCCTTATTAATGGGCTCTGTCACGCCGTCGGTGTAAAGGACCAGGGTGTCGCCGGCGGCCAGCATGAATTCCCCCTCGGAATAGTCCACGTTGTCATAAATTCCGGCAATGACGCAGGCCCCCTGTCCTGCCGATATCTGCAGCAGTGCGGCATGATTCTGTTGCAGGCAGATCGGGGGCGGATGCCCGGCATTACAGAACGTGATGGCGCCGGTACGCAGGTCACAAATAAAATAGAACAGGGTGACGAACATGCACGAGGGATTATCGGCGGCAATCTGCCGGTTCATCTTCGCCACGGTATCGGCGGCGCTGAGATTGCCTTTGGCATTGACCCGCATGAGGGTCCGGACAATCATGGTGAACAGGCCGGCGGGCACGCCTTTATCGGAGACATCGGCAATCACGACCCCCATGTGGTCCGGATCAATCATGAAGAAATCAAAATAATCGCCGCCCACCTCGCGGGCGGGCTCCATCCGAGCCGTGATTTCCACATTGGGCGCCTGCGGAAATGGCGGAAAAACTTTAGGGATGATCCCCTGCTGGACTTCGTGGGCGAACCGCAACTCGCTCTGGATCCGTTCCCGCTCGGCCGTCGTGCGGGCCAGTTCCGCGATATACCGCTTCAGGTCCGCCATCATGTGGTTGAAGGCAGCGGCCAGGTCTCTCATCTCGTCCCGGGAACGGACGACAATGGGGTGGTCAAAATCACCCCGGCCGAGCCGTTCCGTGGCTTGCATGAGCTGGCGCAGGGGCCGGGTAAAGCGGTAGGCAAACAGGAACACCAGGATGATGGCCGCGAGGGCCGTGATCCCGGCAATCGCCAGCACACGGCGCATGGCCGCGCGGGTGGCGCGGTCAATACCCTCCGTCGGGCGATATAGTTCCAGCACATAGATTACCTCGCCAGCGGCATTAATGATCGGGGCTAAATAACTGAACCATTCGCCCTGTTCGTCGGAAAAGCGGCCCGTCTGACAGGTTTTGTCGCTCAGCACCTTGAAGAACATCTGACGCTCATGCGGAACAATGAACGGCTCATAAATGGGGCCGCGCCAGATACTGATGCCGAAATAGAACCGGCCGGCGCGGATTTTATGGATGATCCACTTGGGTGTGTGCAGCACATGCTTCGTATCCACGATCCGACTGGCAGTCGCATACACGCGATCATAAGCCGGGCTGCCCCGGTCTTCCGGCTTCCGGATGGCTTCCAAATCGGTGATGGAAATACTGTTGCAAACCGCCTGCGACAGGTTGGCCGAACGCTGGATAGATTCCGTTTCAAGGTCGGCCTGCATGATATCCCGCACCCAGTCGCCTACGACCAGCAGACTGATAACCAGCAGTGGGATAAACAAGACCAGGAGTTTGAGAAAAAATGGAATTTTCATCCGGACCAGAACCACCTTCAGCCGCCGATAGGTCATTGCCAGCAGCAGGAGCAAAAGGGCCGCGCCGGCCAGCCAGCAGGTCCGGCTGATTTCCCAAACCCGGTAACTTGAGACCGTCGTGATTCGGCGTCCAAGCACTACCAGGCATTTATTCGCCAGGTCAAACGAGCAGATTCGTCCGGAAACACCCTGCTCAAAAAGGCGGCCGACCAGGATATCCGGATGGGGATAGTTCGACTGCAGGGGCAGCATGATCCGGGCCACGGCGCCCGCCGGATCGAACTGAACCCAGGACCGATTACCGGTACTGGCAACCGTCAGGTACACGGGTTTGTCCGGCGAGAATGGAAGCAAGAACACTTCATCCGGCGCCAGCAAATCACCCGGTTGAAACCCCACTATGCCTATCTCGCGCAATCTCCGGCCGTCCGGCGCGTACTCCACAATGCGGCCCGAGGCGCTGGAGGACACGTATATCCGGCCGTCCGGCCCGATACAGATTGACGACCAGCCGGACAGCGCGTCATTGTGATCGCCCATTTCCGCAATC
Organism: uncultured Verrucomicrobiota bacterium; assembly: GCA_964418925.1. Lineage (GTDB taxonomy): Bacteria > Verrucomicrobiota > Kiritimatiellia > JAAZAB01 > JAAZAB01 > CAYQNY01. The sequence goes on from CAYQNY010000035.1 coordinate 19,020, forward strand.
TGCGCCGGCAGCGTGCCCTTATTGACGATGACGTCCTCTGTGGAGAAGGGCATTTTCCAGATATTGCGTTCGGCCCGACAATTATTGAGAAAATAATGATTACCCTGACGATCGCAGGCGTATTTAATTTCAGGATACTTGGAAGGGGCTTTCAGGAAGACGGTCAACAGGGGCCGGGGCAGTTTGCGGAACGAGGGGTATTCCCGGAACCGGTAACCGACAAAGCCACGCGTCTTCCGATCATAGATATAGCTCTGCACCACGACACCGACCGGGCCGGGATACAGTTTACGGACCATGTAATAGTAGCGCTCATCATCCGGCTCAATGCAAAAAGATCCGCTGGCTTTCAGCACAGTTCCGTCATAGTGATCGAACTGGAGAATAGTATTCCGGTCCTTTTCCAGCACATACAACGAGTCCCCGGACATGGTATATGCAATGGGATTGCGGAAAGTCTTGTACGCCAGGATGTGGGTGACGGCGTAAGCGGCCAGGCCGGCGGCCAACAGCGCAAAGACGGCAGGCATCGCGAAGGGCATCCACCGCCTTATCCATAATTGTCCAGAAAGACTCATAGTAGCCATGGAGACCATATTACCAATGCTCGCCGCGACCCACAAGACCCGATACCAGGTTATTCAAGCAACCTTGGATAAATTTCTTCACGTCCCAGCATTGGTCATCATCCTGCCTGTCAGCTAGCATAGGCCACGATTTTACGGGCTGGCAGGTAATGTGTCGCTCTCGGATACGATCAGGACGGAAGACTGGCAGGGATTGAGGCGCGGAATACCAGGCAGTGAAACTCCCCGCGGCACGATTCTCGGCAGAGCCGCCGGGCAAAGCCGGAAGGCGCGTGGCAACCTGCTCCGCCATAGCCTTCCTGGCGACGACGGAATCTATCCGAGTGCAAGCAGAAGCCACTTATGCACGCATAGCAATATCTTCATGAATAAGGCTAATATTTTTATCCTGATAATCCTGTAATCCTGTCAAAAATTACTGTCAGTCTATCGGGCTTAGCCTTCAAATAGCCGGCAACTCGGCACCAGCCCGCCGAGATAGACCAAGGATTGCAGCTTCGAATCTAACGGTCGTCCGGCGGGGCGATATTGATGGTAAAACCACGCGGCTGGATGGCTCGATTATCCGGCGCGGTCGCGTAATTAACGACATTGGTAACGGTAACGACATAGACCAATGTGGTAACACTATATTCGTTGTAGAGCATGTCACCCGGAATAACGAATTCACTGAGACCCATAATATTATTGCCGGTCTTGGACCAGTCATACGTGTAGCCCAGCTGGGTCCAGGGCCACGCATTCCAGACGCCGTCGGTCATACCGTAATTCCGACTGGCTATCGTACGCTGGAACCAGCCCTGATAATTGGTGCTGACCATGTCGGCATAGGGAGTGTTGGTGCGGAACGCCGTTTCGGATTCACGATCGGTGATTTCCGGGTCTCGTGATGGCCGCAGCAGGTACTGCGGATCCACATAATATTCAATAACAGTGTCGTTGGCGCTGGTAGCCGGCAAACCAAGTACCTGCTTCAGGCGCAAGGCGATGTTGGTGCCGGTATAGTTCTGGCAAACATTTTTCAGTTCCGGCACAACGGTCACCCATGAATCGCCATACCGCATCAAGGTATATTGACCTACAAAATAATTATTGGTGGCGATGGACGCTTTCATGTATGACGTGACCAGCACCTCGCGGACACCGGTATCAGGATTCGTGCGCCAAATTAAATCGGTATTGGTTTCCGTGATGGCTGTCAAATCCTGCCGAATTTTGCTCGCGATCACGTTGGAGGCATTCACCACGGCATTGGAATACATAATGGCCAGCACATTCGTGTCCGTGACTTCGGCGGTCTCGCTCCGGAGCAGATACCAGTCGCCGGAGACGGTCCCATACACCGCCATTTCGGTCTCGCCGTTGCCGTCGTAGTCCCCGGGCATGGGGCGATAGCCTTGTTCGCCGAAATTCGGCATCCAGGAAACCTCGTAATGACTGCCGGACAGCCGCGCATACCAGTTGCCGGTCGTTTCCTGATACACCGCCGGGTCGGCCTGGCCGTCGCCGTCAAAGTCGCCGGCCACGGGCGTGTATCCCGATCCGCCCAGATTCACGGAACTCACAAAATAGCTGTTGCTGGACAGCCCCACATACCAGTTGCCGCTGGCCTCCTGATAGACCGCCGGATCCAGTTTACCGTCGCCGTCAAAGTCACCCGTAATGGGAGTATAGCCCGGCCCGCCCAGGTTGAGCGTGCCGATTGAATACACGGTTTCCGCCAGCCCCGCCGACGCCAACAATCCCATCCCGATAACAACCAGCGCCATACCTAAAGATTTCATGACTGCCTCCTGATATGATTAGTTAATTTTACAATTTTACAAAAATCCGATTTATTATTCCTTATCTGATGCATAAAATCAAGAACAAAATTCAGCTTGTACTTGATCGTATCTGAATTTAACCTTATGCTAAATAAGGTATTGACGGTTGTACGGCAAAAAGAATAGTGGGAGAAAGAATTCCGTATAGCGTATGATCAAGGCTGGGGTATGTCGCAATCCAATAAATCTTCAGCCGCTAAAACTGCCTTTTTGCCGCCGGCAAGGAAACTATTTGACCTTAAGAAAA
>CAYQNY010000036.1:0-21428 GCA_964418925.1 uncultured Verrucomicrobiota bacterium
TTGTAGGCCCACTCACCGAGTGGGCGCGATTTTAGACCATTTCGCAGAAGTCTATGGAAATCAGGGAGGGGAGAATGCCGAGACCGATGGCGAAGGAAGCGTTAGGAAGGATGTTGGGCGAATGAAATAAAACGTTTTGTCCGCAGAATCTATGGGTGCAAGCAATGCGTCAATGTTGCCATAGCCAAACCATTATTTTTACTCAGTCTTGATCTTTTCCGGATACTGGCCGGCATCACCGGCCGGCCATACACCCGCATATTATTCTAAGCATATTTTAAGTTAGAAAAAAAATTACAATAATATTGACACAACTTGTAACATCTGTTACATTTTGAATCATAAAAAAACGTTGGAATTTATCTTTTAAAATGAACGGCACCATTATCAGAATACGATCGCTTTATCCGAGCTTTTCAAAGTCCAGCAAACGATTGGCGGATTATATTGTCGAAAAGTGGGCGGATATTCCATTTCTCTCGGTAAGAGAATTAGCCGATTTGACCGGCGTCAGCGTGGCGTCAATAAGCCGATTTGTCAGGGAAGCCGGCTTCAGCGACTTCAAAGCGTTTAAAAAACAGCTCGGCCGGGGTTCGCGGTCGCCGGTCAGCAGTATCTATCAACCGGTGAATTCTAATGATTCCGGGAATACGATCATTGAAAAAGTGTTTTCCGGCAACGTCCGCAGCATTGAGGAAACGCTCAAGATTCTGAAGCGCGCCGAAATAATACGGGCGGCCGGGCTGATCGCGAACACTTCCCGGCTGATTTTCTTCGGCCTGGGGAGCAGCGGGAACATCGCGCTGGATGCGGCGCTGCGTTTCGCTCAAATTAACGTTCAGGCGGAAGCTTATTTGGATTCATATCAAATCCTGACCCAAGCCATGCGGATGAAAAAGGGTCAAATTGCCTTTGGCATTTCCCATAGCGGCCGCTCGGCCATGACCGTCAAGGCCCTGGAACTGGCGCGGCAAAACGGCGCCACGACCATGGGGCTTTCCAATTTTATCCGCGCGCCCCTGCATAAGGTAAGCGATATTTTTTTTTGCACGGTTTTCCCGGAAAGCCGGATTCTGATGGCCGCTTTATCTTCAGTGGCGGCTCAGACGTGTATTATTGATGCGCTGTATCTTATCACGGCCAGCCGCAGCAAAAAATGGTTAAGCCGAAGCGAATGGCTTAATAGAAAGTCGGAAGAAGAATTACGACTACCCTTAAACGGAAAAAACAAAAGAAAGGAATGGAGTCCAAAATGAAGACATATTATCAACCTGAAATCTTCAACTGCAATCTGGAGGGAATCGATCGGAAGCGCAACATCATCGCGACTTATTATCTCCGGGATCGGAAGGAAGGCGTGGAGTTTATGGACCATTTCTCCCTGATCCAGTCGCTGGCGCTCGAATCTTCAACGGGCACATGGGAGAAAGTAAAGGAAGACACGGCCGAAGTCCGTAATACCCTTTCCTGCAAGCTGGTGGGCTATTTCCAGATACCGAATGAGGACAAATACACGGCGGAGGCGGTAATCCAGTTTGCGATCAGCATTGACGCCTGGATGGAAAATCTTCCCATGATGCTTTTATCCATCGCCGGCAACGCATTCGCGTATTCGCAGAATCTGCGTCTGATGGACATTTCCATTCCCGACGATCTGCTCGCGAAATTCAAGGGCCCTAAATTCGGCATTGAAGGAATCAGGCGGATGATCGGGGTCAAGGAACGGCGGCCTTTGTCACTGCATATCATCAAGCCCAAGATGGGCATGACCCCTAAGCAGACCGCCGACCAGTGCTACCAGACCGCCATGGGCGGTGTTGATATGATCAAGGACGATGAAATGACGTCAGATACCTACAACTGCAAGTTCACGGACCGGATCAAATACGTTATGGAGGCCCTGCGTCGCGCCGCGAAAAAAACGAAAAAAATGCCGATTTATTTGTGCTCCATAACGGATGAGTCCAGCAAAATCATTGATCGGGCGCATAAAGCGGTTGAACTCGGCGGCAACGGCCTTTTAATAACTTATTCGCAGGGGCTTTCATCCTTCAAGGAAGTAACCAACGATCCGGCCATAAAGGTTCCGGTGATGATGCACGCCTCCCATATGATTGCCGGAATGCGCCAGATTGCCTGGCCGGTATATGCAAAGCTCTGCCGGCTTTGCGGAGCGGACCTGATGCTGACGCCGACCATCTATTCTTCCATTCCAATGGTCAGCCATGAGGAAGGATTGCGTACCGCCCAGGTGAAACTGGCCCCGTGGGGGCATATCAAGCCAACCGCGCCCATGCCTTGCGCCGGGATTTATCCGGGCACCGCGCCAGCCATAATCGGCGAATACGGTCTGGACATAGTGATTCCGGCCGGCGGCGGAATGCTCGGTCATCCGGATAATTACCGGGCCGGCGCCAAGTCCTGGCAACAGGCTATCCAAGGCGCGCTGGAAACCGAGACCGACGAGCAGTTTATAGCCTTTGCCAGACGCAAAGAGAATCTCGCATTGCGGCACGCCCTGGAGAAGTGGGGCATGCCGAAACGCCCGAGTTCACACTGGCTCAGGGCCAGCGAGGCCCTCCGGCCCAAACCGATGAAATTTAATTGAGATAATAAAAAGGACCAAAATTATGGCAACGGCGATAAAGATACCCGATCTCGGCACCAATGTTGAGCAAGTCAGACTGGTTGCCTGGTTAAAAAAGGAAGGCGACCACATAAATCGCGGCGATCTCCTGTGCGAGGTGGAAACGGACAAGGCAGTCAGCGAACTTGAATCCATTGCCGAAGGCATTCTGCTGAAACAGGTCGTCCCGGAAGATACGGAATTGGAACAAGGCGCCGTTATTGCTTATGTCGGCGCGGTGGGCGAAACATTGCCGGCGGTGGATCAACCAGTTCCGGCTGTTTCCCCTACCCCGACCTCAATATCTCCGCCATCTGTTGCCGTCCCAGCGGTATCGCCGTCCGGAAGCGCCCCAGCGGCGCCCATGATGATTCGCAACCTGGCTAAAAAACTCGGCGTGGATTTGACGCGCGTTGCCGGAACCGGGCCGGGCGGCCGGATTCAGCGCGAGGACGTCCTGAAAGCTGCCAAAGAGGCGTCTACAGCCGCGGGCTCATCATCGGCGCAATCGGTCGGCGCGAGGCTCTCATCCCATCAAGCGGCCATCGCCCGGCGGGTAATGCAAAGCCATCGGGAAATACCACCGATCAACCTGACGTGTCAAATAGACCTGTCGGCCTTGACCGCGTACCGGTTGCGGACCGAAAAAGAAGGGCGCAAGTTGAGTTTTGACGCCTTCTTTGTTTTTGTCGTGGCAAGAACGATGGTGGAATTACATCATTTCAGAAGTTATCTGCAAGGCGAAACGGTGATTCTTTCGGAGACCGTTAACGTGGGCGTGGCGGTCAGTATCGGCGACGATTTATTTACGCCCGTGATTCGGTGCGCGGACACAAAATCAATTTCGGAGATTGACGCGGAAGTGCGGCAGGTTGCAGACCGGGCGAAAAAACACCTTCTTCAGCCCTCCGACCTGACGGGGGCGAGCCTGACCATTAGCAACCTCGGCATGTATCCAGTCCGTTCTTTTGCCGCCGTGATTCCCCCTGATCAGTCATCGGCGCTGGCGATCGGATGCGCGGAAGAAACCCCCGTGGTCCGGAACGGGAGCGTGAAGATTATTCCCGCGACGATGATCATGCTTTCCGTGGATCACCGGCTCATCAACGGTCGCGAGGCGGGACAATTTCTGGCTCAACTTAAGGAAAGGATTGAAAAATTATAACTATGCAGTTTGTTTAGACTGTAGGTTGTAGGCTATTAGGTTTTCGGATGGAGACGGATCCGAATGTTTGTGTTTTGACCTACAGTCTAAATAGCTACAGCCTATCCACCTGAATAATTACCATGAACACAGACAATTCAAAAAAATATTCCCGTGATTTCCTGCTGACGCTTTATCGGCGGATGGTCCTCATCCGTCATTTCGAGGAGCGCGTTAAATTCCTGTTCCTGGAAGGAATCATGCCCGGTACCATCCACCAGTGTCTGGGACAGGAGGCCACGGCGGTGGGGGCTTGTTCCGCGCTGAACAATGACGACGTGATCACCAGCACACACCGTCCGCACGGCCACTGCATCGCCAAGGGCCTCCCGATCAACGCCATGATGGCCGAGCTTTTCGGCCGGACCACCGGCTGTTGCAAGGGCAAGGGCGGCTCCATGCACATGGGCGACCTGAGCCGTGGGATTGTGCCCGCCATTGCCATCGTCGGCGGCGGCATTCCGGTCGCTACCGGCTGCGCGCTGGCGTTCAAAATGCGCGGGGAAAAACGCGTCGCGGTATGTTTCATGGGCGACGGCGCCACCAACGAGGGTGTTTTTCACGAATCGCTGACCATGGGCGCGATTTGGAAACTGCCGGTGATCTACGTGATTGAGAACAACCTTTACGGCGCTTCCACGCCGGTGGGCATGGTGAACATGGTCGCAAAACTGTCCGACAAGGCGCAGACATATGCCATGCCGGGTTTGACCATTGACGGCAATGACCCGCTGGCCGTTTACGAGGCGGCCAAAACCGCGATCGCCCGCGCGCGCGCGGGCGAAGGGCCGTCCTTGCTTGAGCTGGTTACCTACCGCATCACCGGGCATTCGCGTCGCGACCCGGCCTTGTACCAGCCGAAGGAGGAAAAAAAGGCGGCGCAAGCCAACGAACCGGTCGGCCGGTTCGCCCAATATTTGCTGGCGGAAAAGGCGGCCGGGCAGATCGAACTCGATCAAATCGCCAGGGAAGTTGATGACGAGATTGAAGCGGCGGTGAAACTCGCCATGGCGGCGCCTTTGCCAAAACCCGAGGACGCGCTGGAAGATTTGTTTGTGGAGGCGATATGAAAAGACTAAGCATTGTCGAGGCGTTGCGCGCGGGAATCAGGGAGGAAATGCGGCGCGATGAGCGCGTCTTCTGCATCGGCGAGGACATCGCCATCCCCGGCGGATGGGGCGGGGCCTTCACGGTAACGCTCGGGCTGGAAAAGGAATTTCCCGACCGGATGCTGAACACGCCGATCGCCGAAGCCGGTTCGTTCGGAGTGGCATGCGGCGCGGCGCTGATGGGCATGCACCCCATCGCGGACGTTCAATACAGCGATTTTCTCATGTGCGCTTTTGACCAGGTGGCGAACAACATCGCCAAGCTCAGGTACATGTCCGGCGGAAAGCTTAAAATTCCGCTGACCATGCGCGCGCCCGTCGGAGTGACGGGGCGCGGATCGCAGCACGCGCAGAATATGGAGACCTTTTTCATGCCTTTGCCGGGGATCAAGCTGGTCTGTCCGGCCACGGCCTATGACGCGCTCGGCCTGTTCAGGAGCGCGGCGCGTTGCGAAGACCCGGTTATGATTTTTGAACACAAACTGCTTTATGGTTCCAAAGGCGCGCGCCAGGAGTCCGGCACGATTGACGCTTCCAGCGAAATCCCGGACGGGGATTACACCGTGCCCTTCGGTAAGGGCGTTGTCCGGCGCGAAGGGCGGGACGTAACCGTCATTGCGACGCTTCTCATGATGCACAGAAGCATGCAGGCCGCGGACATCCTCGCGCGGGAAGGCGTCAGCGTCGAGGTGATTGATCCGCGCTCGCTGGTCCCCTTTGACTGGGGGTTGGTGCGGACCTCGCTTGAAAAGACGGGCCGGGTCGTGATCGTCGAGGAAAGCCCCAAGCGCGGCGGGATTGGTGCGGAAATCGGGGCGACAATAGCCGAAGACATGGCCGACTTGCTTACCGCGCCGATTAAACGCGTGGCCGCTCCGAACACGCCCGCGCCCTTTTCCCCGCCTATGGAAAAATTTTACGTGCCGCAGACGGAGCGTATTATTGACGGAATACGCGGAATGATGAAATATTAAATAAACGTATAGGAATTTAAATATTATCTGCCTTGTCATTCCGAGCGCAGCGAGGAATCTCGTCCAAGTCAAACAATACGGCGGAGATCCTTCGCCCCGCCGGCAACGCCTATGGCGTAGCCATTGCGGGCAGGTCCGCTCAGGATGACATAATGTGTTGTCAAGTTAAATTGCCTCGCTTTGCGGCACCTAATCAAATCGGTCGAGAGGAATAAATCATGGATCCACTGTTGGAAAAAATCTATGCATTGACAGAGAAAGATTTTAAGGACTGCGCCAAACACCTGATGATCGGGGGCGGGACGCGGGGCGGTCCGGTCATTGTCCGGGGACAGGGCATCCACTTGTTTGACGACAAGGGTAAAGCCTATATTGACTGCACTTCCCAGAGCTGGGCCATGTATGCCGGGTTCGGCAATCCGGAAATCAAAAAAGTTATTGTTGAGCATATTGACAAACTCACCCATGTCCACCAGGGGTTTGACACGCCCTCAAGATATTATCTGGCCCGTAAGCTGGCGCAAATCATGCCCGGCGACTTGAACCGTTCGTCCTTCACGGTCGGGGGCGGTTTGGCGATCGAGGCGGCGATGAAGATCGCCTGCAAAAACACCCAGCCCTCCCGCGATTTCATCTGTCTTATGGACGGTTATCACGGAACAACTCTGGGAACGATGGGGGCGTCATGGATTTCGACGAGGACAAAAGGATTGATCGGGGGCAGCCGTTTCCTCAGTCTTACCAGGCCTTTCATCCGCGTGCCCAACCCCTATTGCTACCGCTGTCCGTTAGGACTGGACAGGGCAAATTGCTCGCTGGCCTGCGCCAAAATGCTGAGGACCACTATTGAACGCGGTATTGCCGGGAACGCCGCCGGTTTCATCATGGAACCGATTCAGGCCAGCGGCGGACAGATCATCGCGCCCAAAGAGTATGTTCTGGAAGCGCGGAAGATTTGCTCCGAAACCGGCACGCCGCTTATTTTTGATGAAATCCAGACCTACGGACGGATCGGTGAATTTTCGGCCGGGCATTATTACGGCGTGACGCCGGATATAATTGTGCTGGGGAAGGGATTCGGCGCCGGTCTGCCCATCGCGGCAGTGGTTATTTCCGACAAACTGAAAGGTTTTGAGCCTGATGCGGAGGAACTGCACACCTTCGCCAACAATTCATTGGCCCAGGTTGCCGCGGCAAAGCTCATTGACCTGCTGGAAAACGGCCTGCTGGAAAATACCCGCAAAATGGGCGCATACCTGAAAAAGGGTCTACTGGAAATTCAGAAGGATTTTCCCGAAATTGGCGATATCCGCCAGGCTGGTTTGCATATCGGGGTGGAACTGGTGCGGGACCCGGCCGGCAAGGAACCATTGAATGCGGAAGGCAAGCAAATCAGGGCGCAAGGTTTGGCAGATGGAATAATCTTCGGTACGGCCGGCTTCCGTCCCAATATCATGAAGATAAAGCCGCCCCTGATCGTGAAACCAAATGAATGCGATGAAATCATCGCTAAATTCAGAAACAGCCTGAAAGCGGTGCTGAGGAAATAAGGAAAAAGAGAGAGCCCGCGAAACACGCGAAAGGATGCGAAAAAAGGAATAAGGTATTATGCTGAAAGAACGGATCAGAGACATGCGCAAAGAGCGCGCGGAACTTTCCGGAAAACTTAGCTTTCTTGATGCGAGCCTCTGGCTCGGTCCACCGGAAGATTTCCCGAACGCGGTGGAAATGTCGTTGGCCGAAATAAAAGCCGTTGCCGCCAAATATTTCATCGGCGGAGGATTGGTCTCGCACTGGTTCGGGAAAAGCGTCTCCGCACAGGACGGCAACCGGTGTCTGATGGAATCAGTGCCGGTGACGGAAGCGCAATTTTCCGTTATCTGGACCGTCCTGCCGCTTTTTCCGGAAGAGCCGGGGCCGTTGCCGGGGCGAACCGAAATGCCGGCCAATGTCAAGGCCGCGCGGATATTTCCGAAAACGAACCGGTTTCTCCTGGATAAGTTCGTTCTGGGCGGATTGTGCGCGTTCCTGATTGAAAGAGGCATGCCTTTATTTATATGGCATACCGAGCTTGACTGGAAGGAGCTTTATGAGTTTGCAAGTGATTTTCCCGATTTGAAGATAATCGTCGAGACCCAGCCCCAGAAAATACTTTATCACATGCGCAACCTGATGCCGCTCATGCGCGCGCGGCGAAACGTTCTGCTGGAAATTTCCAACTTCGCCGGGGCGGACTACCTCGATTACGGGGTAAAAAATATTGGCGCGGAAAGGTTTGTGTTTGGTTCGTTTATGCCGGTGGGCGATCCGCTGGCGCCGATCGGGATGCTGATTGACTCCGCCATCGGCATAGACAACATGCGGGCTGTGGCTTCCGGCAATCTCACGCGCATTATCGAGGGGGTGAAATCATGAAAGAGCCCTTTATCGTTGACGCCCATATGCATACGGGCGCATCCTGCATGTATTATGCCGAAAAACCGGACGCCGGACGTTATCTCGAACTGATGGACAGGCTCTCCATCAAATATGCCATCTGTTCCGATATGCTTTCCATCATGAAGGGGTCGCGTTACGGCCTGGAAGAGGCTGAGCGGATTTATGACAAGAGCGCCGGTCGAATTTTTTATCTCGGAGTTTTTAATCCCAAGGCGGGCACGGAGTGTTTGCAGGCGCTGGAAAAGGCCGCGGCCAAACCGGGGTTTGTGGGATTAAAAATCCACCCTTCACTTCACCAGACGGCCCCGGAATCGGATGCATACGAGCCGGCCTGGCGTTTTGTCCGCGACCATGATCTGACGCTGCTGACGCACAGTTGGAGCGTTTCGTCTTACAATCCGCTTCAGGCCTATTCAACTCCGGAGCGTTTCCGGCATTATGCGGATAAATACCCCGGAATCCGGTTTGTGCTCGGCCATGCTGGCGGACGCGGGAGCGGCCGCGCGCAGGCGGTCAAAATGGCGAATGAATACCCGCATGTTTATCTTGATTTCGCCGGGGATATTTTCTGCTTTCAATACCTTGAAACCATGCTGAACTCGATTCCACATGACAAACTGATTTTCGGCTCCGATTATCCCATGCTGGACCCGAGGGCCAACCTTTCCCGGGTTCTCTTATCTGGGATTGACGAGAAAACCGCGGGGCAAGTGCTCCGCGACAACGCCTTTGCCGCCTATAAACTGGATGCATAGGAATTTTAAAACAAGGGCGGGCGGGCAGGGCTAATTCATGTTTTCCGTAAAAGGATTGAGGTTGAATGGGTTAAGATATTTTGGCCTCGATGCATTGGTACTTTGGAGTGCGACAGTTAGACTGTCGCTTTGTTTTCGGCGAAGCTGGCCTGCCACGCCGAAGCGGCTGTGCGAAGGCGGGTGCTTCGCCGAGGTAAAGCGGCGTTGTACCGCCGCATTCCAAGGCGACGCCATTAGAAGGCGTCGCGGAAAAATGCGGAAAACCGGAGCTTCATGAATAAGCCCTGGGCGGGCGGGCATGTTGCCCGCCACGGACGGCAGCCACGCTAATATCGTGGCAAGAATGCTTGCCCCGCCAACGGCGGAGCCGTCCCTCCCATGAAGAGTTGCCGCAATGGCGGTCTAATTGAGGAACAAAAAAAATGCTGACTATTGATTTGAGCGGAAAAATAGTCCTGCTGACCGGGGGCAGCCGCGGGATCGGCGCCGCGATTTGCGAATTGCTTTGCCGGGCCGGGGCGACGGTGATTTTTACCCATACCGGCAACCCGCAGCGCGGGAAAAATCTGGCGGAACTGCTGGAAAGGATTAAACGCGCAGGCGGAAATACCAGGGCCGAAATCCTGGATGCCTGTAACGCGGGAGAGACCGTAAAGTTGGCCGGAAGGATCGCGGCCGAATTCGGGAAAATAGACCTGCTGGTCGCGAACGTCGGACAGAATCTTGCCCGGCCGGTTGAAAAAATAAGCGTAGAAGAATGGAAAAGGTTCATAGATATAAACTTGAATGCGGCTTTTTATGCGGTGCGGGCCGTCATTCCGCACATGATCAAGGCCGGATACGGAAGAATCGTCTTGATCGGCTCCTCGGCGGTCTACAACGGCGGCGGCGGCGCGATTGACTATGCCTCCGCCAAGGCCGGCCTCAACGGCATGATGATGTATCTGGCGAAGGAATACGCCCGTAAAGGGATCTTGACCAATACGATCCATCCGGCCGTGATCAACACCGAGTTATTGCGCGAGCGTTATGACACTGAGGGAAAAAAAGCGGCGCTGCGTTCGCAAATTCCGGCCGGGCGCCTCGGCAAGCCGAACGATATCGCCGCCATGACAGCCTTCCTTGCCAGCAGTTGGGGCGATTACATTTGCGGCCAGTCCATCTTAATTGACGGAGGGAGGACGTTTTTCAGATGACACCTAGAGAACGATTTGTCAACACGTTGAAATTCAAAGCCGTTGACCGGATACCTAACATGGAGATCGGAGTCTGGGGGCAGACCAATGAGCGCTGGATGGCCGAGGGCGCGCCGCCGCAGCCTGGCATGTTCATCAAAGGAAATTCCTATTTTGGCTTGGATGGGGTGGATGATGCCTGTCTCAACACAGTCATGCCCCTCCCGCCATTCTCGGACCGCGTGATCGAGGAGACGGACGAAACCGTGCTCTTCACTGACGGCCTGGGACGGACGCGGATGGCGCTCAAAACTGGCACCGTCGGCGGCACTCGGATGAGCATGGACCACTACATCAAGCATTACGTCACAGACCGGAAGAGTTGGCGGGAGATGCGCCAACGGTACAAGGGCGATCCCGCCGCGCGGTATCCACAGGACTGGGACAAGGTCATTGCTCGCCTGAAGGGTGTCGACACTCCCCGCTGCCTACTCAGCGCCTACGGCGATTTCGGTTTCTACAGCATGCTTCGCAACTGGTTCGGGACCGAAGGTTTGTCCTACATGTTCTATGACGACCCGGTTTTGATCCATGAATGCCTTGAATTCCTGTGCGACCACATTATCCGGCTCCTGGAACGCCCGTTCCGGGAGATGACATTTGACTTCATGTGGATCCACGAGGATCTGGCCGGCAAAGGCGGTCCGCTCATCGGTCCCAAGCTCTTCCGGGAATTCATTCTGCCGCACTACAAGCGATATCTGCACTTTATTAAAGCGCATGGCGTCGAGGTTGTGCTGGTGGATACGGACGGCGATTTCGAGGTTCTGATTCCCGAATTCCTGGAAGCCGGGGTGGACGGTTTCAACCCCATGGAGGTGGCGTCCGGGATGGACCCCGTGGGCATGCGGAAAAAGTACGGGAATAGTTTCTGCATGGTGGGCGGGATCGACAAACGAGAGATCGCCAAAGGCAAGAAGGAAATCGACCAAGAGGTCGCCAAAATCGCTCCGCTCGTGCATGCGGGCGGGTATATTCCATGGATTGATCATGCGATCCCGCCGGATATTTCTTTAACCAACTTCCAATACTATCTCGAGCAAAAGAGGAAAGTTATCTTTGGCGAATAACCGTTATGGCGAAGCATGACACAAATATGACGAAAATTTTAAGACGAAAAAATTATGAGAACTAAACTGACACTGAAAGACCGCGTCGAAGGCTGTCTCATTGGCGCGGCCATCGGCGCGGAGCTTGGCTGGACATGGCACGTGAACCCTGCGAAATATCGCGCGATCACCAGCGCGAACGAGCTGATCAACTTGAAGCTGGAGCCGGTAAGTCCCGAGGAGGAAAAAGCCTACTGGCAACCATACCCTGCCTGGCACGGGCTTTATCCCCGCTTAACGCCCCTCATTGATTTAGGTGTGCGCGCCTATGTGAACAAACAGGGACGGGCCACACCTGAAGATTTCGCGCAAGCGCTTCGGAATAATCGTGCAATTGCCGACTCGAATCACTTGCTGTGGATGTTGTTTTACACCACTCAGGAATTGTTGAACGAAGGTTGCAACCCGCGCATCAGCGGAATGGGGACCGTTCCATCCGGCCTGGTAGCCGACGCCATGCCCGCCGTCGGTATTTATCACCATGGCGATCCGGAGTACGCCTACCTGGACGGCGTGGAACTGGCCTCGGTTTGCCAACCGCGTCTTGGCGCCGACTGGGCCGGTTTGGCGGCCGCCGCGATTGCTGCGGCTTTCGCCGCCGACAACCCGGAGAGCGTAGTTCGTACGGTTCTCGATCTTGCCCGGGAAAACAACGAAGCGCTTTACCATGAGTTGAACTACTGCGTGCAATCAACCCGCGGCTGGTTTGCCGACGACGGGAAGAAGAATGAGCACATCAACCGGTGGCTAAAAGGCTTCCCCTGCACCCAGCGGGAATCTAGTCCCCTGGCGCCCAATCCGATCCGTTTTGTTCTGCCGTTGCTGAAAGAGCCGCTGGATCGCGATCCCCGGTTGTTGTTGGCCATGTTGCTATGTCCGTTGCCGGAGCGGGAACCGATGGGGGCGCCCATCCTGGGCGGGGCAATAATCGGCGCTTTGCATGGACGGCGGATTTTCCCGCAGGAGTGGCGGCGCTGGGCGGAACCGATTGCCAGAGCGTGGTATCCCATCATCCCGGTGGTGAAGAAACGCCGGCAACGGGAAAAAGCCATCATCGCCGTCCATGAAACCTTGCTGCGCAAGAAGCAAAACGGGCGGAGCCTGCTCGAGGACAAGATCTACGGCTGTTTGCTGGCAAGTTCCATCGGCAATGCCATGGGTTCGCCTGTCGAAGGCCGGTCCTACAAGGAAATCGACGCAAAATACCCCCACGGCGTCAAAACAATCCTCGATCCCCAGAAGTTGGAGACGGAGGATGACAACCAGCAAATGATGTTGCTGCTGGAAA
Organism: uncultured Verrucomicrobiota bacterium; assembly: GCA_964418925.1. Taxonomy (GTDB): domain Bacteria; phylum Verrucomicrobiota; class Kiritimatiellia; order JAAZAB01; family JAAZAB01; genus CAYQNY01. The sequence continues at coordinate 12,740 of CAYQNY010000036.1, forward strand.
CCTACCTGGCGCGGCAAGGCCGTCCGGTCATGGCGCGCCATTTGGCAAAGACCTGGTGCAATCAATGGCCGCGCGCGAACCTCTGGCCGTTTAACGATCGCCATGCCTATGATTTGATCCGCGCCGGCTGGGATCCGCGGATCACCGGCCATTGGAACCCCATGGGCACCTCAGTGATGTGCATCGAGCCGGTGGGCCTTTATCATCTGGCCGATCCGGACTATGCGGTGGGCGATGCCCCGTGCATCGCCTACATGCATCTCCGGGGGCTGGAGATTGCCGCGACCTCCATTCTAGCCGCGGCAGTGGCGGAAGCCATGCGTCCGGATGCGACGGTTGATCGGGTTTGTGACGCGGCGCTGAAAGTCGCCGCATACGATTGGCCGCTTTCCCGCCCCGACCAGTTGCGCACGCTCGACGGCCGGCGCTTCAAGAACTGCCATGATTATCTCGCCGTCTGCCTGGCCGTGGCCAGGAAATATGACGATGTTTTCACCGCGCGCAAGGAACTCTACGCCAAGTGCCTGATGTTCAACTGGTGGCAGTCCGCCCATCTGGAAATTGTCGGGTTGCCGCTGGCAATTCTTAAGATAGCCAAAGGGGATGTCCGTCAGGCGGCCATCGGCGGGACGAACATCGGGCGTGACGCGGATACCAATGCCGGTCGGGCCGCGATGTTGGCGGGCGCGCTCCGCGGCGCCGGCAACGTGCCACGGGAATGGATCCGGCTGTTCAAACCGGCCGTGCTCCGCCGGATCAAGGATCATGCGCGCGCGTTGGCCGGCCTGATCTCTCATCAAAAACTCGACCGGCTCCAACGGCGGCAACATATTGCATCTTAAGATGTTAATGAGAAAAAAATGAATTCAGGAAAATATTTTGCGCCGGCAAGAGTGAATCCTGTGCTGGTTCACCCGGCTGAAAACCGGATCAGTCTTGATGGAAAATGGGGTTTTTGTCTTGATCCTAAAGATAAGGGCGTAAAAGAAAAATGGTTTGCCAAACCCGATCCCCTCACTGAAAAAATAGTGGTGCCCGGTTGTTGGCAGGGACAGGGATTTGGCGGCGACGGAAAGGATACGCTATGGGATTTTAAACTGGAAGCGCGCACCTTCCGCGCCACCTACAAAGGAACCGGCTGGTATGGAAAACGGTTTCAGATTCCAGCGGATTGGGTCGGAAAGCGGATTGGTCTGAACTTCGGCGGCGCGCACCCGAGCGCGGAAGTCTGGTTGAATGGAGTTCGGCTGGGAGAGAACCACTCGCCTTTTGTGCCGTTCGGTTTCGACATCACGGAGACGGTTCACTTGAACCAGGAAAACTGGGTGGTGGTTCGCGTCCATGAACAAAGCCGCCTGTTGGGAATGGCTTTCAACTGGCAGGGCAACTGGTCGGGCTTGTACCGGGGCGTGGAACTTACGGCCACCGCTGCCTCATTCCTGCGGCAAGTGAAGATCTGTCCGGAGGTGGATCGGCAAGCGGCGCGGTGCCAGATTGACGTGGGAGGCGGCGATCCCGCCATCGGTGCCTTGCGTCTGCGGCTATCCATCCAAGCCATTGACACCAACTCGCCGGCGGTTCAGAAGGAAATTGAAGTTGCATCTCCCCCCGTTGAATGTGAAATCGCCGTGCCTTCGCCCCGCCTGTGGAGTCCGGACTCGCCGAACCTGTACCGGGTGGATGTTGTATTGATACGCGGGAAGGAAGTGCTGGATGCGATGAGCGAGCGGGTCGGATTCGTCAAATTGTCCACGGAGGGGCATCGCTTCCTCATCAACGGCAAACCGTACTACATGCGCGGATCCGGCGATTTCCTGGCCCATCCGGAAACCGGCTGTCCCGACACCGACCGTGAGCGTTGGCGGCGAAAATTAAAAACGTTGCGCGCTTACGGCTATAACTACGTCCGGTGCCAGTCATACGTGCCGGCCCCTGAATATTTTGACGTGGCCGACGAGGTCGGATTGCTTATTCAAAGCGAGATGGGCATGCTGGGAGCATGGGGCGGGCAAACGCAGTGGCATGTCTATGCCTGGCCGCCTCCCTTGCCATCCTACCGCGCGGCGCTCCGTCGGCAATGGAACGACGTCGTGTTGCGTGACGTCCATCACCCCTCCGCCAATCTCTATTGCATGAGCAATGAGCTGCCGAAAACCGATTTTCCGAGGACGGCCTGGCAGTGTTACCGCGAGACCAAAATAATCAAACCGACGGCCTTCGTCATCTGGACCGACGGCGGACACAGCGATGACCTGCCGGGCGATTTCATCAATGTCTTTGCCGCCGGTCCATCGGGCCAGACGAGTGATCAACTGGCGAAATACGAAAAATCCGGTAAACCCATCATCCAGCATGAATTTGCCTGGTGGAGTTCGTTCCCGGACGTACGCATCCGTCACAAGTATTCGGACGCCGTTCGTCCTTATGCCGCCGAGATCGCTCTGGAGGCCGCCCGTCGTCAGGGTTTGGACCACCTATTGCCGGAATTTGCGGAAAAAAGTCAGCGCCTGCAACTGCTGGAGGCCAAGGCCAAAATGGAGAATTGCCGCCGCGATCATTCACGTTTGGCCGGCATCAGTCACTTTAACGCCATGGATGCGAACCCCTCGCCGCAGGGAATCATAGACGAGTTTTACGAGCGCAAACTGGCCGACGCTTCCACCTGGCTCCAGACCAATGGGGATACCGTAATCATGTCCAGCCTGGGGTTTGATGACCGGGTGGTGGAGGCGGGAAGCGAGTTAAAATGCAAATTCTTCGTTTCCGATTTCTCCCATCCGCCGATGGCGGTTCCGACGCTGGAATGGCGGCTGATGGCCGGCGCCGAAAAGTTGGCTTCCGGTTCACTCGCCCGTTCGCATCGGTCCTATTGCACGCATCCCGCCGGTGAAATCAACATCAAGGCTCCTGCCGTGAGCCACCCAACTGCCGCGCGCCTGCAAGTCTCGCTTCACGAAGGAAACCGGCGTGTCACGAACTCATGGAATATCTGGTTGTTCCCGCGTCAGGTCGAGTTACCGAAGACCGTTGTTTGCTACGGAAAACCGGAACACACCTGGCTGAAAGAATGGAAGGATTTGTCCGTGGGCACGGCGGAAGATCTGATTCGCGGTGGAACGCGGGTGGTGTTGACCGAACGGCTCGACGAGCCGTTGCTGGACTTCATGCGCGCTGGTGGGCGGGTCATTCTGGCGGCGGGGGAAGGACTGGTTCGTCCCCATGCGCCGCTTTTTGGATACGTGAAATACTTTTTCACGTCACCGGCCAACTACGCCCCGTACGAAGACGGGCAAAACGGCACCATTATCCGCAACCATCCCATGTTGGGGGATTTTTTGCATGAGGGGTTTGCGGATTTCCAGTTCTTTCGGCTCATGGAAGAGGCGCCGCCAATTGAACTGAAACCGCTGGACCTGGCTGAGGGCGAGCCGGTAATCCGCGTGATCCATCGCTACCCAGTATGCCATCCGCTTGCCTATCTGTTGGAGCGGTCCCTGGGCAAGGGAGGAATAATCCTGACGTCTTTGCGGTTGTCTCCGTCCTTTCCGGAAACGCGTCGGCTCCTGGCAAACATCTGTTCTTATGCGGGTGGCGCGGAGTTCCATCCCCAACTCCGGTTATCGGATGAGGCTATTGCGCAAATTATGGAGGGTACGCGCCTTAAATGACAGTTATATAACCAAAGTTAGACGATTCTTGTGCGCGTCAGCACGTCATTCAGAGGAGTCCCATTTCTAGTGGGACGACGAAGAATCTCGTAAACACTCAACACGAGATTCCTCGCTTCGCTCGGAATGACAAGAATGGCCTCTTTGATGTTCTTGAGCGCAAAGAATCGTTCAATTTAGATATAAAAACAAGAAAGGCAGTGAACAATGAGCGCTAAAATCAAGCTTGCCTCAAATGTCGTCCCGTTTATGAAAATGCGGGACCGGTTTGTAACCGAAGGCTACAATGAAGGCTATGAGCCGGAAAAACAGCTGGAATGCATTGCGGCCGTCAAGGGAATTTCGGGCAGCGGCTACGGGTGGCCCTGCCAATATAAGAGCGGCGCCGAATTAAAAAAGGCGTTTGCCAATCATGGCCTGCAGGTCGCTACTTTGGACACCGATATTTACACGGAGGCCAGATTTAAGCAGGGTTCTTTCTCAAACCGGGACCCGAAAATCAGGCGCGCGGCCATAGCCCGGACAAAGGAAACCATTGATGCCGCGGTTGAAGCCGGCGCCCCGGACATCAATCTTTGGCTCGGTCATGACGGGTTTGAATATCCTTTTCAGGCTCATTACGCGGATGCCTGGAAATATATTGAGGACTGCCTGGCTGAGCTGGCGGAATACAATCCCGAAATGCCGATCAGTATCGAGCCCAAATGCAAGGAGCCGCGCGCGAACACTTATATCGCCAACACCGGCAAAGCCCTGCGGCTGGTCAATAAGATCAATAAGCCCAATCTGGGCATTACGCTGGATTTCGGGCATAGCCTTGCGGCCCTGGAAAACCCGGCTGAAAGCGCCGTGCTGGCGATGCGGGAAAAACGGCTTCATCAGATTCATCTGAACGACAATTATCGCGACTGGGACCATGATCTTGTCCCGGGCAGTATCACGGTCTGGGAGCACGTCGAATTTTTCTACTGGCTTGCCAAAATGAAATATGACGGCTGGTTCTGCATAGATATTTATCCTTATCGGAACGAGGGCGCCAAGGTGCTTGAGAACACGGTCCTAGTCTGCGACAAGTGCCGTTTGATCGCGGATAAACTCCTGGAAACGAACGTTGAAGACATATTACGGAAAGGAGAACACCTGGATATACTGGCCGAATTATGGAATATGATTAAGGTCTAGCCAAATTTCTTAATTTGGCAGTGTTCAGGCTCCAGTGTTCAGTGTTCCTGAACCCTTGTTTGAGACTTCAATCATTCTGGACCGTAGATGAACGTTGTGTTTTATCATGGAGGGCCACGCTTCGTCGTGGCCGCGGACGCGACAAAGCGCGTCCCTCCAGTGAAGATGACGAAGTCTCATACTTGATTAATCCGGCCGTAGGCCGGCGGCCGGGCTGAATACCGAACACTACTTCTACAAAATGTATTTTGCAGAAGTCTAAGCTAACCGTAAAAAGGAGTTGCGCCATGGAAAGAGTGTGTTTCCTGCTTAAAGTGAAGCAAGACCGGCTGGATGCTTATTTGCAGGCCCACCAGGTTTGGCCGGAAATGCGGCAGGCCATCCAGCAGACCGGTATTCGGAATTATTCAATGTTCATCCGCCGGAAGGACGGATTGCTGGTCGGCTACTTTGAGGCTGAAGACCCCGAAAAGTCGCTGGCGGAACTGGCCAAAACCGACGTGAACCGACGTTGGCAGGAACACATGGCGCCGTTTTTTGCGAGCGGGTCGGGCGACTTGCAAAAGGGCGGCCCGGAATGGCTGGAGCAGTATTTTTATTCGGATGTCTAGAAAATTAAAAATCATACCACGGATTACACGGATAACACTGATAAAGTCAGACATCCTCGGTTAAGGATATAAGCGGGGAAGAGGTATTATGGCATCATCCGACTATTTGATATTTGATTTCGGCGCCGGATCGGGCCGGGCGCTCCTGGCGCAATTCAACGGCTGCAAGGCGGTCTTCAGGGAACTGCACCGGTTTGAGAATCAGCCCGTTAAAGTCGCCGGGACCCTCTACTGGGATATTTTCAGGCTGTATTCCGAACTGACCATTGGCCTGCAAAAGGCCGTCAAACATTCCGATAATATCATTTCCCTCGGCATTGACACCTGGGGCGTGGACGGCGGCTTCATTGACAAGAACGGAAAGCTGATTGCCAACCCCGTGAATTACCGGGATGAGCAAAGAAACGGCATGCTCAGACATGTGGCGTCCCTGATTTCAGAAAGAAAATTGTTCGGCTTGACCGGCATGTTCCCTTATTCCATTTCCACGCTTTGCCTGTTCTATGCCTTGAAAAATGACGGCGCTCCGGAGATGAAATGCGGCCGGAAATTTCTGATGCTGCCGGATTTGTTCAATTATTTCCTGACCGGCGCAACATACGCCGAATATTCAGACGCCTCAACCACCGGACTGCTGAATCAGACAACGGGCAAGTGGGAAAGCCGTATTTTCAAAAAACTGGCCCTACCGCAAAAAATCATGCCGGAAATCATTCCTTCCGGAACACGCCTTGGAAAAATTGACCAAGCCATCAGCGCTGAATTGAATATTCCTCAATTGGCAGTCGTAGCCGCCGCCGGTCATGACACCGCATCCGCGGTTGCCGGTATTCCCGCCACCGGCGCTGGAAAATGGGCTTTTCTCAGCCTGGGCACCTGGGCGGTTTTCGGCGTTGAACGCGCTCAGCCCTTGCTCAATGACTCTGTCTTTGAGAATGGATTTTGGAATGCGGGCGGCGCGGAAGACAATAGTTTCCTTGTCGGTTCGTATACCGGACTGTTTATTATCCAGCAGTGTTTTGATTTCTGGCAAAGAGAGCATCGTCAAGGGGTCTCATGGGAGCGCATCATCGCCGAATGCGTTAAATCCCCACCATTCCGCGCTCTTATTGATGTTGACGATCCGCGTTTTGCCGCCTTCCAGCCGGATATGCCCCGGGTCGTTGCCGACTATTGCCGCGGACGGGGACAGAAAACACCCGCAACCGTGGGTGAAATCGCCCGCTGTTGTTATGAAAGCCTGGTTTTGAAAACCAAAAACGTTTTTCAAACCTATGAGAAAATTCTTGGCGATAAGTTCGACGTTGTCCATATAGTCGGCGGCGGCGTCCGCAACGCGCTCTTATGCCAATGGATGGCCGACGCGCTCGGGGTCACGGTCCGCGCCGGGCCGGCCGAGGCCACGGTGGCCGGAAATTTTCTGGTCCAATTGAAAGCATCCGGGAAGATAAGCTCCATCGCCGAAGGCCGCCGCCTGATTGCCGATTCGGTTGCTATCAAGGAATACACACCCAAAAACAGCCGGAACTGGGACAACGCTTCTTTTCTGAGAATTTGACAACCATAATAAGGAGGTTCGTATGCGTAAAAAATACGGAGCTTGTCTGCCGACGTTCGGAAACTGCGCTGACCGATACTGCCTTTCCGGCTACGGCGGCGGCGGTAAAAACCTTGCGGAACTTTTCAGCCTGGCGGCAACGGTGGAAGGCTTGCGCGGCGTGGAGCTGGTCGGCAACTGGCATATTAACGATAAAAATATATCCGCAGTGAAAAAACTATGCCAGGACCATAATCTTGAGGTCGCTATGGTTACCCCCGATTTATGGACCCAGGCGAAATGGGGCCAAGGCTCTTTTACCTCAAACGATCCGGCTATCCGCAAGGCCGCCGCGGCAGAAGTGAAAAAATCCATGGACTGGGCCGCCGAACTGGGCTGCAAATATGTGGATGTCTGGCCGGGACAGGATGGTTTTGATTACTGTTTCCAGGCGGATTACGTCGAAGCCAAAAAACGCCTGGTGGCAGGCATGACCGCCTGCGCCGCCCACCGGAAGGACGTTAAAGTTCTGATTGAATACAAGCCGAAGGAGCCACGTACGCATCTTTACGTGGCGCGCGCCGCTGACCTGAAACTGCTTCTGCAGGAAATAAATTCCGATAATGCCGGCGGACTGCTGGACACCGGCCATTCCCTTCCGGGCGGAGAAAACTTGGCCGAGGCGGTCGCGCTCCTGAACGGCGGCGCTAAAAAATATCTTGATTACATTCATCTCAACGATAATTACCGGCTCTGGGACGACGACATGATGTTCGGCTCTGTGCACTTGATTGAGTCGCTGGAATTTCTTTACTGGCTTGAAAGAACTGCCTACACAGGCTGGTACACGCTTGATATCTTCCCCTACCGAGAAAATGGCGTGAAGGCCGCGCGCGAAAGCATCGCCTGGGCGGAAAAACTGCTCTCAATCCTGGAGCGGATCGGCATGGAAAATATCGCCAAGATTATCCAACTGGGCGACGCCACGGAAAGCTCGCGTATGATCCGGGAAGCGCTCTAAACATGCCGGAGGAATTTATGATTCAAGGAAGAATAGTGGATTTGAGTCACCGGCTTTATCCGGGAAAGGAAGAATACCATTTAAGGTTGAAAACCCATAATACCGCCGATTTATATCCGCAATATAAGGTAAGCGCAGGGGTCTGGTATATCCTGCAGGACATTGAAATATCCTCGCACTGCGGAACTCATATTGAGTTCCCGTACCATCACAACCGCCACGGCATGGATGCCGCGCGGTTTCCCCTTGAGAAATTGATCGGGGATGCGGTCCTGCTCGATTTCCGGCATAAAAAGCCGGGCGCCGCGGTAACGTTTAAAGAATTAAAATCATTGGACGACAAAATCAAGCCGGGCGATATGGTGTTGTTCAATTTTGATTGCGCCAAATACTATCGCACGGAACATTCCCACGACCGTCCTTATATAAGCCTGGCAGGCGTCAAGTGGCTCGTGACCGAAAAAAAAATCAGCCTGATCGGCTCGGATGCCTCGGGCATAGAAATCAAAGGCGCGCCCGACCAGCCGAATCATCAATTGCTCATGGACAACGAAATACCGATCATAGAATTTGCGGCCAATCTGGATCGACTGCGGAAGGAAAGATTTACGCTGTTCGTGCTGGCGCCGGCTATTGAGGGGCTGGATTCCTGTCCGGTGCGGCTGGTGGC
>CAYQNY010000037.1:0-21248 GCA_964418925.1 uncultured Verrucomicrobiota bacterium
ACGTAAAGCTTTCGGCCAGCGGCTATGCCGAAGCCACCGCAGATTCCGGCTATACACCGTAAGACAGCCTGCCCCCCGTAGCCACTTTGGCGTAGGGGGGTGAACAGTAAGCGGCAAGAGATGAAGTCTCTGCCCACCGTAGCCACTTTTGGCGTAGGTTGGTGAGCAGTGAGCGGTTATCTGTCTGAACAGAGTCACAGAGATCAGCGATCAGCGGGAAAAAGAAAGATAATTCATGCCATAGGCAGATCCGCCCAAGGCGGAAAACATTAATACAGGAGGTCCCAGTCATGCAAAGTTATAAATGGATGTCGGCGTTGTTAATCGCGATCGTAGGAACCGGGATGCTGATCCAGCCGGCCAGAGCACAAAGCACGAGTTCAGTGCCCCAGGCTCAGGCAGTCTATGGCGGTACCGTGGGTGTGATTAAGGCGGTTCCGTTAGCCGGTACAACTAATACCACCCGTATCTTTATCTCCATGGATAGTCCCAATTCAGTCTTTTATGCTGATGCGGATTATTCCTCAGGAGGTTTGTTGGGCACGAATTTTGCGTTTGCGGTCGTGCCTGACCTGGATGCGGTCGGCAATCATGGAACTCCGGCCTGGATTGCCGTTCATGCACAGTCCGACCGGTTGTATGTGGCTGATGACGAGGATGGTCTGTTGAGTTGTACGACGGCCTCCAATAGCCTGGTCACCAATATTGCCAGCGGGATTGCGTACGTGCTCATTGAGAGCAATGCCCTTTTTGCGGCCAGTGGCGGTGGGGTTCCCGAAACCGAGGACTCGCTTTATTTCGGGACACTGGATGCCAGCGGCACGCTGACACTCGGCGCCGGCTCTCCGCTCACTTCTTTAGGTTTTTATGGTTCACAACGAATGGCCGTGCATCCGGTAACAGACCTGCTGTATATCTTGTGCTCGGGTAATAATGTGACGACGGCGCTGTACAAGTCGTCGGCAACATATGACGCCGTGAGCGCCGGAACCACATTTGCCGCCGTTTCCTTACCGACCAATGTTACCGATTTCACGGGAGGGACGCTTCAGTTTGCCATTGCTCCCAGTGGCCGTCTTTTTATCGGCGGTTTTGCTTCGGGAACAAACGGACTCAGTATTGTCTACTCTGATGACGACGGCACATCATGGACAACGGTTACGATCGGCGGCGGCGGTGCAGGCGTGGGATCGGGATTGAACATCGTACCCAACGGATCGTCCAATGCCTATGAGGTCTATTATGGTAGCGAGGTTAGTTCCAACAGCGGTGCGGTCGGCAGTTGGACTTCGATGCCGCGCGGCAATCAGCATGCCATTGCCTCACATGTCAACTCCGGTTGTGTGGCTATTGACCCCTTGTATGCGAACATTATTTATTTCACCACTGATAAGGGGTTCGGCGGCTCCACCAACAACGCCATGGCAATGTTTGAGCTGAATAACGGGCTGTTGGCGGTACAGATCAATGATCTGGATATGTCGGCGTCCAAGGATATTGCCTGGTTGGCTTCCAAGGCCGGTGTCCGGCGCGCCACGAATTTCAATACAACGCCAATATGGACGGATGGCGAATTTCCCAACGCCATTGTCAGTTCAATTGCCATGGACCCGGCGGATGCTAGTGGCCTGACGGCCTATGCAGGTAGCGCGCTGGGGGTGTATAAAACCACCACGGGCGGGGGAACCAACGAGTCGGATTGGAATAGGGTTTTGAATGTACAGGATGGCCCGGGCGTAACGAATGGCATCAGTGATGGCGCCTGCCGGGCGATAGCACTGGATGGCAACGCCGTCTATGCGGGTTTTCAAGGCTATGACACCGGTGGTACACAAGCTGAAGGCCGTCTCTATATGAGCCCGGATAATGGAACCACCTGGTCGAATATCATGAGCGGGATTAATGTCAATAACATCATTGTCAACGATGAAAGCGGCACACCGGCCGTCTATGTGGCGGTATCAAAATTGAATTCAGTGGATGATGGCGGCATTTACCGGTTTGTGGCCGGAGCAGGCATCGTGCGTGACTTGACCAATTCCGTGAACATCCGCGATCTGGCCTTGGATGCCAGCGGCGGTATTTATGCTTCCGGAACGATTCCGAACTCGTCGTTCGGCCATGATGTTAAAGTTTATTATAAAGCGCTCGCTGCCGCCGCCTGGAGCGATCTCACCACCAGCGGGCTTCCTACGGGGATTACCGATTCGGACTTTTTCAGTCGTGAGGGCGGACCGGTCATTACCGTCGGCCAGGATATCGCCACTAATGACATTCCCATTCTGGCGGTGACGAGGACCTTGTATTATCTGCCGCTGGGCGGGTCCAGCTGGGTCAGCCTTTATGTCTATCCCAATGGCACGCAGGTCAGAATGCTGTACTGGGACGAATTGCTGGTGGGCACTTCCATTGGCCTTTATGGCCAGGACGTCCAGATGACGCCGGCATCGTGTAATACGCTCATGACCGGTGACTATGACGGCGATAGCAAGGCCGATCCGGCTCTGTACCGGGCCGACACGGGCAACTGGTACGTGAAACTCTCGGCCAGCGGCTATGGTTTGGTCACGCTGTCCTTCGGCGGCGCGGGCTATCAGGCCGTCAACGGCGACTTCGACGGCGACGGTAAGGCCGACCCGGCAGTGTATCAGGCGATTACGGGTACTTGGTACGTGCAACTCTCAGGAGGCGGCTATACCGTGGTAACGCTGACGGACTTCGGCGGCGTGGACTATGCGGCCGTGACCGGCGATTACGATGGTGACGGTCTAACTGACCCGGCGATCTGCGGTACGGCCAGCGGCGACTGGCAGGTGGCCATGTCCAGCCTGAATTATGGCTTGGCATCGGCGTCGGGTTTTGGGGGGACGGGATACACGACGGTCCAGGAGAACTATGATTCTGATAACCGCTTCGACGCGGCAGTTTATAACAACACCAACGGCAACTGGACAGTCCTGATGTCGGCGCAGAATTACATCACGGCGACCCTGTGGGGGTTTGGCGGCACCGGCTACACGCCGGTAATGGGCGACTTCGACGGCGACGGTCTGGCCGATCCGGCGATCTACCAGGAATCCACGGGGGACTGGCAGGTGAAGCTGTCCGGTCAGCAGTATGCCACGGCGACGCTGGACGGATTTGGCGGGAGCGGCACGATCGTGGCGGCCGCGGATTACGATGGCGATGGCCAAGCCGATCCGATCTATCTCGACGAGTCTACCGGCATCTGGCATGTGAAGCTTTCGGCCAGCGGTTATGCCGAGGCCACAGCAGATTCCGGCTATACACCCTGAGACAGCAAATCAGAGCCACAGAGGTCAGAGATCCCGCTCTGAGCGGGATAAACTTGCTTGCCACGCGGTTCGCGTGGTCTGTCATAGCCCCTCCTTGGCACAGGCAGAAATCAGCCCTTTCCGCCTATGGCGGAACAGGATTATCAGGATCAAATCCGGAATCCTCTCAATCCCGTTAATCCTGTCAAAAATACTTTTGCCTTTTGACCATTTTCCCCACTTCTGCTAGCTTATCCGAGATGTTAACCATAACTTTAAGGATATCTACCCTATGATCAAACCAGCCTCAGCCTATGCGGCGGCCGGCGTAGACATTGATGAAAAAATGTCCGCTCTGAAAGCCGTCAGAAAAATGGTCAAAACTACGTCTGTTCCCGGACTGCTCAGCCAGATTGGCGCTTTTGGCGGCATGTTTGCCTCCCCGGGCCGCAACAAGGTCCTGATTGCCAGTACCGACGGCGTGGGCACCAAGCTCAAGGTGGCGGTCATGGCCGGCCGGCACGACACCGTTGGCCAGGATATCGTTAATCACTGTGTCAACGACATTCTCGTTCACGGCGCGGAACCGTTGTTCTTCCTTGATTATTTCGGATCAGCCCAATTTCAACCCGATGCCTTCAAACAGGTAGTATCAGGACTGTGCCAGGCCTGCCGGGAAAACCGTTGTGTCCTAATCGGCGGTGAAACCGCGGAAATGCCGGGCTTGTATCCGCCGGGTGAATATGACCTGGTAGGCACCATTGTCGGCGCCGTGGACAGAAAAAAAATCATCAACGGACGAACTATTCGCCCGGGTGATGTTCTGATCGGCCTGACGTCCACCGGTCTGCATACCAACGGCTTTTCACTGGCGCGTAAAATCATATTCAACCAGGCCAAACTCGGCATCCACGACGAACTGCCCGGCACCAGGAAAAGCGTGGCCGATGTGTTGCTGGCTGTTCATAAGAGTTATTTGAAACCGGTTAAACAATTAATGCAGCGGACCATCATTCGCGGCATGGCCCATATTACCGGTGGCGGGTTCCCGGACAACGTTGCCCGCGTCCTTCCCAAGTCGGTAAACGCGATATTCGATCGTTCAGCCTGGATCGTACCGCCGGTCTTCCGGTTCCTTCAGGAGCGGGGCAAGGTGGAGCGCAATGAAATGTATCGCGTGTTCAATATGGGCATTGGCATGGTCATCGTCGTCCGTAAAACCGATTACAAGGCCGCCATGGCGCTATTGAACAAAGCCAAGGCCGATCCCATGGCAATCGGGTGGGTAGAAAAGGGAACCGGGAAAGTCCGACTTATTAATTAATTGCAGATTGCGGATTAGCAGATAAAATGCCAGCATGGCATGGCCAAACCAAAAATATTATCAGCACATCCGGCTTGGTCCTTGATTCACGCGCCAGGCGGCATAGAGATCGCTTTCCGTGGCCTGGATGCACCAGCAATCGTCGCTGAGATTCCGGCTTTCAAGATAATCATACGGTATTGTACCGTAGCCGTTCCGACCCCAGTTTGAACTCCATGAATTCCGGAACAGCAGGGATCGGGAATGGTTCTGGTACCCCACTGCCAGCACCGCGTGGCCGCCCAGCATCCGTTCGCTCGGTTTGGGCATGCGCATGTTTCCCGTGCGTTTCACGGCATCCGACATCATGTGTTCATACACGGCGAATCCGAAGACAAACGGTAATCCCATTGCCAGGCAGGCCTGCATTTCATTCAGGGTAGTCAAGCGCTGGTAAGCTGTCACCTGATGCCGCAGGGCTTCAACGTAACAGGCTGGTGTTGGTTTCTCGGCGAAACGGGCGATGCGGTAAGGCCACAGGGTTTCCCGGCACACGCCCCGGGCTTTCAGGACTTTGATCCCGGTTCTCAGCATAGCGCCCGAGTCTGCCTGAACCGTGCCCAGGACTGCCCGCTCGTTGTAATAGACAAACAGGCGACTAAGATCCTGAAAACAATTCGGTCGCAGGTCGAAAGTTGAAGGTCGAAAATCTTTTGTTCTTGACCTTCGACCTGTGCCCTGTGCCCTGTGACTGGCGCCTTGCGCCTTGACTTCCAGGAATTCCAGCGCGCCGACCAGCGCCTGGGCCGTGCAGGAGCCCAGTTTGCCCTGATTCTCGACCGGGGAACATCCGGCGCGCAGGTCCGCGCGCGGCGGCAGTTTCCGGGGCACACGAAACACCGCTGTAAACGGAATATCCCGCTGATCCGGCACATCGGGAATCCAGCCCAACCTGTATTTCAGACGCATGATCGTTCTCCCGTCTCCCGTGATGAACTGTATAATACACCCCGCATAGTAATAATCATAATGGAATTATCGCGCTGAATCAACTATCCATTCGTTCCCAACCGTCATAGTGTTTCCTGAAAAACCTGTTGTTTTTCCAGATCAATTCGATATAGTTACGGTGGAAATAAGGATTAACCTAATTAATAAAACCATGATTTCCTCATCACAACCGATAGTATCCGTTGTAACCGGCGGCGCCGGCTTTCTAGGTTCCCATCTTTGCGATTATCTCATTAGCCATGGCCATCAGGTCGTCTGCGTGGATAACCTGGTGACCGGCAATCCGGATAATATCCGGGAATTGCAGGGCAATGCCGCATTCCGTTTTATCGAACAGGACGTGACGAAACACATGGAGATCGAGGGCCCGGTGCATTTTATCTTTCATTTTGCCTCGCCGGCCAGCCCCATTGATTATTTGAAACTGCCGATTCAGACATTGAAGGTCGGATCGTTGGGCACTCATAATGCCCTTGGCCTGGCTCGAACCAAGCAGGCCGTATTTCTCCTGGCGTCCACCTCCGAGGTGTACGGCGACCCGCTGGTTCATCCCCAACAGGAATCCTACTGGGGCAACGTCAATCCCATCGGGCCGCGCGGCGTCTATGACGAGGCCAAGCGGTTTGCGGAGGCCATGACCATGGCCTATCATCGAACGCATCGGGTCAATACCAGGATCGTTCGTATCTTCAATACCTATGGTCCGCGCATGCGGCCTAACGACGGACGCGTGGTTCCCGCGTTTATTAAGCAGGCGCTGACGGGCGTCCCCCTGACGGTGTTTGGCGATGGTCACCAAACGCGCAGTTTTTGTTTTGTTTCCGACTTGATTCGTGGAATTTATATGCTATCATTAAACGATATTCACGATCCGGTGAATATTGGTAACCCCCGGGAAATGACGGTCAATGAGTTCGCCCGGAAAATTCTGGATATTACCGGCAGTCGTTCGACCATTAAATATCATCCTCTGCCGGTGGATGATCCGAAAACCCGTCAGCCGGATATTACCCGGGCCGGGAAGTTGCTGAAATGGAAGCCGGACGTGCCCTTGGAGGAGGGACTCCGTCTGACCATTGATTATTTTCGGGACCTGATGAAAACCCGGAACAATAAATAATAATTTTAATTGAGATCGGCCGGCGCGGGCAGGAATCCATATTTGGCCGGGAGGAAAATTCATATGATACTACGTTATATTTTGCCGGATGGCACGCAGAAGGAAGTTGAACTGGGTAATAAGTCCATCACTATCGGCCGCGGCGCCGATGTGGATATTTCCATCCCGGATAAACTGGCTTCCCGCGTCCATTGCGGGATTTCATACTGGGATGAAAATTATTTTATCCGGGACTTCAAGTCGCGCAACGGCACCGTTCTCAATGATAAACAGATCGAGGTGGCCCGGTTGAATCCCGGTGACCGCATACGCATAGGCGACACGGTTTTGGTTCTGGAATCCCAGCCGCGGAAGGGCGCGGACACCGTCATCAAGGAAGTCAATGCGGAGATGGATAAGGGCAAGGGTTATCACACCATTCTTCAGGAAATCATCCGGGAAGAAGAAGACCAGTAAGCCATGAACGGTTGGAAAATATTCTGCCTACAATGATCCGGCGGCGTTAAGCTTCTCCGTTCTGGGCATCAGGCGGGGGTTCCACGGCGGACGTGGGCTCAACTGGTGTTTCGTTTTCAACTTTCGGCACTCCATTGCCGTTGAGGGTTGTATCCTCCTCCGGCTCCACCGTGGTGGCTGATACCAGCTTGTCTCCCTCGTCGAGGCCAATCAGCCGGACTCCCTGGGTCACCCGGCTGATGATGCGAATGTCGTTGACCTGCATCCGGATCATCTTCCCCTTGGCGGTGATCAGCATGAGGGAGTCCTGCTTCATGACGGTATGGGCGCCGATCACCAGGCCGTTCCGATCAGATGGACGAATCGTAAAAATCCCCTTCCCACCCCGATGCTGATCGCGGTATTCGTTAAAGTTCGTGCATTTGCCATACCCGTTTTCCGTGCAAACGAAAAACGTGGCCTTGGGATTTACAATCTCAAGGCTTTCCAGCTTATCATCCGTTTTCAGGCGAATCCCGGTGACTCCGCGGGTGGCGCGCCCCTGGTCCCGCAGTTCCTCTTCGCTGAACCGCAAACTCATGCCTTGGCACGATGCCAACATGACGTCATTCTGCCCCGTGGTGAGCTTGACGCCGATCAATCGGTCGCCCGGATCAATGTTAATGGCAATGATGCCGGCCCGGCGTGGATTGCTGAATTCGCTAAGATTGGTTTTCTTGACCACGCCTTTTTCCGTTGCCATGACCAGAAATTCGGTTGTCGGAAAGCCCCGTACGCGTACCATGGCCGCAATCTGCTCGTCACTCTTGAGTTCGAGCAGATTGACGATGGCTTTCCCGCGTGCCGTGCGGCTGGCCTCGGGGATTTCATACACCTTTTCCCAGTACATCCGTCCGCCGGCGGTGAAAAACAGGATATAGTCGTGGGTCGTGGCGACGAACAGATGCTCGACATAATCCTCATCTTTCGTCTCCATGCCCGCCACGCCTTTACCGCCCCGGCGCTGGGCCTTGTAAGTACTGACGGGCACCCGCTTGATATAGCCGGTGTGGCTGATAGTGATGATACAGCTGCGGTCGGCGATCAGATCCTCGATATTCACTTCGCCTTCATCCGGGACGATCTCGGTGCGGCGCGCGTCTCCGTAAAGTTCTTTGATTTTCAGCAGATCTTTTTTCACCACACCGAAAATCTTATTCTTGTTGGCCAGCAAATCCTTGAGATATGAAATCAGCTTGATGAGTTCAAGATACTCGGCTTCAAGTTTGCTGCGTTCCAGGCCGGTTAGCTGGTACAGACGCATGTCCAGGATGGCGTTAGCCTGGATTTCGGACATACTGAAACGTTTCATGAGTTCGTCGCGCGCCACATCCCTGTTTTTGGAACTCTTGATAATCTTGACGATTGCGTCCAGGTTGGCGAGCGCGATTTTCAATCCTTCCAGAATATGGGCGCGTGCCTCCGCCTTCTCCAGATCGAACTGGGTGCGGCGGGTAATGACCTCGAACCGGTGAGCGATGAAGCACTGCAGAATTTTCTTAAGGTTCATCACCTTGGGACGGCCGTTGTCAATCGCGAGCATGATGGCGCCAAACGTTGTCTGGAGCTGGGTGTGCTTGAACAGATTGTTCAGAATCACTTTCGGAATCACGCCCCGTCGCAGCTCGATGACAATGCGGATGCCGTTCATGTCGGACTCGTCCCGGATATCCCCAATGCCTTCCAGGGTCTTGTCATTAACCAGTTCGGCCATGTGTTTAATCAGGGTGGACTTGTTGACCGTGTAAGGAATTTCAGTGATAATGATGCATTCCTTGCCCTGCTTGCCTTCCTCGATGCCGGCGCGGCCGCGGACATGGAGCTGGCCCCGGCCGGTTTTGTACATGGATATGATCGGATTCTGTCCGCAGATGACTGCGCCGGTGGGAAAATCCGGTCCCTTGACATGCTGCATGAGGTCTTCGATCGTGGCATCCGGATTATCAATCAGCACAACCAGTGCATCGACGACTTCTGTGAGGTTGTGGGGGGGGATGTTGGTGGCCATGCCCACGGCAATGCCGGTGCTTCCATTCAACAGCAGGTTTGGCAGGCGGGCAGGGAGCACAGCGGGTTCGTCCAGTTCGCCGTTGTAATTCTTGACCATTTTGACGGTGCGCTTGTCAATATCCGTCAGCATTTCTTCGGCAATCTTCTTCAGCCGGGATTCGGTATAACGGTATGCCGCGGCATTGTCGCCGTCTATACTGCCGAAGTTGCCCTGGCCGTCAATCAGCATGTATCGCAGGGAAAACGGCTGGGCCATGCGTACCAGGGTGTCATAGACTGCCGTGTCGCCGTGCGGATGATATTTGCCGAGCACCTCGCCGACGACATAGGCGCATTTCTTGAACGGCCGATTATGCATCAGGCCTAATTTCCACATGGCAAACAGGATGCGTCGGGCCCCGGGCTTCATGCCGTCCCGCACGTCCGGCAGGGCCCGACCGATGATAACGCTCATCGAGTAGTCAATATACGAGCGCTGCATCTCGTCTTCGATGTTGATCTTGTCAATGATTTCGTTTTGTGTGTACATAAAAATTCAATTTTTGAATTTTCAGATATCCAGATTGCGGACGTTCAGCGCGTTTTCCTGGATGAACTTGCGGCGGGGTTCCACCTCGTCGCCCATCAGCAGGGTAAAAATATGATCGGCCTCCACGGCATCCTCCAGCATTACCTTGAGTAATTTGCGCTTCTCCGGGTTCATGGTAGTCTCGTAAAGCTGTGCCGGATTCATTTCACCCAGGCCTTTATAACGTTGAATTGATAATCCCTTCTGGCCCCAGTTTCGGACTGTCTCCAATAAACCGGGCAGGGAATGTATGGGCGCCGGCGCGGACAGGTCAGGGTCTATCAGCCGGTAAATCGGGTCCTCGCTCGATTCGTACTGTTCCAGGGAAAAGCCCTTCTTTTCCAGGCTGCTGACCAGCTTGGCGATCTGGGTCACTGAAAAAATCTCCTGCCAGCGGAATCCCGACGGCTCGGCCCTGGACGGCTGATCGTTTTCGGAGAAAATCTCGAGCTGATGGCCGACGTTTTTTTCGAGCTTTTCACGAAGCTTGGTCAATTCCTCGTCCGTATAGACATAATAATACGTTGTCCCCTCGCCGTTTGTTGCCGCCGCCCGGTACTTCGGGAATACGCCGGTCTTCGGATGGCGCTGTTGAAGGTACTCCTGGAACGAGATGCCTTTGCGCTGCAGACGCTGGGCCAGCTGTTCCAACTCAGCTAGAGTTTCCAACAGCGTCATTAGGTCTTTACCGGTATGGGTGCTTTTGGTTTTAACAACTTCCAACGTCAGGTCTTCAGACCCCAGTTCCAGCAGTTTCCGAGTCAATTGACCGTCCGAGTCCACGTATTCATCCCGCTTTTTCCAGGTGATTTTATACAGCGGGGGCTGG
Source organism: uncultured Verrucomicrobiota bacterium (assembly GCA_964418925.1). GTDB lineage: Bacteria > Verrucomicrobiota > Kiritimatiellia > JAAZAB01 > JAAZAB01 > CAYQNY01. Next base: position 10,612 of record CAYQNY010000037.1, read on the forward strand.
GCCAGGTAAATATAACCCCGTTCCAGGAGCTGGGGCATCTGACGGTAAAAAAACGTCAGCAGCAGAGTGCGGATGTGGGCGCCGTCCACGTCCGCGTCAGTCATAATAATAACCTTGTGATACCGGGTCTTGGTGACATCAAATTCATCCTCACCAATACCGGCGCCGATGGCCGTAATCAGTGTCCGGATTTCATTATTGTTCAGGATTTTTTCGAGCCGTGCCTTTTCCACGTTCAAGACCTTGCCCCGTAGGGGCAGGATGGCCTGGAATTCCCGGTTGCGGCCCTGCTTGGCGGAGCCGCCGGCACTGTCACCCTCGACCAAATATAATTCGCATAGCGCCGGGTCGCGTTCCGAGCAGTCCGCTAGTTTGCCGGGGAGCGATGCGCTGTCCAGGGCACCCTTGCGACGGGTAATATCCCGCGCCTTACGCGCCGCCACCCGTGCCCGTGCCGCCAGCAGACCCTTTTCAATGATGCGCCGCGCCACGGAGGGATGTTCCTCGAAAAACGTGCCCAGTTCGTCGTTCACGATGGATTCCACGATGCCCTGGACTTCGCTGTTGCCGAGTTTGGTCTTGGTCTGTCCTTCAAACTGGGGGTTGGGGATTTTCAGGCTGATCACGCTGATCAGCCCCTCGCGCACATCGTCGCCGCTCATGGTCTCGCTGTCGTCCTTGATCAGTTTGTTGTTCCGGGCGTACGTGTTGATCGTCCGGGTCAGGGCCGACCGGAATCCACTTAGGTGGGTGCCGCCTTCGATAGTGTTGATGTTGTTGACATAACAGCAAATCGTCTCGGTGTAGGCGGCCGTGTATTGGATGGCGATTTCTATGGAGACGCCTTCTTTTTCCTTGGTGAAATATATCACCTTTGGATGCATGGGATTCTTGTGCTGGTTCAGATGCTCCACGAATTCGACGATGCCGCCCTTGAACTTGAACGTCTCCTCGCGCGCCGGTTCTTCCTGGGCAAAATTGATTTCGACGCCTTTGTTCAGAAACGCCAGCTCGCGCAGGCGCACCGCCAGAATATCCCACTCGAACTTGGTTATGGTGAATATTTTGGCATCGGGAAAAAAAGTGATCTTAGTGCCGGTGCTCTTGGTTTTACCGATTTCTTCGAGACCGGAAACAGCCCGCCCGCGTTCGTAACGCTGATGATAGACAATGCCGTTGCGCCGCACCTCGACTTCCAGCCATTCGCTGAGCGCATTGACACAGGATACGCCGACACCGTGAAGACCACCGGATACTTTGTAACTCTTATGATCGAATTTACCGCCGGCATGCAGGACGGTCATGACGACTTCCAGGGCCGGCTTGTGTTCTGTGGCGTGCATGTCCACGGGAATACCCCGTCCGTTGTCATTGATGGTCACCGAGCCGTCTGAATTCAGGCAGACATGGATAGTGGTGCAATGGCCCGCCAGCGCCTCGTCAATGCTGTTGTCCACCACCTCAAAAACACAATGATGCAGACCGCGCGTGGCCGTGTCGCCGATATACATGGCCGGCCGACGCCGGACGGCTTCCATACCTTCCAGCACGGTAATCGTCTTGGCATCATAAGCGGTTGTGCCATCGGGATGTGCCGCTGCATTCGTATTTTCGGTCGCAGAAAGGCGAGGTTCTTTCTGAGACATGCGTTCGGATTTTTTTGCCGACATAATAGCCTTTTTTACGTTCCGTAAAATGAAACATAAGTGTATAAAATTCCGGCGGAAAATGCAAGGGTAATTTGAGTGAATATTGAATAGAAAAACCTGTTCTCAAACATGGGAATAGGAATTGATAATCCATTGATCATCAATGGATTATCAATTATGCACAACCGGTGATACGGGTGAAGGCAGAATATAAACCCCTGACGCTATGCCGCCATGAATATTTTTCCTGCCGGGGTGTGTTTTTAAACATGGTTCAACGGTTCACGGTTGAGAGGTTCACGGTTGAATTTTCCCGTCAGAGGCGGGTCGGCCAGGGAGCGTCGGCTCGGGCAGGCCGACAACCACGCTTGTGGCGTGGCCAGCTGAGAATCTTGTCGCGCGGCCAGCGTGATTATCCTTATCCCCGCCAAAGGTGGGACCGTGAACCCAGAACTTTGAACCATGCCAAAATATGTGCCGGTATAACTGGCGGCATTTCGGCAGTGCCGGTCGCCGCTATATCTTGAACTCCGTGGCGGCTTCCATCATGGCAACCAGGTTACTGCGCCGCTGTGCAACACTTGGTTAGCACTTCTTTTCTGATCAGACACGACTGGTTCGTAATGGGTTCTCCCTGGAAAACCCGGGTGCTTTGGGGCAATACTTGACAGGCATCCATGAGCAGTACGGAGTTCCAGCCTCACCGGCACTGCTAAAGTCACATAGACGGACGGTCTTGCCATCCGCGGCCTTGAATTCCAGGAGCAGTAAAGGGGGTAGCCAATCTGACCACTGGACTCGTCTTGGCTTCATGTTCCTGGCATCGATGGGCGGAATATTCAACATGCAGGTTACAGTATCCCATTTTTTAATGTCGCGCACCTGCAGTTTCCCCTTGCTTGCATGGTTGAGATTGTACCGATGATCATACGCCAGCAGGATAGGGCCACGATATACGGATGCGAGCCCTTGACACTCTTGCTCTCCGCGCCATAGATGAAAAGACATATCCATAGTGACATGGATCCTGTCTCCCGCTTTCCATTGGCGGTCAATCTTCAGGTAACTCCCCGCTTGCACAGCCGGGACCGCCTCACCGTTAATTCTGACGTTGGTCTGCATGGACCAGTGCGGGATACGCAGCTTCAAGGCAAACCCGGATGATTGAGATGGTTGCACCCTTATGATGATCTTTCCATCAAGCGGGTATACTGTCTCCTGCGTCAGGGTCACAGACAGGCCCGGCTTCAGTTTAACCGTCAATGTTGACGGTCCATAGTAGCTCAGAACCAGACCATCCTTATCCCGCATCAGACCCCATTCGCTTAACATACCAAATCCACGGGGAGTGTTTACACTACAGCAGTTGAGCTCAGGACTACCTTCGCGTGACTGGAATACAATCGAATGTGCGCTGGCACATCGGACACCGTTCATCGGCGTGTTGTAGGTAGCCCAGCGCCCAGTGCTGGAATGCATGCCGACAATCGAATTGAACAAGCTGAGTTCAAGCTCATCGGCAACGATGGAGTTCCCGGTGAGTTTCAGCATCTCAACACTCATCGCAGTCCACGCAATAGTGCAGCATGATTCGATTGCCGCAAGATGGAACGGGTTGCCGGTAGCCTTCTCTCCAGATGAGAAGCCTCCGTTGTTGTGCCGGTCAAGTCTTACGATACTCCACCAGATCTGTTCGAAGGCTTGCCGGTACTGGTCTTCGCCAGTGATCCAGTAAAGCTCCGCCAGCGCCATGATTGGATGCAGGCTTTCCCATCGAGGCTTTGGGGTTTGGAAGAACTCTTTGCCTTGCAGGGCCTGTCGCAGGTAGTCGCCCGCCAGTGGCTTCCCATTCGCCTGAGCGGTGAATTCATCCACAATCTGAAGTGCCAGCTTGAGATAGCGTATGTTCTTTGTCTGGCGATACAGGATACAAAGCGAGTGCGCTGGAGCCAGGTTCATCTCTGTCGAACCCGTGTCGACTAGACGCGGTTTCTTTCTGCCCAGGTACTTCCGACAGAGTAGATCCGCAATACGGGCCGCGCATGCCAGGGCTTCCCTATCTTGTGTCTCTGCGTGCCACAGCACGAGTCCCAGCATGATATGGTAGTGGCCCCAGGTGTCCCAGGTAAGCCGGTCCTTCGCGTTGATGTAGCGGGCGACATTCGTAAGGCGGCAGTTTTTTGGCCATGGACCCAGGTATCCATCCGCCGCCTGAAAACTGATCAAGGTGGAAACAAACTCCTTCAACCACACTCTCAGTACCGGATCATTGGTTACGCGTAGAACCTGGATAGCCCCTGTCAGATACTTGCCGGCGAACTCACCCGCCCAGGGCACCAGCTCGCGCAGCGGGGACGCGTCACGGTCGCGGAACATCTCAAGCATGCCGGGATTGGCTTTTGGCGCCACCAGCAGCCATTGCTCGGTGATACCGCTGAGGTAGTCCCCCATAAATCCGCCTATCCGCATACTGGTTTTTGGGATTCTCCTGCAAATAAGTTTCTGCATAATCTCCTTGTCCAACGCTGTGGCTGAAGCACGCTGTCAAGCGTCGCCTGCAACCGTCTTGTCAGGCTCCTGGTCTGTCCAGTTTATATCGGCGTTGAGCGGGCCGACCAGTTTTGAATTCAGTAGCACGCCCTGTGCCAGAAGTCGATCCTTTAAGACCCTGTAATCCACCGAACCCACATCGCCGTCCGCTTGAGCCGCTGCGAGGGCCGCGGCAGTACCGGCAGCTTCGCCGGTGACGACACACGGCGGGATGGCACGCAGAACATCCCAGACTGTATTGTCCACGGAGATGCAGCGTCCGGCGGCAAGAAGATTCCCGGTCTGGATGCCACGCAGACAGCCCCAGGGAATGGCGTAGACCGGCCCCGATCGTCGCCAGTCGCCAGTCAGGCCAATGGTATCATCGAACCACCGATGCACGTGTTTCTCCGCAAGTATGAAGCGCCCGACAAGCCGACGGGTCATGCGTAAACACGCGACAGTGGCCGGCATCAGCAACTGTACGTCGTTCTTGGTATGATCGGCGCGCAGTTGCTTAATTTTATCTCTGGTCAGTTTACGTGTCCAAAGCAGGTGGGCTGTAACCTGCTTGGCGTCATCTCCCCGAAAGAATGGGCCCTGACCGCCTGTGGTGGTACCGACGGGACAGTAGTTATTGCTGTGTTGGTGCAGCGTCAACTCTCCAGCCGTGAGAGTGTAAAACCACCCGGCAGGAACATTGGAATCAAGTGAGAAGGTCTCTTCTCCGGCGACAAAACAAACATCCGCATCCCCGGTAGCATCAATGACGACTCTACACTCCATGGCAGAGCGTCCGCTCTTGTTCTCGACGATGACATGTGAGATTCGCTGGCCCGCCCGGCGGATCGAGCAGAACCGTGTGTCATAGAGCAATGTTACCCCGGCATGTATAACCAGCTCTTCAAGGGCAAACATGTAGGATGCTGGATTGAAATCGACCCGATACCTCTTACTGGTACGCGCTTGAGGATTACCGCCGGGCTGCCAACAGGCGGGAACACCTTTGAACCGGGCGGTGGTGTTATCCTGCCGCAGATCCGCAACCGACAACTTCAGTAGTTCTTCTCCCAAACCGGATATGACCTGATTGCCCTTGCCGTCACAGAGAGGCAGCCACATCGTAACGTTGCCAAGGGTGGCCAACCCGCCGAGGGCACAATGCTTTTCGATGAGGCCGACCCGGGCGGAATTGCGGGCTGCGGCAACCGCGGCAGCCACACCGGCAATGCCGCCGCCGACAACGATGACATCAAATTTCCCGGACACCGGAATCTCCCGAGCAGGTTCCTGAATAGCTTTACTATTGTACATATCGTTCCGCTCTCCTGCCAAGCCAGATAAACATGGGCAATAATAGCACCGAGAACTTTATTTTCATGGCTCCTCTTTAGGCTGTCTTGGACTCATTGCTGTCGCAGGGCCTGCAGGCATTGCAATTGGCACAGGGCGACAGGAATGATTCTTCAGCTTGGTATCCTCTAATGTCAGGACGTGACTCTCATTCCGGCTCTTGCTCCCATTCGACGCTACAACAGTCCCCAGGCAGGATACAGCGGCAATATCCGGTTCTTGTCCCAGATTTCCAGGGCCAGTGGCTTGTCCCGGTCGGAAGTGGTTTTCAATGTCCAGCGCCATTCCACTTCAGCCCCATGGCCCAGTTCCCGGGCCGCCAGCCACGTGGCGCCGGTTATGCCCTGGAGACGGGGCGTCACCTCAATTGGAATGCCCTCGTGGCGGACATGGAACACCACCTCGCCGACTGACTCACGGTCCCTGGCGCGGGTCACGATAAATCGGTGCCGACCGCCCATAACAGAAACGCGGGGCAACGCCAGCAGATGGAGGTTCGGCCCTGTCCGGGCCACGGCATCTTTGCAGGCCAGCGCCGTGCCGAATCCGGCGCACCGGACAGCATCCATGGCCCGTTGGTTGTATTGCCCGAACGGATAACAGAACGAATCCGGAATGAAGCCGCCGTTACGGAAAATTTGCCGATAGCATTCCATGGCCAGGAACAACGGATCGGGAGCAACCGCCAGGTTACGGTGGGCATGGGAATGACCGCCGAATGTCAGCGTGCCGCGTCCCTGCATTGCCCGCACTTCAGACCAGGTCAGGCAATCCGCGCCTTCCAACCGGCCGCGCTGGTCCGGCGCGGCGCCGATAGTCCCTGTCACCAGGTAAACGATGCCGCGCAGGCCGTACTTGCTGAGTATCGGCTCAGCAACGGTCAGGCTGTCGCGATACCCGTCATCCAGGGTAATAATCACGGGGCGTGACGGCAGGGGCGAGCCCCAGCGCTGGTGGGCGGCCAGGTCGGCCGGTAGGATGCTGGTATAACCCCGGTCGCGCAGGAACTTCATCTGGCGCTCAAAAACATCCGGCGGTACGCACCAGGCGCTGTTATCCACGTTCCAGATATGATGATACATCAGGATCGGCACCGGCCGGATATGCCGATGCTCCGCGATACGCCCTGCGACCAGCGCGGCCAGGATAACGATTACCGCCAGTGCCGCGCCGATGGTGATATTTTGCCTGGTTCTGTTCGGCATAGTCACGCTCCTCAAGCTTCTTTTCATACCCCATCGCCGCGCAAAAGACAAACCTGAATATTGCCCTTAACAAAGAGTTTGCACGGCAAGGGTTTTATGACAGAATAGCGCCTAATGATATTTCCCGCCAGCTTGTCCGGCGGATCCGCGGCGGAGAAGACGGAAGGCGGGTCCGCCTGCGGCGGAGAAGTGAAACATGCGCCATGAAAATTCTTTTTGTTTATACGGACATCAACGTGCGCGGCGGCGCGCTGAGCTATGAATTCGGGATCGGCAGTCTGAGCGCCGTGCTCAAGCGCCACGGCCATCAGCCCCGCCTGTATTACATGTTCGGCCGCTACGATCCCGCGCCGCTGCAGGCGGATATTGAGGCCTACCAGCCGGATGTCATTGCCTTTTCGGCGGTATCGCCTCAATACCGGTACGTGCGGCAGATCGTGGCCGATCTTCAGCCATTCCGGGCATTTACAATACTCGGTGGCCCGCACGCCACGCTGGCGCCGGAATGCCTGGAAACCACGCCGGGATTGAACGCGCTCTGCGTCGGTGAGGGCGAATATCCCCTGCTGGAACTGGTGGAGGCACTCCAGGCCAAACAGCCGGTGGACGCTATCCGTAATCTGTGGATCCGCAGGCAAGATGGAACCATTATCCGAAACCCGACCCGGCCGTTTATGGATAATCTCGACGATCTGCCTTTCACGGACCGCGAGTTGTTCGACTACCAGGCAATCGTGGATTCGGATTTCAACACGGCGCTCTTCATGTTTTCACGGGGTTGTCCCTACAACTGCACCTTCTGCAGTAATCATGCCTTACGCGCCCGGCAGACGGGGCGGTATGTCCGGTTTCGAAGCGTGACCAGCTGTCTGCGGGAAATCCGCGCAGTGACGGAACGCTATCGGGTCAAGGTCCTGTATTTCAACGACGATTGTTTCACTGCCCGGCGCGAGTTCCTGGAGGAATTCTGCGCCCGTTACCGGGAAATGTTTTCCCTGCCGTTCGATATCAACGCGCGGCCGGAGACGCTCAACGCTGATGTTTGCCGTATGCTTAAAAACGCCGGCTGTCGCCGGATCAGCATCGGTATTGAAAATGGGAGCGAGCAGTTCCGTCGCGACGTCCTGGGACGGAATACGACCAATGACCAGATTGTTCAGGCCTTTGAATTCTGCCGTAACGCCGGGCTGAAAACAAAGGCCTTCAACATCGTGGGGTTTCCCCACGAGACGCCGGTTATCTTTCAGGAAACAGTGCAACTCAATGCCAGGATCAATCCGGACAGCGTCATCGTCGGGATTTTTGAGCCCTACCCGGGTACGAAACTCGCGGAGGTCTGCCTGCAGGAACGGTTTATTGATCCGGATCGCATGGAAACCGCATTTATGGGACGGACGGATACGATGCTGAACATGCCCCGGTTTCCGCGGCAAGCTATCCTGCACTGTTTTCGTAACTTCGCCTATAACGTGTACAAAAACAATAATTTCAAGAAAGCCTTGTTTCTGCGGGTGTATTATTCCCGCTATGGTGAACCTTTGTTGCGCCTGCTGGCGCCGGTGAAAAATATCCTCCGCAAAACCACGATGGGCGTGTGATTAATCGGTGAGCAGTTAGCCTGCATTATTCATGAAAACTATATTTTCATTCATAAGCATTTCAAAGCCTATGGCTTTGAAATTTCGACGCGCCTGCAAAAATCGCAGGCTTGCCCGTTCGGCTTCGCTCAGGGCCTTGAGCATTGTCGAAACGGCTCAAGGCTAACCCTGAGCACGAGCGACCCAAGTCGCTCACGTCGAAGTCTCTCGACTTCGCTCGAGACCTTGAGCCTGTCGAAACGGCCTTTCAGGTGACCTATTCATGAAGAACTGAAATCTTCATGAATAGGTCAGGTTAGTGGCTACCTGAGTTACCTGAAAAAACGTTTTTAAGTTCAAGGCCGGCCAAAGGGAGACAAATAACAATCAACAGAATGAATTCCAGAGTGGCACAATCACAGTTGTGGACTCGAGTCAGGACTTGGACGAGAGAATTTTGTCTATCCCCTCAGCCGCCTGTTTGGCATCAGCGATAGCAGTGACGGCGTCCAAATTCAGATTCACGATGTCTCCCCCGGCGAAGACCTTTGGCAAGGAAGTTTGACCATGCTCGTCAACCTTAATCTTTCGCCTTTCCGTGAATTTTACGTTTTTCATCATGGACTCTGGAATAAACGAAAAATCAGACCCTTGGCCGATGGCTTCTATGATCATATCGGCATCCAAGAGCATCTCCTGATCTTCGTAAAAAACGGGATTGAATCTACCATTTTCGTCAAAGACCGATTTGACCTTCTTGCACTGCAATCCTTTGATTTGCCTGTTTTCGTCCAGAACAATCTCTTTAGGCCCCCAAGCCGGATTGAATTCTATTCCTTCCTCTTTAGCCTCTTCGATTTCATCTTCGGTTGCCGGCAACTCATCCCAATCTTCGAGAGAAACCACCTTGGTCGTTGTTTCTTTTCCAGGGTATTGCATCTGCTGAAGCCGAAGCGCCTCACGAGCCACATCCATCGCCACGTTCCCGCCACCTATCACAACAATCTTTTTGCCGACTTTCGCAGGTTCTCCAATCTTGTTGTTCTTCAGGAAATCCAGCGCCAGGACGCATTTCTCCGCGTTTTTCACTCTTGTTGACCGGCTTACACAGGTTCCTATACCAAGATATACTGCATCGTAATCACGGAGAAGATCTTCAAACGAAACATCCGTGCCTACTTTGGTATTGAACCTGAATTCTACACCAAGCGAGGCTATATGATTGATATCTTTGTCTATACTCTCGATAGGCAGTCTGTAAGCCGGCGGTCCTATTCGCATCATGCCACCGCCGCCGGGCAGAGCATCAAACACGACGGCTTGGTGCCCCTTAAGGGCAAGGAAATAGGCCAACGATAGGCCACCCGGTCCCGCTCCTATGACGGCCACTTTTTTGCCGGTGGAAGGTGCAGGTTTCAGTTCAAGAGCTTTCTTGTAATCCGCAATCGTGTCGGAAGCGTATCTCTTAAGCCACCTTACGGCAAGCGGCTCGCCTCTTATACTCAGCGAACAAGCGGTCTCACAGTGTTTCATGCAAATCCGCCCGCATATTGCCGGGATGGGGTTGTCTTCAAATATCTTTCTTAAAGCTTCCTCGGGTTTGTCTTCGTAAATCGCTTTGATGTAATCAGAAATTTTTAAATGCGCGGGACAAGCTTCTTCGCAGAGCTTACACTCAAGACAGCGGCTGGCTTCTCTTTGGGCTTCTTCCTTGTTGTATCCTATAACCTGTTCTATAAAGGATAACTTCCGTTTCTCAGGAGGCACTTGGGGCATGGAAACACGTTCCGGCTCAAATAATGCATAGTCCAGATCGGCGGAAAATCCCTCGTAGTCCTTCCTCCGATGAGTGAGGCTGGCCTTCAGAACAGAGTACTTTTCCGCCGGCAAAAAGGTTTCTTGGTCCTTTTCTTCATCCTTGGGAATAAATGTGAAAGTACTAGTGTCGAAATGAATGTGGAAATAGTCTCTGGATAGCCTGAGCGAACCAGGCGGGCAAATATCCACACACAGTCCGCAGAAACAGCACCTTCCATAGTCAAGTTGGGGACGCTCGTTTTTTTTGCCTGCTTCGGGTTCTATTTCGGGCATTTCAACCATTGTGATGGCCTCGTTAGGACAGATATCGGCGCAATTTCCGCAGCCGGTACACCTGTCCCAATCATTCAGGTGAAAGCCCCTGTACCTGAGCGCAGGTTCCTTCTTCTCAAAGGGGTACCGCAAGGTCTTCGGCTTCTGAAAAAGAAACCTGATCGCTTTAAACGGACTTAATATGCTTGGCTTTCCCATTGTATCTATCCTGTTTATCTATCTATTTCAGGAGC
>CAYQNY010000038.1:0-21202 GCA_964418925.1 uncultured Verrucomicrobiota bacterium
GGAAGGTTGGTGATCATTCCCACCCTAGCCTACTCCGCCGACTTGTCCTCCGTAGCCTTGGCGTAGGAGGAAGTAAGGCCGCCTAGCTGCGAAGACCGGGCAGTTCCCCGATCAATGGCCTTGTTTTCTGTAGGACGCGAATGGTTCTCTGCGATACCTTCACGCCTGCCCAGCGTAGCCAGTTGCGGCAAAGGCAGGCCGTTGACTGAAATTCGTAGCCCTGAGAACCAAAAAAAACTTGCATTAATCCGCATAAACAGCTAATATTTTTTTTAGAAAGCGGCTTACTGTTTATTCAGGAAAAGCCGTATTTTTATTAACCCTCATCGGGAGAAGCGCAATGAAAACAGCCGTAGTTCTAACCGGTTTGCTGGCGGCGCTGGCCATCAGCGCCCAGGCCATTACGATCACGGATGTCACCATCACCGGTGCCACTAATGCCAGCGGCAGTATAACGATCGTGGCCACCATCGCCGGCGCCGGTGACGAGGCCATGGCATCCGTGGACATCAAATCCACCGACGGCCTGGTTTGCCAACTGTTTCGGTCAACATCCATCACGGGAACCACATGGACTAATACGTTATGGACCCCCTATTTCACCGGCGAATTTATCGTGACGGTCACCGCTTTTTCTCCGGGTGCCGCGCCGGCAACACATTTCACAACCGTGACTGTGGCGCGAACAATCTCCGGCGTCATCAACAGCGTGAAAGTCGCCTCCGGGACCACCTATGATCCCAACGGGCCGTGGACGGATATCAATACGTCCCAGGTCATGCTTCATAATATCGGCTTGAATGAGGATGCCGGCGGCGCGGCCAGCGTCGGCTGCAACATGCTCAACGCGAATCCGGACATCACTCCGGACATGACCGAAGAACAGCAAGATATCGCCTACGCGGACATTGCAGAGTATGCGCAGGCCGGCACGCCGTTCCGGTTTGATATGTTCCTGCACAAACGCCCGACCAGTATCATGGGCTTTGGCGAAATCAAGCACTTTGTCTGGACGCCGGATTCGACGAACGCGCCGGCTGAACGCGGCCGGCTGGTTTTGGACGTCACCAGCTGCAGTCCGTGGCGTAACGATTACACGACCAACTTTCAGGCGCACGTGGGGTTTGCGCCGTTGTTCATGTCGGATCCCGAGGACGCGGAAGAGATGGAAGGCATCCTGATGTGCACGTCCGCGCATTACATGGACGTGGGCCCGACCAACAACACCGAGGATGCCCGCACGGGACTGCAAGTGAACGGCCATAGCAACACTACCAGCTACCTCAAGATGTTCATCCCTGACACCCAGTTGCCTAACTTTGGTGTCACCAATGTGGACATGGCAACCAACATGCTCATGGGATATGTCACCCATTTCACTTCCGACGGCTCCAGCGAAGAGGATACCGCCGCCGTGACCCCTGAATTCACCCGCATTGAAGGCGGCACGAATATCGTTTATGATTATGATGCCGATGGCGTGGGCGATTCTGGTTTTGAAGCGCGATTTACGTTTATCTTTCACAGCCCAGTTGGGGCTGAAATGGGACCGGTCGGCGAAACCCCGGACTCGGGGGTCAGCTGGGTGGCCGGCGATTTTGACGGCGATAGACTGGCTGATCCGACTCTCTATACGGCCGCTGAGGGCATGTGGCATTTCTTTCTGTCCACTGGCAATTACAGTCCAATTGAAATAACGGACTTCGGCGGAACCGGATGGACGCCCACTGCCGGTGATTTCGACGGCGATGGACTGGCTGACCCGGGCATCTATAATGCCGCCTCCAGCACGCTGACAGTCCAACTGTCCGCCAGCAGTTATGCCCAGGCCTCCGTGACCGGGCTTGGCGGCGACGGTTATCACACCATCCAGGGTGATTTTGACGGCGACAGCAAAGCCGATCCGGCAGTGTTCCAAATATCGTCAGGAACGTTTGCCGTGAAGCTCTCCGGCAGTTCGTATGCGCTCGCCACGGTCACCGGGTTCGGCGGTTCGGGCTACACCCAGGTAAATGGCGACTATGACGGCGACAGCAAGGCTGATCTGGCCGTGTATCATGCCGCTAACGGCAAGTGGTATTTCAAATTATCTGCTACCGGTTATCTCATCTATGATATTGCCAATTTTGGCAGCACGAATAATACGTCAGTGGTAGGTGACTTTGACGGTGACGGCAAGGCCGATCCGGCGATATATCGTGCCAGCAGCGGCTTATGGGCCTTCAAGTTGTCTTCCGCTGAGTATCTCATCTATACGCTCTCCAATCTGGGCGGAACCAGCTCCACGGCAGTGTCCGGTGACTTTGACGGCGACGGCAAGGCCGATCCGGCGGTGATTAGTACGGCAGGGTTGCTGTCTGTAAAACTGTCCGCTTCAGGCTACGCCACGGTAACCATGCAGTTGATGCAGTGAAGCACCCCGCGGCACGTGTCTCGGCGGAGTTCGCCGCGGCGAACAAAGCCGGAAGCCGCGTGGCAACCTACTTCGCCCAAGGGGCTACGAAGGTCAAGAGCCACAGGGCTTTCTGGCGAAGAAGGGTAACAACGGCCAGGGGATATCTGAGGACGCAACGGGAACTGCCGTTCCCGTTGCGTCCTTTTTTTCGGGTCTGCCGCAAGAAAATTTTGGTGTGCGGGCGCACTCCATAGTTCAGCTCATCGGCTTCATTTCCGTTCCGCCGGCGGGTTTTGCATAAGGTCATTAAGCATGCGCACCACCACGCGACCCACTATCGTCAGGCTCTTTGCGCTCAATTTATCCATGGTATCCGCGGGTGTATGCCAGTAATCGTTTTTACCCGGCGCGGAGCCAAACTCAAAGTCAATGATATCCACCGCCGGCATGCCGGCCCGCAAAAATGGCAGATGATCATCCACCATTTCCGCGGAAAAGAGCGAGAATTTATCCCGGACTCCTTCCGTTGCCGCGGCGCGGAATACCATGGACATCAGGCGGGGGGTTCCATTCCGGGGCAGGGTGATCCGCAGGTCCTTGTCTCCCACCATGTCCAGGATAATCACGGCGCGGACATGCGCCGAGCGCCCATCATCCTGCAGTGTCTTGGCCAGGCGTCGGCTGCCATGCAGGCCATCGCGCGGTCCATAGCGCAGGCGGCATTCCTCGCCGTCAAAAAAAGCGATCAGGACATTGAACGGACGCGGACTGCCGGTCTTTATCAGCCGGGCCAGTTCCAGGAGCAGACCCGAGCTGGAGGCCGAATCGTTGGCGCCTGCAAACGGCTCGCCGATCCCCGCTTTGGTGTCATAGTGCGACCCGAGCACCACCCACCCCTCCCCGGTTCGAGTTTCGTTGCCAAACCGAACCATGGGGATGACGCCGATCACATTACGAAACACCATCGAACCGTCCGGACACTGCTCTTCAAAAACATCCGGCGACGCCTGAATACCCATGGCCTGCAGGCGCTCCAACAGATGTTCAGCCGCTTTCTGCGCGCCCGGTGTTCCGGCATCGCGCGGCCGGATGGCCGCCAGGGCCCGTGCTTCCTCAAATGCCATGGCGCCGTCCAGCCGGCCAGGATCAAGAGGATGTGGCGCGGGAGCTACCGCTGGCCGGCATCCGGTCAGTCCGATCAGGATGCCCGCCGTTATCCCGGCAACGGCACGCAGGATCACAGGGATAGCAAAGCCTGGCCAAACCAGGCCTGATTCCCAGGCTGGCGTATGGATGCGTCGGTTAGGATCCATTGAACTCTTTCACCGCGTTCACACTCCGGTTGTATTTACCACGCCGGGCCCGTAAAACTGCCTTTACCATCCGCGTAGCGGCCACAAAATCCGAGTTGTCCCAATCCGGTAACCATCTCATGAGCCCCGTCCCGGTCAGGATCAAGATACCGCGCAAACCATTCCATCAGGCGTTGGCGCATTTCATCCTCAATGGTTCGATATTTCGCATTACCAGCCAGGCTGACCTCCTCACCGGGGTCATTCTTGATGTCATACAATTCATTAGGGCCGTCAGCATACCGATGAACATATTTCCATTCCCTGGTGCGCACCATGCGGACCGGTCCGTATTCATCGAAGACGACAACATGATCGCGACTGCGGGAAGATTCACCCCGCAATGAATTGACAAAGCTTCTTCCCGGGAGCATGGCGCCGGTCGGATTGTCAATACCGACGTAATCCAGCAAGGTCGGCATGAAATCATACTGACTCACCAGATCCGAATTCGTTAACCCCGGGTTGATGCGTCCCGCCTGGGAAATGATAAAAGGCACCTTGACGGATTCCTCAAACATGTTCAAGGGGAAAGTGGCGTTACCTTTTCCAAAAACACCATGCTGGCCCATGTTCATTCCATTGTCACCGGTAAAGACAATCAGCGTATTCTTGCGGATACCGCTGGTTTCCACCCAGTCAAGCAACCGGCCTATGTTATAATCCATCGCCGTCACTGCCGCGTAGTAGCCGCTCAGGCATACGCGTCTTTTCTCCCGGCTATCGACCGGATTAGGATTGTTAAGATGTTGGACCCAGTCCGGCGGCGCCAGTCCGGCGGGAAGCGATTCAAAAGCGCACTCGTTATAATAGCGGTCATACAAATCGGATGGATGCTGTTCGCGTTCCCAGGGTGCATGGGGCGCCGTGTAGTGCACACTCAGATAAAAGGGATGCTTGTTTTTTTTCTGTTCTGCCAGCCACCGCAGGGCGTTAGCGGTAATGACGTCCGTGACATAACCAGGCTCCTCAAACACCTTGCCGTTTTTTATCATGGGAGCATTGTAATAGGGGCCGCCCCCTTTGGCGTGGACGTCCCAAAGGCTGAAGCTTTTCTGCGCGTGGTGCGAATCGCCCAGATGCCATTTGCCGCTGATTCCGCAATGATAGCCGGCCGCGGCGAGAAAGTCCGTATAGCCCGGCTGATGCGCAAGATATTCAATCAGCTCACCGTTGCGCGCCGGTTCATATTTGGCCAGCGTGCCGCCGGCGGCGATCCAGTCATGTATGCCATGTTGCGAAGGAATCCGGCCGGTCAGCAGGGAGGCGCGGGCCGGCGAACATACCGGTGAAGCGCAGAAAAAATTCTCAAAACGCATCCCGGTTGAGGCCAGGCGATCCAGATTAGGGGTATCAATTTCTTTATTGCCGGCACAACGCAAAGCCCAGGCGCCTTGATCGTCCGACAAGATAAACAGGATATTGGGACGCTCCGCCGATCCGGTTTCCATGAGAATTTACCTTTCCGGGGCAACCGCCTTTCGCATGTGACCCCGATGTTTTCAGATTCAGTAGACGCCGTACTTCTTGCCCGCCGCCACAAAGCAGAACAGGTTTTCTTCCGGCGTATCATAGGGCGTTTGATCGCCAACGGCCAGAATAAAACCGCCGCCAGCCTTGGCCGCATGCATACAACGAACCACTTCCTTTTCAATATCGGCCGTACTCCCCTGGAGCATGGTAGTAATGGAATTAACATTACCCCGCAACGAAAATCTGCCGCCAAAAGTTTTCTTTACTTCAGCCAGGTCAACATCGCCGGTGGGCGGACATTCCAGGGCATCAAAACCGTCAACTCCCATTTCAGCCGTAATCGGCAAGGCCTGGCGTGACATGCCGCACATGTGATATTGAACCGGCAGGTCATGATTATGGGCAACACGACAGATGGCTTTACCGAACCCCAGGCTATACTGCTTGTGAAGATCCGGACTGATAACGCTCATGGATGTGCTCGATCCGCCCAGTCCCACCGAGTCAAGCGTCGTATTCGCCAGCACGTAATCCGTTAATGCGGCCGCATATTCAGTATAGGCCTGAAAAAGCACGCTCATCAATTCAGGATAATCCAACAGGTCCATTATCATGGCCTGAGTACCGCGTAATCCGTCCCACCATTCGACAGGGGTTGGCATCCATAAGCCTACATGGGCCCTGTTTCCAATTGCCGCATAAGCTCTGGCTGTCTCCTGTAAGTCCTTGCTGTCGGGGTGTTTCAACAAATCCAGTATCTTGTCACGCTCGGCTTCGGGGTCCTTGACATAATGGGTAAGGAAGCTGACGGGTGAATTCCGGCCAATAAACAAGTCGGCGGATAGATCGCCATGGGCAGTATGAATGGTTTGGGTATAGGTTACTGTTTCCGGTGTTTCCTTGATATTGCCAATTTCTACGGGAGGATCTTCGGCCGATGGATTGGGCGCCAAGTGGATGAAACTGTCAGCGCCAAAACGATCGTATTCCGTCTCAACACGGGCTCTCCACAGGGGAACTTTATCCTTCCACATGAAGGCAATATAATCATTGCCAAAGTACCTGACTGGCACCATTTCACTCAGACCCAGGGATACCGGAACGCGATCAGGTACACGGTTTTTCATGGCCGCAGTAATTCGCTCTTTGGGTGTCATCTCTTGCATCCTGTCAGCAACTCCTTTGATCGGTTGAGGGTGATATAACGCATAGCTAAGCGGCGCAGCCTTGACAAACCCACCGCGGCTCTGTGGCTTACTGTTGAACATGATAATGCATGTTATGCGAACTAAACAAGCAAGCGTTGCCAGCCTTCCCGGCCTTTGATCCGCGGCTGGGCTACCCAGAGCACGCCCGGTTCCGCCTGGGGATTGGCATACGTCAGGGCCACATTACCCTTGGGACATAACGAGGACGCGTCTACGCCGCCCTTTGTCAAGAGCGCCCGCACCTCAGCGGCCGTGCATCGTCCCGCACGACGTCCAATAAAATCGATCATTCTACCCCGGCGCAAACGGGTGGTTGGAGACTCGGGGCCGGCGGTAACACCCCGTTCACGTAATTGAAATATGACCTCATCCAAGGTAAAATGATTGGTAATGGCGCAGGGACCGGCTTTGATTTCAAAACAGCCGAGTACCGTCTGGTGCGCGCAAAACACATCGCCCTGCGCATCCACCGCCACGGTGTTCATATTGAACGGATGACGACGACAGAACTCGCGCACCTCACGCACGGTAGCGCAGGTTTGCAAGATCACGCGCAGAGCCAGATCCGCGTTCATCTCGCGCGGTGATTTCAATAACGCCCCTGCCGACAATCCCTGGGACGATTCACCGAGCGCGAGCCCGGCGCTGTTCAATCCACGATTACCCCAACTGGTGCCGATGATGGGGAAGGTAATGAAACGGAATCCCTTGCGAGGCACAAACCTCAACGGACCGTCATAGAGGAATTGCGTGTCGTCCAACGCGCCGGCACAGGCCATTGTCTTGTCAGCCAGCCGCACGGCCATACTGGAACAGCGGTTCGCCGCGGCTGATCTAACGGGAGCGCCGGCCGGCAATCGTTTGCGCATGGCGTAATAAAGCGGAAAGTGCCAAACCCTCAGGTTCAATTCAAGGATATCGGCGTAAGCCTGCCCCGTGGCCTCGGCAACAGCGTTTATTTCCTCAATCAGCCAGGGCCAATTACGGATCAGCATCCTCTCATGCCGCCGGACTTGCCGGCGATATGCGGCCGACCGGCGTGGCAACCACTGCTCCCGCTTGCTGACCAGGATTTCCGTGTTGCGCACGATATGCTCCGCAAAGGTTGCGCCGTAGGCCTTGCCCATGACTTGCGGATCCCCTTCGAACGAAAGCAGACGCCGTAATTTCATAGATTGTTGTTGCATCCGTGCCGTCTCCTTTTTTTTGGGGGGGGTGTAAAACTATCGATTACTGGTGAAGCTCACCGTGCCAAGCCACGGGGCAACCTGTTCTTAACTTTTTGGCAATCTGCGCGAGTTGCTATGCAAATATGCTTGTTGTCATGCCTTACTAAGTTTGCCTGCTTGCACTGGTTATTGTACCCAGACCTTATAAGTGGTTCCGCCAGCCCCATCCGGTTGCTGGAACCCGATTCGGTGATCACTTACCCAAACCCGGCCTGGCGTAGGCGGTCCATGGTCAGGGCAGAACCGGATTGATCGGCTTCAAGTCGGCGCCGGACATGCTTGCCGATGATATCCGTTTCCAGATTCATGACATCCCCTACCCGCAGTTGACTAAGGTTGGTCTGGTTCCATGTTAAGGGAATGATATGAACGGAAAACGACCGGGAATCCAACCCCGCGATTGTCAGGCTGATCCCATCAACGGCAATGGATCCTTTGAGCACCATGCCCCGCAGTAGGGCGCCGGCGCACGTAATGGTCAGAACCCAATCGCGGCCGACAGCCCGCTTTTGAACCAGGGTTCCGGTACCGTCCACGTGGCCCGTCATCATATGGCCGCCCAGGGGATCTCCCATCCGCAGTGCCCGTTCCAGGTTGAGCGCGCCACCCGGCTGTCTGGCGCCCAGGCTGGTTCGATCCAATGTTTCCCGGAGTACATCACAGGTAAACGTCCGCTCCTGAAGACCAGCGACAGTCAGGCATACGCCGTTGACGGCCACGCTCTCCCCTATTGCCAGGGGCGGGGTCCATGAATCAGCGGCAATGACCAGCCGCAAGCCGCCGGCGGTTTCCCGACGGACAAGTGAACCGACTTGCTGAATGAGTCCGGTGAACATAAGATCGCGTTTAACAATTTTGGAGTGCGCAAGCATTACTTGCGCTTTGTTTCCGGCAAAGCCATGCTTGGCCGGGTAAAGCGACAGCTACGCTGCCGCACTCCAAGTCAGGATTGCCGCCATAATGACATCTTAATCTTTCATGACGCCGGCATCGCCTTGATCACGATATCCTGCCCCACACGCCGGCATTCCGTAAAGACCAGTTTCGGCGCCTGCGGCAATGGCCAGCCCCGGCCGCCCACCGCGCCCACGGCATCCTGGCCGCCCACCAGGCACGGCGCCACATAAAACACAAATATATCCACCAGGCGGGCACGAATCAAGGCTGCGGCAAGGTCGCCGCCGCCCTCGCAGAGCACGTGCAGACATCCCAGGCGGCCCAGGCGGCGCATCAGCGCGGACAGCGATACGCGGCCCGGCGTTCCCGGAAGGATCCAAACCTGCGCGCCGCCAGCTAACCAGGCCTGCCGCCGCCGCAGAGAACAATGTTTTGTCGTTGCCATAATCGTCTGCGCCCGGGCCGCATCCGTCAGCACACGAGCGCCGGCGGGAATCATACCGCGCGCATCCATGATCACCCGGAACGGCCGGCGGCCGCGAGCCGGCCTGGGTAATAACGAAGGATTATCCGCCACCACTGTACCGGCGCCAACCATGACGGCATCCACGCTCCGGCGTAAAGCCTGTACTTCCTGCCGCGACTTTGACCCGGTGATCCAGCGCGAGCGGCGCCGGCGGTCCGCGATCTTACCATCCGCCGACATGCCGAGTTTCAAGGTCACGTACGGCCGACCCGTCTTGATCCAACGGGCAAAGGGAGCAATCAATTCCCGGGCCTCGGCGGCGCGCACGTTTTCCATCACGCTGATTCCCTGCCGCCGCAACAAGCGGAGCCCCCGGCCGGCATGGCGCGGATTCGGATCGCGGGCACCGACCACAACGCGCCGCACGCCGCTCCGGAGAATGGCTTGAACACATGGCGGCGTCCGCCCGGTGGTGCAACAGGGTTCCAGCGTGACATACAGCGTCGCGCCGCGCGTTTTTGAACCGGCTGCCTGAAGCGCCAGCACTTCGGCATGGGCCTGACCGGCGGCACGATGATAACCCTGGCCGATAACCACACCTTGGCGGACTATGATCGCTCCCACCGGCGGATTGGGCCGCGTCAGCCCCGTCCCCCGCCGCGCCAGCGCCAGGGCCCGGCCCATCCAGTATTCATGCGATTGCCGATTGCTCATAGCCTGACCCATTCATCTGCCTGCCCGCAGTGCTACCCGCCTGCAGCGTTATGCGCAGCATTTCGGGCAGGCAGCGTTGCAGGCGGGCCACTAAGACACTAAGTCACAAATCGTTTTCATGGCACACGCAGATCCGCCTCTGGCGGAAATTTTGAATATCGGAGTCAAGATCGAACGGTCCGTCCTTCATTATTCGATATTCTTTATTCTGCGGTTCTGCTGTTCTCCGCAACCGCTTCGCGGCTGGGTCGGTCGAGGTCTTTGCGGGCACGGTCAAGGATACCGTTAACGAACCGGCCGGATTCCAGACTGCTGAAAGCCTTGGCAATGTCCACGGCCTCATTGATGGATACAACCGGCGGAATATCCAAGCGATACAGCATTTCATAAAGAGCCAGCCGCATCACATTCCGATCCACGGCGTTCATGCGTTGCACGTCCCAGTGCTCCGCATAACGCTGAAGCTTGGCGTCAATCTCGGGCAGGCGGGCCAGTACACCGCGAACAAGATCATCCATGAACTGGCGCGTTTTGGGATCCGACCGCTTTTCATTCCAGAAATCAGTCATGGCGCGTTCAACGTCATTATCGTTGAAATCACGCTGAAATAAAAACTGGACCGTCCATTCCCGGGCATGACGCCGCATTGACATAATCATTAAGCCGTGATTTTTTTAAAAAGCGACGCCATTTCGATCGCTGACAACGCGGCGTTCCATCCGCGGTTGCCGGCCTTGGATCCGGAACGTTCCATGGCCTGCTCCAGGTTATCAGCGGCAATTACACCGTCAATAACGGGAATACTTTCATTCAAGGCGATTTGCGTCAGCGACCGCGTCACTTGTCCGTTGATGAGTCCCGCATGCGGTGTGGCGCCCTGGATCACGACGCCCAGCGCCACCAGCGCGTCAAATTTCTTCGTTTGCACCAGCTTCTGGACCGCCAGCGGAATTTCCAGCGATCCGGGGACCCAGACCACGGTTACCGTGCCATCGCGAACCCCATGACGCTGGAAACAATCCAGCGCCCCGCGGAGCAACTGCTGGGTGAACAAGTCGTTAAACCGGCTGATCACGACGCCGAATCGTAACTCCTGAGCGAGCAGATTTCCGGCAATTTCCTTGATGTTCATGGCGTATCCTTTCTGTTGTTAACGGCCAGGAAAGAAGGCAAGAGGAAAGGGGCCAGCGGTAAGGGAGCACCTGTTCCTCTTTGTACTTGCCTCTGACCGCCTTGCGCTTACCTCTTTGCGTTTCTATCTATAGCCAATGCCCCATTTTATTCTTTTTGGTATTTAAATACCGACGATTATACGGATTGGGCGGAAAAATAACAGGAATTCTCTCAATAATTTTGATGCCATAGCCTTCGATACCGATGACTTTGCGGGGATTATTGGTCATCAGGCGTATCTTTTTCAAGCCCAGATCCGCTAATATCTGGGCGCCAACGCCGTAATCACGCAGATCCGCTGAAAAGCCGAGCTGTTCATTGGCCTCCACTGTATCCAGCCCCTTCTCCTGCAGGGCGTAGGCGTGAATCTTGTTCTCCAGCCCAATGCCGCGCCCCTCCTGGCGCATATACAGCACGACACCGGTCTTTTCCTCGGCCACACGTTTCAAAGCGGCCCGTAACTGCAGGCCGCAATCACAGCGCAAGGAACCGAACACGTCACCGGTCAGGCACTGGCTATGCACGCGCACCAATGCGGACCGGGCCTTGGCCGGATCTCCCATCACCAGGGCCAGGTGCTGATTGCCATCGGGAATGGAACGGTATAATTTCAGTTGAAAGACGCCGAACTCGGTCGGCAGAGTGACCGTTGTTATGAACTCGACCAGCCGTTCCTGGCGGCGGCGCCAGGCAATCAGGTCGGCAACCGACGTCATCTTCAAGCGATGCCGAACGGCAAACTTGCGCAGGTCGGGCAAGCGGGCCATGCGCCCGTCAGCGCGCATGATTTCACAGATCACGGCGGCCGGCTTCAAACCGGACAGGCGGGCCAGGTCCACGGAGGCTTCCGTATGCCCCGCGCGGCGTAACACACCGCCGGCCATGGATTCCAGCGGAAACACATGCCCGGGACTGACCACATCCTTGGCCCGCGAACGTTCATCCATCAGGACATGAATGGTGCGCGCCCGATCATGAGCGCTGATACCCGTGGTCACACCACGGCGCGCGTCCACGGATTCCATGAAAGCCGTTTGGAATTGACCGGCATCATGATTCGACGAGGCGCGGCCGATCTTCAGCCGGGCGAGCCGATCCCCGGTCAGCGCCACACAGATCAAGCCACGCCCAAACGTGGCCATGAAATTGATGGCGCGGTCGGTGACTTTATCGGCGGCTACCACCAGGTCCCCCTCATTTTCCCGCTTCTGATCATCCGCGATGACCACCAAATGTCCCTGGCGAACGGACTGAATAACCTTCGTGATCGGATCAAACGGAGATCGGCCGGCGGACGACGATAAAATAGATTTCATGATTGTCGAAGCTCCGCGATAAATGGAGCGTATAAATGCTTTCCGGGACAAATGCTCCGGCCCAGATCGCAGTGCCCGTAAATCGCTTCGTAAGCAATGGAATACTTGCGCTGAGTGGCGCGCACCAGTTGAAACAGGGAGGCAATTTGATCGGATGAAGGCGTCTGCTTTTCAAAATTACCCAGGAGCATGACGCCCACATTCTGTTTATTCATACCGGACACATGGGCGCCTTCAAATGCCAGGGAGCGTCCCGCCCATATTCGGCCGGCATAATCAATGATTAAATGGTAGCCGATATCGCCGTAGTTTTTCCGGAGATGGGTTTCCATAATGCCATTCAGGTCAACAACCACGTCCTCCTTATGAACATGCGTGTTGACCATAGTGCCCGCGTGATGCACCGTCAGGCGCGAATAACCGGCCGCCGGGTTCATCCGCGACACCCGGGGCGCCAATTTGCTCCAGGCGGAACGCGGAATCACCGTCAGTTCGGGTGACAGCCGGGGCGCTTCCGTCGGTGACGGGCGAATCTGCATACCCGCGACCCAGCGGGGAACGGCCAGCGCCGCGCCGGCGATCAGACAAGCGCGCAGAAAGTCGCGGCGCGATTGATGCTGATTATGATGACTCATGTTCCGTCTATATCCAAACTGATGATTTCGGGAATGGCGGTCCAGCCCCGGGATTTTCCCGCCGACTGGAGCCGGACCCCGCACTGGTTTCGGAGCTCCCAAGCCATCGTCGAACTTTTCCGGCATCGGCGTGAGCATCCAAGTAATGCGGAGGCGGCGGCATCCAGATGCCGTAATCCCAGAATTCCCTGTCCCCGCGAATGATCCCATACGCCGGCAATCCGGTCAATCACGGCATGGACCACGCGCAACATCGTCAATTCCAGGCTACCCCGCTCCGCATCCATCAGCCGCTGCAGGTCAATAATCCAGATGGCCCCACGCGCCAGCGTAGCGGCCGATCGCACGGCGCGCGATCCCAGCAGTGCGTGCCAATGCGGCACTGAGAGGTCCCGCGCCATGGCCGCTTCAACAAACGACGGCGCTACCCGCCACTCGGCGCCTTTGGCCTCAATAAACCGACAGGCCGCCTTTTCTTCGCCAACGGCCCATAATGCCCGGGCAATCAGCAGGAGCACATATTCTGACGCCAGGGCTTCGTTGCGGTGATGCTCCAGGATAAAAGCCTCAACCGCCTGGGCAATTTCCCCCGCCACGCCCGGACATTCCGGCGCCACGGCCGACAGCTCCGCCTTAATATCGGCCGCCAGGTTGCCGGTTGCGCCGTCGGATTCCCGCTGACAACTCCAGATCATTCCTTGCCAATCAGTCCTTTCACTTCGGTTAAAAATTGATTCACATCCTTGAACTGCCGGTAAACGGACGCGAACCGCACATAGGCCACTTCATCGAGCTTTTCCAGGCGTTCCATGACTTTTTCTCCGATAGCGGTGCTGGGCGCTTCCCGATCGTACTCATTGTCCAGTTCGCTGACAATAGAATCCACCATCGCTTCGATCTGCTCCGCGCTGATTGGCCGCTTCTGACAGGCACGCAGGATACCGCTCATCAACTTATCGCGGGCCAGATCCTCATGTCGCCCGTCCCGCTTGATCACCCGCAGGTTGGCTTTGCTGATTTCCTCGTAGGTCGTGAAACGATGTCCGCACTGCAGACAGGTCCGGCGGCGGCGGATGACATCCCCCTCCCGGGCCGACCGGCTGTCTATGACCTTATCCTTCAAATAACCGCATTTCGGACAACGCATATCGCGATCCTCCGGATCGCCGGACCCAATTAGGCCTGCGGAAACTTTGCCGTTCTATCCCTCCTTTGACGGGACAAGTCGAACGGCCCGCCCCTGGCGGAAAATTCCTATCCACCAGCCCAGGGCAACCAACCAGAAACATATGATAGAGAGTTCACCGTAAAAAGAAAGTACTATTCAAGCGGTACCAGGCGCAACCTCAAGATTCGAGGTACAGAATGGGCAGCGGAGCGCCCCCAACGGCACCTGGGAACAGCAGAACGAGCAGGCCTTGGTCGCCGGCGCCGGGGGTGTCGGCGGTGGCTGGGGAAGCGTTTTTTGTTTAAACCGTTGGACCAACTGCACAAAGATAAAAATAGAAAATGCCACAATAATAAAATTAATAACAACGTTGATAAAGGCGCCGATGTTGACGGTCGTCGCACCAATCGTTTTGGCCGCATCTAGCGTGGTAAAACAACAATGCCGGAGATCGAAGCTGACCTGGGCGAAATCCACCTTGCTCACGAGTAGACCGATGGGGGGCATGATGATATCATTAACCAGGGACGTGACGATTTTCCCGAACGCCCCCCCGATAACCACGCCGACAGCCATGTCCAGCACATTGCCCCGCATCGCGAATTCCTTGAATTCTTTCCACATAGTTCACTCTCCTTGGTTGGTTGTTAAAACGACATCAAGACGCCGGGCGCTAATTGGTCGCAGGGAAACCAGCCGGCCTGTAATTCCAGAACCGCCCAGGCCGATCTGCCCCCCAACGCAATACGACCCGGTTTAACCGCCGGCATCACGCGCACAACCCGTAAATCACGGGAGACAAATATCAGGTCCAGGTCAAACCGCATGAAAAATGTGTGCACGGATCCGCACGGCGCGAGCAACAGTCCCCGGCCGGCGCCAAGCGGAGATTGCCCCATCAGGCCCAGCGCGCGTTGCCATGCCGAAGCAGTGACGACCACGGCATTCACCCGGCATAGACCCTGCGGGGTGGCAAAAGCCACCGGCCTGGCGTTATAAAAAACCATCAATTGGGTAACGCTCCAGTCGAATGATAAAGTATCCATAACGCCCCGCGCCAGGGGCAACCGAGACCCGACTTGTCTGCCTATGGCAGATCCAGACGCCAGGAACGTTACCATGACTATGGAAAATCGTATCACCAAACAGGCGTTGAAAGAAAGACAAAAAAGGAAAATTAACGCGTATTATGCAAGAATAAAAAATAATCAGAAACGCAGCTTGACCGTTACTAAATTGATTGTACATTACACGTAGTGTTTTTTGCGCGGCTGAAGAGCCTTTACTAGACACATACGGTCACAGACAGAACAGACCGCGGCAGGTGAAAAATATGTTTTGTTTACACCTTTTAAAAGTCAAAGTTTTTTAGGGATTTGCAAAGCAGATTGGCGGAATTTAAATCTAAGTTTTACAAAGGGAAAAATTTATCATGAACCCTCGCGAAAGAGTATTAGCGGTTTTATCAGGCGAATGTCCTGATCAAGCGCCGATTAATTGTTATGGATTAGGTGACAGCATAAAACAGTGGTTATCCCGCGGGTTTTTCACTCAGGAAAATTTACCCCGCGAAACCTATAATTTTTGCCTGGATGGCAGTGGATTTGACGCATCCCTGCAGTTTACTAAAGAAATACTGCATAAAAGCGCTAACGGTATAATAACGCATATTGATGAGTATGGAGCAACTATGCGCTATATTCCAGAGTACATGCATACGCCGGAACATCTTGATTGGAAAATTAAAACTCAGCCGGATTGGGAAAAACATAAAAACAGGCTGATAGTGACCAAAGAACGAGTTGCGAAAAAATCGTTAGAATGGTGGCGACAGATCCAAACAGAAAAATACCGGCTTTTTGTAATTTGTGTGCCAGGTATTTTTTTTAGTATTTCCCGCACAATCGGATTTACAAATACCCTTGAGTATATGCTGATGGAACCGGCGTGGATTAAAGATATGGCCCTTAGTTATGCTCGGTTGATGGCTAATATGCTTGATCTGCTTCAATCTGAGGGGATCCATTGGGACGGAATTTTTATGGATGAAGATTTAGCATATAAGAATGGGCCCATGTTTTCTCCTGAATGTTACCAGGAACTCATAATGCCTGCTCATCAAATCCTTTTTGATTGTGTTCATTCACATGCTGGATATGTTATTCACCATTCAGACGGAGATATGCATAAATTATTGCCCTTATTATTAAAAGCCGGCATCGATGTGTCTCAGCCCCTGCAAAATACAGGCAACCAGACGGCAGAATCATTAGTAAATGAGTTCGGTAAAAAACTGGTATACATGGGCAATATAAACGTGAGAGTTCTGGAAACAAATGATCCAATACAGATTGAAAACGAAGTTAAAAGAAAACTCTCTGTTTTTCCTCGTGAACGGTATATAATTGATTCTGACGGCAGTATTACACCCAAGGTAAGCTGGGACAGTTTTCGCTGGTGCATGGCATGTATAGAAAAATACGGAACCTATCAGGATCACCGGGGAGTATAATCCTGAATTGACATACGCCGTTATCAGGAAAGCAACGCGAAGAAGTTAACATGAAGACGGTAAAAGCAGTTACTTTCTTGTTTCTTGTGATCGGCTCTGCTGTGTTGGTAAACAAAAAAAACACCAAGTAACATCATCACAATCAGGTTAAGCCTGTGATCATCCTGTTAAAGAAAAAGTCTGATCAGCGGCACTGACCGTTTAACTCCGCTGCTTCCGGTATATCCGCGGATTCTGCCGCTGACATTCCTCGATAATGGCGATCTGACGGCGAATCTGGGCCGGCGTGATTGCCAGCGGCGTCTTCTTGACCAGCGTGTTGTACAGCATGGTATAAAACATCGCCGACATGGAGGAACTCGGCTTGGCAGCGACATACCCCTTGCCGCCGGCTGTAGCCGCAGGCTGTTGCGGCCACTGCCCCTGGTGCCATTTCAAGGTCTCGGCGCAATAACCGGGCGAGCCGTTTGGTGTGTTAAACGACTTAACGAGAAGTTTTTGGCGCGGCGCTTCGCTGAGTTTGAAGTATCGCCATTCCATGGCCGCCTGCGTCCCCTTCATTCCACCCCGCGTGCCGTAAATATTATAGGTACAGGGATACGCGCAACAGCACGACACTTCCATGTCAATCAGGGGATGTCCCTGGCCGCTTAAAATAAGTTTCACATGATCCTCGGCATCGCCAAAGGTGTTGGCGCGATCCATGAAACACCGGACCTCCGGCATGCCATCCCCGAAAAGCTGGAGGGCCTGATCCAGCGGATGAGGCCCCGTGTTCAGCAGACTGCCCCCGTTCCATTCCTGCAGGGTCTGCCAGTCCCAGCGCCGGCTGAAGCCGTTGAAGGCCACGAAAATCTGGACGATCCGCCCCAGTACGCCGGACTCAATAACCTTGCGAACTTGCTGAAAATATTCGCCATAACGCGCCTGCTGAAAAATCGCCAGAATGCGCCGCGCCTTTTTCGACGCCGCGATCATCCGGTCCGCATCCTTGACAGTCGCCGCCATGGGTTTTTCACAGAGCACGTTAAAACCGGCTTTCAGACCCGCCACGGTTATCGGCGCATGCAGGCAACTGGGAGTGGCATTGACCACCAGGTCTATATCGCGGCGTTTGAGCAGATCGCGATAATCCGCATAGACATCGCATTGGTATTCCCTGGCCGCCCATTTTCGGCGGTCCTTTATCGGGTCCACCGCCGCCACGATCTTAAAGCGCCTGGTATCCGTGGATAAATAGGCTCCGTGAATGTCCCGGCCGCTGCGACCCTGACCGATGATGCCCACTCTGATGATTTTCATTATCCTGTCCTTTCTATATTAATCACGGTTATTCTGCTTCCGTCGCCAGGGTTTGGCATGGGCCTCGTAAAAGGCCTTGGTTTTTTTCAACAGGCGCCGGGCCCATTCAAACTCGATCGCCAGGATGGCTAACCCGGCCGGAATGACAATGCACGACGGTGCCGGCAGAAAGAACATCACGATCCCCACCAGCAGGATACTGCCTCCAATGATAATGATCACGAGCCTCTTGAGTTGACGCAATGGAAGGTGCATATCCGGGGTTCGTTGTTCCTGGTTCGTCGTTCTGCGTTGAAGATCACAATGCTATGGAGCAAAAACAATGTCAATGGAATTTGCCGGGCCCGGTTGATTGTTCCGCCCCGGCACTCCTCATCATATCCTCGGCGAGATGACAGGCGCTCCATCGGCCCGGCTGAAGTTCCCGCAATGGCGGACATTCAACGGCACAGCGCAACACGGCCCGCGGACAGCGCGCCTGCAACGGACAGCCCGGCAGACCGGTATCCATCAAGGCCGCATCGCCTTGCAAGGCAACGCGCGCGTCCGCCGGCTTATCGCCGGCCAGACGTTGCTTGATATCCGGCACGGCGGCCAGCAATGCCGCCGTGTAGGGATGCGCCGGATTACGAAACAGCTCGTCCGTCCGACCCGCTTCCATGATGCGCCCGCGATACATGACCAACACCCGCGCGCACATATAGCGCACCACGGCCAGGTCATGGGCAATTAACAACAGCGCGCAATGCCGGCGGCGGCTGAGCGTCTTCAATAGATTGAGAATCTGGGCCTGGACGGAAACATCAAGCGCTGAAACCGGCTCATCGGCAATCAGCAGTTCCGGATCCAGCGCCAGGGCGCGGGCAATGCCGATCCGCTGGCGCTGGCCGCCGCTGAACTCGTGGGGATAGCGCCGGACAGCCTCGGGATCCATCTCCACCGATTGCAATAACTCCCGCACCCGGGCGCGGCGTTTTGCCGTCGGCATGCCGAAATGAACCCCCAGCGGCTCGGCCAGCGCCGCGCCTACTGTCAGCCGGGGATTCAACGAACCGAACGGATCCTGGAACACCATCTGCGCCTTCCGGCGCAATGTCTTCAGCGCCGTGCCGCGCAGACTGCGGACATCCTGTCCCGCCACCCGGATCACGCCGGAACGTATCGGCGCCAGGCGCAGGATGGCGCGGCCGGTGGTGCTTTTGCCGCAACCGCTTTCCCCGACCAGGCCGACGCGTTCACCGGACTGCATGGTAAAGCTGACGCCATCCACGGCGCGCACCGGCCAGCGCGGCGATCCAAATTGGACCTTCAGATTTTCAACCTCAAGCAAGGGCGTATTCATGATCATAAAATTCATCCGCTGATACCGGTCATGGCTTCACAATTTATCCAACGGAAAGTGTTATGCTCCTGCTTTATCGCGAAGTCAAGTCGGTCGTATATTATACCAATAGCGGCCTTTTACAACACCACATGGTTGTCATAAAAGACAGGTAACTGCGCAGGCAGCCCGGTTTCCCGCCAGTTCGCCACTGCGTCTCGCCTCGACGGACAGGTCGGCGGGACACGCCGTGGGGACGGACCAGCCGGAGGCTGAATCCCAAGCTATCTGAGGAGATAAATATGGCGTGTTGACATTACCATCAAGCCCGGATATTTTCTATCAGATTAATCACGCTCGCAGCGTGATCAATCGATAATCCGGAAGAGATTCTTGTGAATCCCATCCGGTCAGTCAATATATGTTCGCATGGGAGATGACTCATGAAAATGGCTCAATCCGGATTTCCCAACGGATTTCTATCCATATTCATAGGGCTTTCGCGCCGCCGTGCCGGACGTTTCTCCGGGAACCGATCCATCTCTCTATCAACTTGTATTTGGCTTCTGCACAGATTACGATGCTTTGGTGGACACGGAGATTTCCGCATATAGGCCTGTATTCAGCGATATTGACTCCGCATCGCACCTTTGGGAGATCCGGATATAGCCATGAAAATGACTTCGAGAGAGATCGTCCGACGTTGTATCGAGTTCCGCGATCCGCCACGAATAGGCATCCACTTCGCAGTCGCGCCGATTGAGGGTAAGACATGGCCTCTCACCGATTTTGCCGGTGTCGGATATGGTTCCGACCCTCATGTTCCCTTGGCCAATGGAGAAGATGAGTGGACCCTTCCACGGGAGACATTTGACCCGACAGGCGAGAATATGGGTCAGGTGAAGATCCACCCGCTTGGTGATGGCTGGCATCAACTTGACACATATCGGTTTCCCGACTTCTCGAAACCGGCACGCTATTCGCATCTCGCTGCAGATGTTGCTCGAGCGCATGCGGACGGAAAGTACGTGTATGGGCACATCCCGTCATTGATGCTGCTTCCAGCAGACTTGCGCGGCATGGAGAACTGGTTTCTGGATCATGTTCTCGACAGCGATCAACTGATCCGCTTGCTCGACATGATTGTCGATGCACGCCTTCAGATCATTGAGGCCTATGCAGCGGCGGGAGTCGATGGTGTGATCACGTGGGATGATATGGGGACAAATGACAGCGCGATGGTCAGCCCCGATGTCTTTCGCACCATCTACTTTCCCCGCTACAAGAAGACGTGCGATGTTCTGCATGAGCGCGATATGCATTTCATTCACCATTGCTGCGGACAGGTGCGAGAGTATATGGGGATGTTCATCGAGGCGGGGTGTGACGTCATTCAACTGGATCAACCCCGCCTCATGGGCATCGACTGGCTCGCAGAGCATTTCGGCGGCAAAATAGCGTTTTGGAATCCGGTTGATATCCAGCGCACGATCGGCAGGGGAAACCTGGTGGCAATCGCAGATGAGGCCCACCACCAAGTCTGGGCCTTGGGGCAGCATGGAGGCGGATTCATGGTGAAGGCCTATCAGCAACCCAACTCTATCGGGATGACTGTGGATGAGTCGGAAGCGCAGTACCAGGCATTCATGAGGCACTCCACGTATCCCCTGACCCCATACAACGGACAGGGAGATGGCGAATATGCCTGCGGAAGATATCCTCCAGGTGATCCGCGAGGAGTTGAGGATCGGGCGTGAGGAATTGAAACTACGGAGCAGGCAGGGCTGGCATCGGCCACTCACGGCGTTCCTGTTGCAGAAGCACGGCGGGTTGACGCAACGTGAGATCGCCGGATTACTGGGGCTAAAGACCGGCTCGGCAATCAGCGTGCAGATCCGGCTATTCAAGGCCGAATTGATGCGTCACCGCGATTGTTCTCGCGCTCTAGTTCGGATCGAAAGACAACTGGCATGTTAATTGCTGATTCAAGGGCTGACCCTATTTCTCCCGACCCTGTCAATATATGTTCGGCGGGGAAAGT
>CAYQNY010000039.1:0-20984 GCA_964418925.1 uncultured Verrucomicrobiota bacterium
TGATCCTGGCGCTGGAACGGCTGAATCGACCAGCCTGCCCGCACGCGAAACGTGTTGACAAATCCGCCGGATTGTGAATGAATACCTTGATGTATAGGGGTTCATAATTTACTAAAAGGAGCATATATGAAACGATGCCTGACAATAATCGGAGTCGCAAGCATCCTGGCGGTCTGCACGGCAATTACTGAAGCAAAATCCGCGCCCGCCGGCGGTAACCTGCGCTATAGTATCAGCGTCTCCAAGTTTGAAAATGAGGCCGGCTGGTCCGGTCAGTGGGAAATCGGTTCGGCGTTTGGTGAAATCATGACCGATGCCCTGCAAACATCCAAAAAATTTATTGTCCTGGGCGAAAAAGACATGCGTCAGGAGGCCATGGGGGAACAGGACCTGGCGACCAGCGGCCGGACTGCCGGCGGTAAAAAGGCTCCGAAAACCGGCCGGATGACCCCGGCCCAGCTCCTGGTAAAGGGCGCCATCACCCATGTGCAGGATAGCACCACGGGCGGCGGCGCCGGTGTCAGCCTTTTTGGCGTCCGGGTCGGCGGATCCACCGACAAGACGGAGGTCAATGTCACGATTTACATCATTGACACCACGACCGGTCAAGTAAAAGCCTCCACCAAAGTCGTGGGTAAGGCCGGCCGCAAGGGACTGAAAGTCGGCTACAGTGGATCAGCCGTGGGCGCCGATCTCGCCGGGTTCAAGAAAAACAATGTCGGCAAGGCTTGTGAGGATGCTGTGGCCCAGGCCGTGGCCTTCCTGACCAAGCAATTGGAGAAGATTCCCTGGGAAGGCACCGTCATTAAAGCCGGTGATAAAATTATCATCAATCGCGGCAGTCGCGAGGGCGTTGCCGTCGGCCAGGTCTTTAACGTCGGCGCCGTGGAAACGCTGACCGATCCGGACACGGGCGAAGTCCTTGACAGCGAGATGAAGATGATCGGTAAGATCAAGGTTACGAAGGTCAAGGAAAAGATCGCCTATTGCAAGGCGCTGGAAGGTCAGCGTGCTATTGATAAAAAGATGACCATTCAGCCGGCCGACTGAGACGCGTCTGGCCGTCAGTTCTACCTCAGATATTCTGGCGCGAGCCGCAGCCAGAATGCATTAGTCACAGAGAGCACAGAGAAAATCGGGAATGTGAAGTTATTAAGCCTGCCGCAGTGAAGCGTACTTGCCTTCTCTGAGACCTCTGTGTCCCTGCGGCAATAATCTTTATTTCTTTGAGTTATGCGCTCTTTTTCCATTCCATGAAAATCATTTGTGCCACGAACATGCCGTATGCCGAACAAGCCTTTCATACCCTGGGCGATGTTACGGTCCTAGCGCCCCGCGCCATTACTGCGGATCGCGTGCGTGATGCCGACTTGCTTGCTATCCGTTCCACCACCCGCGTGGATCGCGCTCTGCTGGAAGGCAGCCGGATCCGCTTCGTCGGCACGGCTACCATCGGTTTTGATCATCTGGACACCGATTATCTCGCCAAGGCGGGGATCACTTGGTGTGTTGCCCCGGGATGCAATGCGAATAGCGTTGCGGAATATCTTGTGGCGGCTTTGTTATGTCTGGGACGGCGCCAGGGATGGAAGAGGGCAGGAAAAACCATCGGTGTTATTGGTGTCGGTCATATCGGTAGTCTTGTCGTTCAAAAGGTTAAGGCGCTGGGGATGACCGTGCTGCAAAACGATCCGCCCTTGCATGCGGCCACCGGCAACGCGATTTTCCGGTCCCTGGACGAGGTGCTGGCCAAGTCGGATATCGTGACGTTACATGTGCCGTTGGTGAAAACCGGACCGTATCCCACGGTGCATATGGCTGATCATCGGTTTTTTGAGCGCCTGCGACCTGGCGCTGTTTTCATTAACGCGGCGCGTGGCGGTGTCATGGATTCCGATGCTCTGCTTGCCGCTATGGACCGGGGGATTGTGGCGCATACGGTCCTCGATACGTGGGAAGGCGAACCGGCGTTCCGGCCCGATGTCCTGGCCAAAACAGATCTGGGCACACCCCATATTGCCGGGCATTCGTTTGAAGGCAAGGTCATGGGGACGGTCATGGTCTATAGGGAGGCCTGCCGGTTTCTGGGCGTTCAACCGACCTGGACTCCGGAAGCTTTGCTCCCATCGCCCCTCGTTCCGGAAATCAGACTGGAGATCGGAAACCGGCCGATGGAGGCAATGCTCGCCGACATAATGCGGCGAGTCTATGATATCGAAGCGGATGACCGGCGCCTCCGTAACATTACGGTGGCAGATCCCCGGCGGTGTGCCGAGGGCTTTGAACGTCTGCGGAAAGAGTATCCGATCCGCAGGGAATTTCGCTTTACCCGCGTGGTGTTGTCGTCATCCTGCCCGGTACTGGAAGCAAAGCTCAGCGGTTTGGGATTTGATGTTGCGTCAATTTGATTGCGCGGGAGCTTTAAATTACCACAAAAATACGTAAAAACCACAAAAATGCATAGCAACTTTCCAAAAACTTGGTGCCTTTTGTGCTGCTCTGCGGCTGAAAAATAGTTGCTTTGTCTGGGGACTCTCAGCATCATGTTTTACCCGAAGATTGAATCCGAATTGCGCGCGATGGCGGACCGTAACTGGCACGTACACACAACCTGTTCGACCTGTGCGGCGCCCGAGATGACGTTGGATCATATCTTAGCCGCGGCGGATCGGCTGGGCTTGAAAAGCGTGGCTCTGGTGGATCACCATCATCCGGGTGATCTCCATCTCGCGGCCAGCATTGCCAGTTTGAAATCGAACCTGCGGCGGCGCCGACATCGCGTGGAGGTAATTGTCGGCGCCGAGTTGTCGGCCTATGGCATTGATCGCTACGCGGAGTCCCTGGCTGAAATTCAGGCCGTAGACTTTCGACTATACGCCTGTAATCATTACCATATTCAGGGATGGGAACACCCGGATGCTTCCTCGCCCCTCGCGTACAAGGAGCACTCCCTGGCCGTTCTCCGGAAGCTTATTCCCAGCGGTCGGGCCCGTTGCATTGCTCATCCCTTCCTGGGTGCTTATCTATCGGCTTTCCTGGAGGATGCCCGGGCGATGACACGGCTTTATACGGATAGCGAACTGGAGGAGCTGTTTGCCCTGGCCCGCCGGCATGGCGTGGCTTGGGAAATCAGTACCCTGCATTTGTTGAAAGACGTTGCCTTTGCGCGCCGATTCCTGACCGTTGGATTTGAGACCGGCGCCGATTTTCACATGGGCACGGATGCCCATACGCTGCATGCGCTGGATCCCCGGCCGCAGGTGGAACAGCTGATCCGGGCATTAAACGAAAAGCCGGCAACACATTGACAGGATAAGGGGAATGGGCAAGATTATTGTAGCGTGTCACGCCTGCCCGCCGCAGCTACCTGAGCGCAGACGTGGGTGTGAAGCGACTCCGCCGATTTCACCAAAAACTAATTTGAGAAACTATCGTGAATCAATTGCCGCTCATTCATGATCTAAGCCGCGAGGAATTGAAACAAGCCTGCCAGGCCTTGGGTCAACCGGCTTTTCGCGCTGATCAGGCCTGGCACTGGTTATACATTCGACGCGTAACCGCCTGGGATGAGATGAAAAATGTCTCAGTGTCTTTCCGGCAAAAGCTCGCGGAAACTTTTTCGCTGGTGCCTGCCATGCCGGTCCGATCCGACCAAGAACAGAAGGCGCTTGCCGCCCGTAAATTGCTGGTCGCCTTGCCGGATGGCGAATGTATTGAAGCGGTTCTCATTCCCGCGCGGGGCCGGATGACGGTCTGTGTGTCAAGTCAAGTCGGTTGTAAGTTCAAGTGCGTGTTTTGCGCCAGCGGCCAGGCGGGATTTCGCCGTAATCTTCAGCCGGGTGAAATGGTGGGCCAGGTACTGATCGCGGCGCGTGAGGCCGGGCAGGCGCCCACGCATGTGGTCTGGATGGGTATTGGCGAGCCGCTGGATAATTACGAGGCCGTGCTGAAGGCGGTTCGGATTGTTAACGATCCTAATGGTCTGAGCATTGGCGCCCGACGGATCACGATCAGCACATGTGGCGTTATTCCGGGTATCCGGCGCCTGGCGAGCGAGGGTCTGCAGGTGGAACTCTCCATTTCCCTCCATGCGCCTGATGATATGCTGCGATCGCGCCTTATGCCGGTTAATCGGGTGTATCCATTGGCGGACCTGATTCCGGTCTGCCGGGAATACGCGGAAACAACCGGTCGTCTTATTACTTTTGAATACACGTTGATTCGTGGGGTTAATGACTCGCCGGATCAGGCCAAAGCCCTGGTGCGTTTACTCAGGCCGGTGCATAGCCGCGTGAACCTGATTCCTTTGAGTGAAGTGGCTGAATTCGAGGGACGTCCGTCGCCTTTAGCCACGGCGATGATGTTCATTGCGGTGCTGGAACACGCTGGGATCAATGCGACACTGCGAGCGTCCCAAGGCGCCGGAGTTAATGCCGCCTGCGGTCAATTACGCCTGATGAATCGAACTCAAGCCAGCGCCACTCCGCATGCTTGACAATAATATTGCCACACCATAACTTAACAGCCATGCATTTGGCGTGGCAAATTTCAGCTTGGCTATGTGCATAATCACCATGAACCATTGTTTAACAGCCATTAAAGTGGAATCCGGCGCCGGGGAGAGTGCGTTGCCTCAGGAACAGACGCCGGATTCTGCTGTGACGTACATGACCGATGAATCCCGCCTGTGCGGCCGGGCGGATCGGATCTTTTTTCCCCGGTCGGAATCCGATCTGATTGCCGTCCTGCGGACGGCTGACCAGTCACGAATACCAGTGACGCTATCCGGCGCCCGCACGGGAATCACCGGCGGAGCCGTACCGATGGGCGGATGGCTGGTCAGCCTCGATAAAATGGATCGTATTTTAGGGCTTCGCCACGACGCGGAGAATAACCGGTTCCTGTTGCGATGTCAGCCGGGGATGACACTTGAAAGCCTGGATCAGGCCATGGAAAAAAAATCATTTCCTTATGAGTCGGAATGGCCGGATGAAGACCGTCAGGCCCTGGCGGTATTGCGGCAATCGGGAGCCTGGATGTTTCCACCCGATCCCACCGAACGTTCGGCTACTCTTGGCGGCATGGTGGCCTGCAATGCATCCGGCGCCCGGACCCTGTTTTACGGATCGACACGGAATTATGTGACGCGCCTGCGCGTCATACTTGCTGATGGGTCTGTTATGGACCTGCGGCGTGGTGAATGTTACGCCGATGATCAAGGCCGATTTCAACTGACCCTGCCGAATCAAACAATCAGGAAAGGTATGATTCCCAATTATACTATGCCCCGGATTAAGAACGCGGCCGGCTATTTTTCACAACCGGGCATGGATCTGCTGGATTTATTCATTGGTTCCGAGGGCACGCTCGGTATTTTTTCGGAAATTGAAATTCTGCTGATCCCGGTGCCGGCAATGATCCTGGGTGTTATCGGTTTTTTTCCGTCGGAGTCCGAGGCGGTGGCATTTGTCCGGAGCGCCCGGGGCGAATCGGCATCCGATGACAGGCCAAGTCTGCCCAACTATCCGCTGGCTTTGGAATATTTTGACGCCAATGCTTTGGATCTGCTCCGGGAGCAAAAGCTCAAAGTCGGTCCGTCGTCGCCGATTCCCGCGTTATCGGCGGATGCTAAAACGGCGGTTTATATCGAGTTGGGGACCACGGAAAACGCGATGGATGAAGCCGCGGAAGCGCTCCTGGCCTTGCTGGAGGCTTGCGGGAGTCGGTCGGATAGCGCCTGGACAGCAACTTCTCCCGAGGAAACCGAACGGTTGAAGGCATTTCGTCACGCCTTGCCGGAAGCCGTCAACCAGCGGATCGGAGAGCGGGCGACCGCATATCCCGGCTTGACCAAGCTGGGGACCGATTTCGCGGTGCCGGATGAGGCGCTGGAGAAAATGCTGGCGGCCTATCATCAACTGCTGGAAAGCGAGCGGCTTGAATACGTGATGTTCGGACATATCGGCAACAATCATGTCCATGTCAATATCCTGCCGCGCACCATGGAGGAATATCAGCGGGGCAAGACGCTGTACTTGGAACTGGCGCAGCGCGCGTTGGGGTGGGGCGGTACCGTGTCTGCCGAGCACGGGATCGGCAAGCTGAAGAAGGCCCTGCTTCAGCTCATGTACGGGGACGCCGGTCTGGATGCCATGCGCGCCGTCAAACGGGTTTTCGATCCTCATGGCCGTCTGAACCCCGGCAATATATTTGATTAACCTGGCTGCCGGGAGACTCAGGGGCCACCAGGATTATCATCGCATACGAATGATCTCTCACCAATGAGCTGTATCACTAATATTGACGATCGTCAATATTAGTGATACCGACAATATGGCTTTGGTGGAGACGGGTTGGAAGCAGGGAACTCCGAAGTTGATTGCAGAAACGTTGCTGTTGTATTGGCATTTCTTGACTTTTGAAGGGTACTTGCCTATCGTGCAATAAATCGGCTTGCATAGTCATAGTGCGGATTTCATCAACGATCATGATGAGAACGGGGCCTGATCAACCAGACGCGTATTCGCGGGCCTGATCAGCTATAGAGTGCGGAGGGATGGCAGAGTCCGGTTGAATGCGCATGACTCGAAATCATGTGTGCTCGCAAGAGCACCGGGGGTTCGAATCCCTCTCCCTCCGCCCTCCAGCGCGAAGCCGCTACGGAGGGCGGGCCGGGCATCATCGTTTGCGAGCTACGCCCTGGCATGCCCAACAATATAGACTTCTGCGAAATGGTCTAAAATCGCGCCCACTCGGTGAGTGGGCCTACAAAAAACAAGGAATTTGTAGGCCGCGTGACCACGCCGGATGCGTGGCAAGCCCCACGCGGCGCATTTCGCAGAAGTCTACAACAATAACCAAAGGAGAAAAATCATGAAACGACATTTGATGTTATTATGGATCGTAAGTTTAGGACTTTTATGGACAGCCTCCATCGGCCGGGCACAGGACGATGAAGGAAATAACCGCTTGGGCGTGGGTGCGCATTACTGGACGACCCTTAAAAACATTGATGTCAACAATGTGGATAAGAACGGTTTTTCGTACATGCTGACGTATCAATATCATTACGGATGGATTGGTATTGAAGCGGACGTGGAATGGTTTCAAAAAGGATTTGGCGGCGCCAGTCAGGACGTTTTTCAGCCTCAGGCCTATCTCCTTTTTGGCAAGGTCATTTATGTGGCCGCGGGCATCGGCGGTTATTACTCGGACGGTAAACTTGCCGATAATCCCTTTTACGCGTTCCGCGCCGGTCTGGATATCCCGTTATTGCCGATCCTGCATCTTGACGTTAACGCTAATTACCGGTTTGAGAACTGGGACGATCTCAGCACCGAGGGTAAAGAGATCAGTACCGATACGGTTACGCTCGGTGCCGCTGTGCGGCTGGCTTTCTAACGTTCCCGGCCGTCGGGTAATAATGAAATTGATATGAATTAAGGGGTATCGGTAAATTCCCCGAAGCCATAAACGAAACTCCCTCGGTGAAAATTCATGGCGCCGGCGGGTCAAGGAGGGATGGTTATCAATGAAAAAAGCGTTGATTGTATGGGGCGGCTGGGCGGGGCATGAGCCCCAACCGTGTGCCGAGTTATGGGCCGAAAATTTGAAACGGGAAGGGTTTGAGGTGGAAGTTGCCGAGTCGCTGGCGGTCTATGAGGACGCGGCAAAGCTGAGTACTCTCAACCTGATTGTGCCGATATGGACAATGGGTACGATTACCTCCCCGCAGGAGAAAAGCTTGTTGCAGGCCGTGGCTGGCGGCGTTGGGATTGCCGGCTGGCACGGCGGGATGGGTGATGCCTTCCGTAACAACACGGAATATCAGTTCATGGTGGGGGGGCAATGGGTGGCCCATCCCGGTGGTATTAGGGAATACGCCGTTCATATTACCGACTCCCGGGATCCAATAACGGCCGGCTTAAAAGATTTTCGTATGAACTCGGAACAGTATTACATGCATGTGGATCCATCTAATCAGATCATGGCGACAACGACATTCGACGGCATGCCGGAGATGCCGTGGATTAGGGGATGTGTCATGCCGGTTGTCTGGAAACGGATGTATGGGCAAGGCCGTGTATTTTACAGTTCGCTGGGTCATGTTCGCCAGGATTTTAATGTGCCGGAAGTGACTGAAATCACGCGCCGCGGCATGTTATGGGCCGCCAGATAAATTCCAAGGAAAGTGGGTGTCATGCAGAAAACAAAAATCGGTGTGATAGGATGCGGTAATATCAGCAAGGCGTATTTCATGGGGTGCAAGAAATTCGCCATCCTGGATATCGTCGCCTGTGCGGACCTGGATATTGAGCGGGCCCGGGCAAAAGCCACGGAACACGGGATTCCCAGGGCCTGCACCCCGGCAGAGTTATTAGCCGACCCCGAGATTCAAATTGTTGTCAATCTGACAATTCCCAAAGCCCATGCCGAAGTGGACCTGGCGGTTTTGAAGGCCGGTAAATCAGTTCATAGTGAGAAACCGCTGGCGCTTACCCGGGACGAAGGGATGAGCATTATGCAGGCGGCGGAGGGACAACAATTGCGGGTGGGATGCGCTCCGGATACGTTTCTGGGCGCCGGCATCCAGACCTGCGTGAAACTGATTAATGACGGTGAGATAGGTCAGCCCTTGGCGGCGACGGCGTTTATGCTGTGCCGCGGCCATGAGAGCTGGCATCCGGCCCCGGAATTTTATTATCAGCACGGCGGCGGTCCGATGCTGGACATGGGCCCCTATTACTTGACGGCGCTGGTGGCGATGCTGGGTTCGATCCGACGTGTGACGGGCATGACCCGGATCACGTTTCCACGGCGGAAGATTACCAGCCAGCCGAAGGCCGGGGAATGGATTGATGTCAAAGTGCCGACGCATGTGGCGGGTTTGATGGAATTTACCAGCGGCGCGATCGGGACCCTGGTCACCAGCTTTGACGTAGTGGGTGGTGCGGTTCCCCGCATTGAAATATACGGATCGGAAGGAACGTTGAGCGTTCCGGATCCCAACGGCTTTGGTGGTACTGTGAAAATTCTGAAGGCGGGCAAAGACTGGACGGAATTGCCGTTGACCCATGGCTATGCGGAAAACAGCCGCGGTATTGGCGTGGCTGATCTAGCCTATGCGTTGCAGTCCGGCCGCGCGCACCGGGCGTCAGGACGGATGGCATTGCATGTTTTGGATGCCATGCAGGCGTTGCATGAGGCGTCTGCCCAGGGGCAACATGTAGTATTAAAGACTGCTTGCGATCAGCCTGCACCCCTACCGACGGGATTGACGCCGGGACACTTGGATAAATAACCGTAACGGCAATATGAATTCCAAGCTGGATTAAAAAAAGCCACATGCAATCGAATACAAAAATTAAATTATTTGTGTTTGATTTTGACGGCACAGCGCTTGGCGGGCATGTGCCTTATGAACAGTTTCCGCGGTCCTTTGTCACTTTTATTGATAAACTGGATCGCCGCGGTATCCGCTGGGCGACCAATACCACCTGGGGTCCCGCCGGCCAATTTTCCGTTATTAAACGCAGTCGGGTCAAAAGCAAACCGGTTTTTCTTTCGGGCAATACCGGCTTGTTGTTGGCGACGGTCAACCGTGGCCGCTTGCTTCACGATATCCGTTATGAGCAGAAAATAAAGAGATATCAGAGGCAATTTCATGCCCGGCATTGGCCGCACATCCGACGGCTTTTTCAGGTCTTGCTGAAACGTAAACTGGTTGATAGTCTGTCGTATAATTTTTTTTCATTGCAATGCATGATTACGTTTACTTGCAGTCAAAAGAACGCCAAAAAAGCCTGGTCTGTCTTAGCGCCGTTTCTGGATTCCGATATTTATTATTCATGGGATCCGGACCGCCGGGTTACCAGCGCCACGCTTCTGCCGTATTTTATGAACAAGGGTGCAATCATTAAACTGATGCAGAAACGGCTGCATATCAGGGCGGAAAACACACTCGTGGCCGGCGATGGAATCAATGATTGGCACATGTTTAATCCGGCCATTGCGCGCTGGGCAGTTTGTCCTGCTAATGCTGATTCCCGGATCAAGGATATTGTGCGCAAGATGGGCGGTATCGTGGCCGGGAAACGGTATGCCTGGGGTGTGGTTGAAGGGTCGCAAAAAATTATCAACGGACTTAAATAAGACATGGCGGAATTAATCAATATTTTTTCCTGGTCCATTTCGGCGCGGGCTGATTTTGTCGAATGTCGGCGCCGGCGCTACTGGGCGAAATATGCCATGTGGAATGGATGGAAGGAGCAGGCTACCAAGCTCCAGCGGACGGCGTATCGGCTGTGCAAAATGGATAACCGGTTCACGCTGCAGGGCAATGCGGTTGAACAGGCCGTCATGTGGGCGTTACACGAGCGCCGGGCCGGTCGGACCGTCACAACTGACGAAGCTTACGATTCGGTCGCCAAGCCCTATCTGAATCGATGCTGGAGTGAATCCAGGAAAAAGGATTGGCAATCGAATCCTAAAAAATACTGCTGTCTGCACGAGCATTACTATACGGCTCTTTACCATGACTCGGAAAAGGAAATGACCACCCAGATAATTAGCCGGATCAAGCAATGCATCGGGCATTTTCTGGAAAAGATTTTACCAGGACTGGCCGACATCCGGCCGGAGCAGGAGATACCCATTGCCACGGTATCCACGGGAGATCCGGAATCATTTCGACTTGACGACGTAAAGATTTATGCGATTCCCGATTATGCTTACCGGGGCGATAACCGGCTTCATATTCATGACTGGAAGTCAGGCCACCCGAAGCCGGCCCATCGTGACCAGATGGCCATTTACGGGTTGTGGGCAAACCGCAAGCACCGCATCCCGGCTGATCAGATTCAGATTCACTTGGAATATCTATTGTCGGGTCAAACGATCAGCGTGGAATTGAAGGATGAGGACATGGCGTGTGCCCGTCAGCTGGTGACCGAGTCGGTTGTTGAAATGGCCGAGTACCTGGAGCATGGCGATATTCGTAAAAACACGCCCTTGCCGCAGGGGGACTGGGAACTATCCGCCGATATGCATCTATGTGAGCGATGTAATTTTTACGAACTATGCAAATCGGAATTGGATGGGTAAGCGCTCTGCTCGCGTAATGGGGCAGGAGGGTGTAGCGACGGATCGCCTGCCTGCAATGTCTACGCCATAGGCGTTATAGGCGGGTAAAAACCACACCGACATGCCGTTCTGACCCTACAACTACTGGAAAATCCGAATACCATAGACAATGGCCGGCATCAATATCGGAAAATGTAATATAGTACCTTAACCGTTGGGAACCGCGACGTCGTGCCATAGGCAGATCCGCCTCTGGCGGAAAAAACAAGAAAAAATGCGTCACACCGTGACGCACTACAACTGTAGCGCCGCACCCGCTCTAAGCGGGGTAAACGGCGCTTGCCACGCCAGAGGCGTGGTGCGGCGAACTTGGGTTACCACGCCGCTTACGGAGCGCAAGCGTAGTGACGCGGCGGGCACAGCCCGCGTTAGATGGATTACCAGCTGACGCGCCACTGATCGGTGTCAATCTGGAAGGATTGTCCCCGATATCCCAGGGATGAACGTTGAATGCACCAGTGGATAAAATCATCGGAGATATGAACGGTCGCCGGATCGCACTGAATGTCGTGATCATAGTAACCGGGCATCGGGATACCGAGACCGTTGCTAGTTCCAAAACTTTTTTCACGGAACGTGCCGTTGAGAGACGATCGCAACCACCAGCGATTTCCGGCGATCCAGTAAACGGCCAAGTCGGTTTTGCCGTCGCCGTCGTAATCGCCGGGCGTGGGCGTATAATCCGGGCCGCCGAATTCCAGGCCGGCGAGTGCATAGGCGCTGCCCGAAAGCATCATTTGCCAGAGTCCTGAGGCGGCATGATAGGTGGCCGGATCGGTCTTGCCGTCGCCGTCGTAATCGCCGGGAACCGGCTGATACCCGGTGCCGCCAAAGACGGCTGATGCCGGCATATAGGAGCTGGCGGACATCAGTACCGTCCAGAGTCCGGTGATATCTTTGTAAGTTGCCGGGTCTATCTTGCAGTCGCCATCATAATCATTGGGCACGGGGCTGTAGCCCGGTCCGCCGAACAGCACGGAGGCTGTGGCGTATCCGCTGGCCGATAGCATGACCGTCCAGAGT
The DNA here is from genome assembly GCA_964418925.1 of uncultured Verrucomicrobiota bacterium. Taxonomy (GTDB): domain Bacteria; phylum Verrucomicrobiota; class Kiritimatiellia; order JAAZAB01; family JAAZAB01; genus CAYQNY01. Next base: position 12,166 of record CAYQNY010000039.1, read on the forward strand.
CCGGTGGATTCCTCGTAAATGGCTAAATCCGCTTTACCGTCGCCATCGTAGTCACCCGGTTTGGCCAAGCATCCTGATCCCCCGAATTCCACCGTGGCTTTACTATCGGTGGTAAACGCGAACTGCCAGATACCTGACGCGGCATCGAACAGCCACAGGTCGGTTCGGCCATCCCCGCTGAAGTCGTCCACCGGCGCCTTGATCCGCCTTGAGTCAGTGAAGACCGAGTATGCTATTGTGGCGATCGGCCATGGCACGGCATCGGTCGCCGTGACCTTGATGCGCAAATACTTGGCCCGGGCGGCAGTAGTCACCACATAATTAGTGGTTGTGACCAGTATCCCATCGGTGTCCGTGATGTCTGTCAGCCCGTTACCGTATTTATCGTTGGCCATCTGCCACTGGTATGTGAATGCCAGGCGATTCTCATTCTGCCAGAGACCGCGCCAGGCATTAAGGGTCTGTCCGACGTATAGGATGCCCCGAACCTCCGGGAGTTCATAGTTGACTGGCGTCCGTGGTGTAATTACCAGCGTCACGGAGATGGATTTTGGCGCGCCCGCGGCCGGGGTACCGGTTAGAGTATCCATGGCGTCAATGGTGATCGTGCCTACATAAGTCCCGGTGGCCAGCGTGCCGGCGGAGTAGATCACCGAGATCGTATTGGTATCGTCAGAGACAGTACCCTCGGTGGGTGTGACGCTCAGCCAGCTGATGTCTTCGGAAATCACGTAAACCATCTTACCCTGCGGCGCTATACTACCGTTCCAAAGCCGGAACGTGTTGGTGGCGGCACAGTTTTCCAGGATTGAATTATTCAGTTGATCCACACTGGTGCTGAGCTGAGCCGAACCTTCAATGGTCATCGTGACGGAGATTATCGCGCTATCAACGGCATCGCCGGTGGCCTCATCGATACCAGCCACCGTAATGCTTCCCGTATGGACACCCACGGGCAGGGTGGCGGTGCTGTAAGTTACCGTGGCTGTGGTCACTTCTCCCGTGCTGGTGCCTTCCGTCGGGGAGAGCGTGGCCCAGGTCACATTATCGGAAAGGTTAAAATGCAAGGTGCTGCGGGGACTCACGCTGGCATTACTGATTGTGAAGGTCTGGCTGATGGCATCATATCCTGACCGCGTAAAATTTGTCAGTCCTTGGACATTGACGCCAATCGAGGGGGTTGCATTCACCCGCATATTAACTTGCACGGGCTGGTTGGAGGAGACTGTTGTGACTACTGTGACCCAGCCCGTGTACCAGCCCGGCGACAGCGATTCAGTGGGGTAGGTGCAGGTCAGGGTATTGGTATTATCTATGCAGGACCCGTTGGTGGGGTTAACCGTGATCCATGCTGGATTATTGTTGGTCACGCTGAAGAACATCGGGGTGCGCGGCGTGGCGCTGCCGTTCCAGACGTTGATGGCCTGCGCCGACGCGCTATGACCGTAGGACACTACGTTGGTCAGTGCCCACGGGTTTACCCGCAGTTGGGGCCGAGTGTTGACCGTTAAGGACACATTAATGGTTTGCGGGGAGTTATAGGCCGTAAATCCAAATATATCATCCACGCCAGTGACCTGAATGGTAGCTGTGTATGGGTTTGTGCTGGGCGTCAGGGTAGTCGTGTCATAATTCACCGTAATGGTGTCATGCTCCCCGGCCGTCGTGCCATTGGTCGTGTCGACGGTCAGCCAGTTGGTACTGACACTGTTGGAATAGACGACCGAAAGCGTGCTGTTGGTTGTCCACACCTCGAATGTCTGGCTGGGGGCATTGGTACCGTTCAGGATCGTACGTGACATGCTTGTCGGGCCGACGCACAGATAGGGTATCCAGTTGGTGGCATGGTCATAAAGGTCCGGCGGATTGGAGGTGATTATGGATACATTGTCAAGAAAAGTGGTGCTGTTACCGCTGTAGAGATCAAAGTCACTTAGATTGGAAATGTTCGTATCCACGAACCCGATATTAACTTTCATCAGATCGTAATTCAGGAACACGGCCCATGTCTTCTTGGTGAAATTCTGGTAGACGTACAGATGCGACCAGTTGGTGGCGGATATTACCGTGGCCGCGGTCCCGTCGACCATATTAGATACCACGACCCAGTTCGTCGGGGTCCCGTTTTGCACGACGATATACCCGCTGCTATTCACGTAAAACATTGCCGTGGCATTGGTGTCCAATGCGGGGGGGGGTATCCCATCGTACAGTGTCATGCGGGAGTACATTTCTGTCCAGACGTTGCTGAACGCGCCGGCGATACAACGGTTTGACAGAGTGCAGTCAACAGGAATTTTAGCCGCGTTCGTGCCGCTGTACACTGTGTTGGTCTGTACGATGATGTTGGACGAGGAGCCGTACCAGCCATTAGTGCCGTTCACGAGCGGGGTACCGTTGGTGAAGCTTTCAAAATTATCGCTCCACGGCGGGGAGACAGTGCCGGCCCATCCCGACAATATGGCCGAGGTCCAGACGATTCCGATGATTATCCATGATTTATTCATCATCGTTGTTAATTCATAATTTCAAGGAATTATAACGCTGAATCCCGTTTTGAGCAAGGTGAATCCACGCCAGCGGCGTGGTTCGATGGCATTGCGTGACATCGTGACGCACTATAATATTTAAAACCCATTCAAAAAGGTTCGAATAAAAAATCTAAAATTTGAGAGCTTACGAACTTTTCGAGTAAGCTCTATTTATTTTACGGTCGGCTGTTGCGCCCGGAAATCATATCAAAACCTTCTGTTGACATCCACAGGTACCACAGCGCATCGTAACGACTGCGATTAAATACTCCTTCGTCCTCGTAGCCGTCGCCGTCATAATCGGCCGGCACCGGTGCATATCCCATCTCGCCGAAGTTTATTATCTCATAGTCTTCGGGCCCCGTGCGGATAAACCAGTTGCCCGTGGTCTCATGATAGACCGCGATTTGCGCATAGCCCAGACCGTGATATCCTCCAGGTACCGGCGCGTAGCCGCTGGCGCCGAAGTTATCATAACTGATGGAGTACCCGCTGCCCGACAGCATTATAAACCAGTTTCCCGATGTCTCCTCGTACACGGCCGGGTCGGTCTTGCCGTCCCCGTCATAATCTTCCGCGGCCGCCCGGTATCCCGGTGCGCCGAATCCTGTTGCTGTCGCAATCGCATATCCGCTTCCGGACATCCATACTTTCCAGGTACCCGTGGTTTCTGCGTACACCGCCGGATCAGCTTTTCCATCCCCGTCATAGTCACCCGCTGCCGCCGTGTATCCGGAACTGCCAAAGCCCGAGACTGAGGCCACTGCATATCCGCTTCCGGACAGCATCACCAGCCAGGTGCCCGTGGTTTCGCCGTACACGGCCGGGTCGGTCTTGCCGTCCCCGTCATAATCTTCCGGCGCCGCCAGCATGTCTCCATATCCCAACACGGTCGTGTTCATAACATCCATCATGACGTACCAGCGTCCGTTGCCCTGGTGGTAATACCACACATTAGCCCGGCCATCACCGTTGAAGTCCCACTTCCGGCCCCGTGGCCAGCCCGCATCCGGACCGCCGTACTCGCCTGCTCCCAAATCGCACACGGCCTTGACCCAATAGTAATACACCGCCATCGGTGTTACATCCAAGTCACGGTATTCCGTTGCCGCGCTGTTTGTCAGAAGGGATGCGCTACCGATCTCTGCCAGCTGGTTACGCCATAATTCGTATTCCGTTGCCCCGGCTGATGCTTCCCATTGCACCCACACCTCGCCCCTTAATCCCTTAGTGGCCTGCGGTTCCGGTGCCGCCACGTTCCGCCAGCCCGTATCCGAGGTGCTGAATGCGCTTGTCGTTCCGCTGGCTCCCTTGGTTTTGACCCAGAAGGTATACAGAACGGCGTTCGACGCGCTGGTGTCATCATAGGTTGTGCCCGTTGGATCCGGACTCGAGACCTTGACGGCTGTGCTGGTGTCGGATGATGTACTGCGCCAGATTTCGTAGCCGATGGCGCCGGCCGCTGCCGTCCATGACAGCGCCACCTTGTCCGAGTAAGCGCCTTTACTTGCCGTCAATGCCGTGGGCGCATCCAGATTTCGGTAGCCCGTGTCCGGCGTACTGAACGAACTGATTCCCAGGCTGTTCGTGGATTTCACCCAGTAATAGTACGTCACTTCCGGTACTGCTGTCATGTCGTCGTACGTTATAGCCGTTGCGGCGCCCAAGTTCGTTGCCGTGGCCGTGCTGTTGGACGTATTACGCCAGACCTGATAGCCGGTTGCGTCAGCCACCACGTTCCAACTTACCTGCACCTTGTCAGGGTATGCGCCCTTGCTGGCTGTTACTCCTGCCGGCGCCGGCACCACATCCAACACTGTCATGGTTATGGCCACTGTCTGTGTTGCCCCGCCGGCTGTCGTGGACACGACCGTGATCACCGCGTTGCTCGTTCCCGCCTGCCAGCCCGTGGCCGTTGCATAGCTCACCACGATTGTGTTCGTTCCGGGCCCGGACAGCACGCCGCCGGCCGGATCCGTACATGCCACCCACGGCGCGTTAGTCGCTACCGTGTATGTCAGCGGTGCTGAGCCCGAATTGATCAATTCGAAACTCTGGGTGCTCGGCGTGAATCCGATCATCACCACGTTAGTCAGGGTTGACGGATTCACCATCATACGCATAACCTTCATCACGACGGCAACCGTCTGTGTTGCGCCACCCCCGTTCGTGGATGTGATCGTCACGGTTGCGTTGCTGGTTCCCGTCTGCCAGCCCGCCGTGGACCCGTATGTCAGCGTAATCACGTTCGTATCATAGGCCCCCAGCGTGCCGCTGTTGGAACTGGGAGTCACCCAGGCCGCATCGTCGCTGATCGCATAATCGAACAATCCGGCGCCGTTATTCATCAGTGTAAAGGTCTGCGGCGTCGGCGTGTGCCCCAGCATAACTTCATTGGTCAAGCCGGCCGGGGTTCTCTGCATATCCATTACATTCACCGTCAGCGCCACGTCTTGCGTCGCGCCGCCCCCGGACGACGAGGCCACCGTCAGCAAGCCCGTGGTCGCGCCGTTCGGCAGAGTCGTCGCGTAAGTGACGGTGATGGTGTTGGTGGAGACATTGGTCAGGATGCCGTCTGCCGGAGCCACTGTCACCCAGTCATACGTGTTGGTGCTGATGGTGTAGCTCAACAGGCCGTTGCCGAGATCGGCTACGTCGAACGTCTGGCTGGACGGCAATCCTTGCATCACGTTATTTGTCAGGTTCGTCGGCGCCGTCTGCAGCTGCATGATGTTCATAACCACGTCCACAGTCTGCGTTTGCGGCGGATACATCTCCGACAGGTTGTTCGTGACCACCACTGTTACCGTCGCATTGCTGGTTCCCGTCTGCCAGTTGGTAGTTGCCGCGTAACTTAAGTCGATATTATTGGTTTCATAGCCGTCCAGCGTCCCGTTGGTCGAGCTTGCTGCCACCCAGAACTTGCTGGTTGTTACCGTGTAATTCAAGTTGCTTAACGCCTGATTGATGATCTGGAAGGTCTGGTTTGTTGGTGTCAGTTCTACCATGACCTGATTCGTCAACGCGGCTGGATCCACGGTCCAGCACATCGGATTTTCATATGCCCCGATATCCACGCTGGGCCCGGTAATCCGCGGATTGCCGTCCAAATCGGTCATGCCGGTCATCCAGTTCCGGTTCGTGCCCTGGTTGATGCAGGGCGATTCTGTATTCAGCCGGTAATTGCCGCTTGCGAAGTCCACAAAGGCTGGATCGTTCGTGAAATTGCCGGATCCGGACATCCCGTTGGTTGATGTCACACAGGAATTGGTAAAGCTCACCGACGCGTCATTCAGCTCCATGGTGTTGGAAACAATAACGCAGTTTGCAAAATAACCCCCGGCGTTGGTGTGCGCATAAACCCCCTCAGTGGAATTGGTTATGATGGTGCAGTTTTCGATGACGGCATCACTGCCGTCATTAACATAGATACCGGCTCCATTGGTGTCAGCGCTGTTGTAATAGATCAGGCAGTTCCGCGCCCGGCCGCCGATTGTTGACAGGCCGCCGCCGCCATAGGTCGCCGCATTGCTTGCAACCGTGCAATTCCATACTGTGCTGGTATCGGAACTTCCCGCTCCCAACTGCACTCCGCCACCTTGCCCGGCCGACGAATTACTGGCAATCATGCTGTTCCAGACCGTGCTGCCGTTTCGAACCGCCACGCCGCCACCGTTGGTGGCAGCCACATTATTACTGATCTGACAACTGTAGGCCAGGCTGCAGTTATTCAACAGGAGCCCACCGCCCAGACCCGCCGCCGTATTGCCGATAATGACGCAATTGGATACCATGGCCACGCTGGTATTGTTGGAGACCTGTATGCCGCCGCCACCATTTGGATAAGCGCCTAACGATGTGTTGCTGGCTATCGTGCTGTCCCGGACAATACCGCCGCCGCTGATATTCACGCCGCCACCGGCATGGATTGACACATTGTTACTGATCTGGCAGTTGAGCACCGTGCCGCCGTTGAAGCATTCCACCCCGCCACCGCCATGGTTAGAAGCGATTCCATAACTGGTGTTGCCGAAAATGTTGCAGTTGGTGACTGTACCGCCGCCGCCGATGTACACGCCGCCGCCATACCCATCGTCATTTGTCGCCACGTTCGCACTAATGACGCAATCCCGGAGGGTTGCGTTATTCGTCAGATACACGCCGCCGCCGCCGTCGGCTGTGGCGCATCCGTTGCTTATAGTGAATCCCTGTACAATGGCGTTCGAATGAGCCACATAGAAGCATCGGTTCATTGTGTTTGGATAATTACCGTTGATGAACGTGTTGTTATTACCGTACACCCCCACTATGACACTTCCATTGGTCACCTCGACCTGGTTTGTCAGCGTAAATACCCCGTTCGACACCAAAACGTGATCCCCGTTGGTAATGGCCGCGTTGACCGCGTCTTGAATGTTGGTGGCTGCCATGGCCCAGTTGGTGTATGGGGCTACATCGCCGCCATCCAGCGATGCATAGAAATTAGTCGCCCGCTCCAGTATGGTCAGTTCGACGTTCACCGTTCGACTCGTCCCGCCGCCGTCCGCAGAAGTGATCGAAATTATAGTGTTACTGATGGTGCTAGCCGGCCATTCCAATGTATTGGTATATGTCACTGTAATCAGGTCGTTCGCATGGGCTCCCAGCGTTCCGTTGGTCGGGGTGCAGAAGAGCCAGTCGTTAGTGACGGCTACCGTATAGTCAAACGTTCCTCCGCCGGCGTTGGTTACATTGAAGGTTTGGGTTGGCGGTGTCCAACCTACCATCGCTGAATTTGTCAAAGCCGTTGTGTCCACCTCCATATCCATTATGTTCAGCGTTACGTCCACGGTCTGGGTGATTCCGCCCCAGTCCGTTGACGTGATCAACACCGTCAGGTTGCTGGTTCCCGGCCCGAGGTCCGTTGTGTTGGAGTATGTCACCGGGATAGTGTCCGCCGTACCCGCCGCCAGCGCCCAGGTCCCGTTCGACGAACTTGACACCCAGGTCGTGTTCGAGAAATTCACAGTGTAGTTGACTATTTCGGGCCCTGTATTGCTGACGACAAAGCTCTGTGGATCCGGCGTGACCCCCTGCATGACATTCGTGGACAGCGTTGACGGCGTGACATCCAGGTCCATCACAATCAGCGCTATGTCCACGGTCTGGGTGATCCCGCCCCATTCCGTTGACGTGATCAACACCGTCAGGTTGCTGGTTCCCGGCCCAAGGTCCGTTGTGTTGGAGTATGTCACCGGGATAGTGTCCGCCGTACCCGCTGCCAGCGCCCAGGTCCCGTTCGACGAACTTGACACCCAGGTCGTGTTCGAGAAATTCACAGTGTAGTTGACTATTTCAGGCCCCGTGTTGCTGACGACAAAGCTCTGTGGATCCGGCGTGACTCCCTGCATGACATTTGTGGACAGCGTTGACGGCGTGACCGGCAGGTTCATCACCTGCATAACCACGGTCAGCGTCTGCGGCGCATTGCTGGCCGTAAACCCGAACGTCGCATCAACCCCCGTCACTGCCACCGTTCCCGTGTAGGATCCCACCGACTGTCCCGCCGCGCTGCACACCATGTACACCTGTTGAGTATCGCCGGTTGATGTTCCCGAACTCATACTCGGCGTCAGCCAGTTGGTGCTCGACGTGTTTGTGAATGTCAGCGTGTAATATCCCCCCGACCGCCAGATATCAACACTGTTACTGATCGTCCGACCCGTAAACACGGAATTCGTAATATTGGTCGTGCTGATTGCCAGTTCCGGCAGCCAGTTGCTGCCATGAGCCGCCAGGTCCGGCGGGTTAGTGATCATCACGAAGACGTTGTCCAGGTAGGAGGTGGAATTTCCGTTGTACAGGTTGAAGCCGGTAAAATTAGTTATGCTCTGATCTAAAAAACCGATGGCATTGGTCAGCAGAACATGATTCACGAACAGCGTCCAGTTCGTGTTTGCAAAATCCTGATGCGTATGGATCCGAACCCATTGTCCATCGGAAACCACGTCCACAGGATCATCGGTGATATTGGTTCCCAGTTCGATCCAGTTGGTGGCGGAAATGCTGTTGTGAGCCACAGCAAAATACCCGTTACTGTCCACATAAAACATGACCGCCCGGTTGGTTTCCAAGGCAGGCGTGGTGCCCCCATCATAGAGCGCCACTTTCATGTCCATCTGCATCCAGACGTTGATGCTATTTGTGCTCACGAACCGGTTGGAGAGTGTGCAGTCCACCGGGATTATGGCCGCATTGGTGCTGATATCGCCGAAATTCGTGCAGGCAAAGTTCGTTTGAACAATGATG
>CAYQNY010000040.1:0-20471 GCA_964418925.1 uncultured Verrucomicrobiota bacterium
AAACGCGTGCGTTTCCCAACAATCTCTTCACCCGCGACCACGCGTTTCGCGTGGCAAGCACAAGGTTTACCACGCTGGAAGCATGGTTTATCACGCCAGAGGCGTGGTCGCGCGGGTCTGACGCCATAATTAGAATTGCTGCATGACACCCACGACTATGTTTTGGTCTGCAGTTGCCGCAGTTGTTGACAAGGACGCTTGAACGCGGCACAGACTTTTATCCGGTGCTAACCTGACTTATTCATAAAAACTACGTTTTCATTCATAGTCACTTGCGAATCAGGCAATTATGCAAATTGTCTGATTTGCAAGTTTCGACGCGGCGCAAGGCGCTTTGCTCAAGGTTAACCCTGAGCGCAGGCCTGTCTTCAGGCCGTAGTCGAAGCCCGCAGGGTGATCTATTCATGACTTTGCATGAATAGATCAGGCTAAGGCAAGCTGAAGGATTATTGCCTGACCAGCAGATTCGCGATATCATAATTGACGATAACGCGATATTCGTTAAAATCTTCTTTGTTCATATCCAGGGCATTATCCACCCAGGCCGCGCGCAGTCGTATCCAGAGCCCGTTCAATCGTCCGCAGAAACGGTAATCAATGGTCACATCCGTTTCCAGTTGTTCCGGCGAGGTCAAGGCCCCGGCCTCGGTCGTCCAGGCTTCCGTATGATTGATGTATGAACTGAGGCCCTTAAGTCCCAGTGGCGTGAAATCATACGCGACCATGATCCCCCACGCTTTTTCTCCGGCCAGGTTGCAGTCCTCTTCCATGATCGAAGTGTAACCGGGATAACAGGCCCACGGATTTACAATGTCGTGATTGTTGGCTGTTGTTGTGAAACTCAATTTCAAATTAAGTCCATCCCAGCCGGCGCCGCCCTGGATACCCCCCATCCCGGTATGAAATTCACCCCCCAGGCCGTCGCCGACGTCCTGCTGGTCAAAAGCCTGCATGGAGGCGGAAAGCGAAAACCGGTCAGTCAATGGCCAGTTGCCGTCCACCTGCGCATACACCACATTCATAAAGTTGTAACAATAATAATTCCAGAGCTGAAAGGTATAAACATCCGGAGTGAATTTGAAGCCGGCCATGGTAATCGGTTCGTTGGTCCCGCTGAATCCGGCGGCATCCGTCATGCTTTTGAATGTTGTGGAATTGCGCTCCTTGATCTTGGTAACCTGTCCCGCCATCAGGGTGAGATTCGTAAGGGCAGTGCTTTGCAACGTATAGGCTTCAAACGTTACCGGCGTCATCCTGGTGTCATGGGGGTTCAGGAACGGCGTATCGAGCATCTGGCGGAAAAGCCTGATCCGCGTTTGCAACCAGATTCCCTGCAGATAAGCCTGGCCCAGCACGGAATAGCCCTTCTGTCCCGGGGCCAGGATGCCGGCGCCGTCTTGGTCCTTATCTCCATATACTTTTTGGGATGTATAAGGAACCAGGCCGATACCGAGTCCATGCCATAATCCGCTTTCAAAGTCCAGCCATCCGCCGGCGGCCAGGCTGGCCTCCGTTTTCTGCTGATGCTTGTAATGACTACGGTCATAATATGCCCGGCCGTGAATGTTGAGTTTGCTCCCGGTGATGAACTCGGGCAGCGCGTTGGTTTGAATAATGAAGGCGGGATCCGCGTGGACGATGATACCACTCATGATCCAGCTTGCGACCATTCCGGCCCGGCAGATATTTTTAAATGTTCTCGCCACTCGTGACCGACGCTCCTGCGTTATTTGCTTTTTCGATCCGCTGGTGGCTGGTATGAGACCGGTCCCTGGCCGTATCCCACCTGCTTAAGCCACCATGCGGGATAGCCGACTTTTTGCACCGGGCTTATGATCGGCGGCCGGCACGTAAATAATCCGTTGATCCATTAGATGGTTGTCATCGGAATGAGCGACAAGCACGGATCCATCCGCGCTGGCGCCCCTGGTTACCAGCAGGGTCGTGCAAGCCATGACATTGGTGGCAGCAGCCATCATCATGCTGACGATCAATAAACAATTATTTTTTGTTTTCATGGGCGTCCATTCTCCTTTATGCTACTAATTAGTAATAAATAATAGTAGGATTTATGCGGCGATATGACAAGGCATAGTATGCCAAAGTCGGATCCATTGCTTTGGTCGTAACCAAAGCATTAAAAATTTCCAACGGATATCTTGACAAACGATCAAAAAACAAGGAAAATTTCACACAATAGGCGGATCCGTCTCGGGCGGAAACAACCAGAATAATACTGGCTCACGGCACGTAGTGTAGTTGTTGCCTACTCCGCCGTAGTAGTGGCTATGAAGGCTGGATCAAAACTGGCCAAGCTACGCCCAGGCGAGTGTCATTTTTTGAAAAACAAAGCGCAACCGGAGGTATCATGAAAAAAGCAAGTTGTCGGAGTGGTGTAAATATATTTGGGATGGGCGCGTGTCTGCTGGCGTTGCTGCCTATGGTGTGTTCGGGCGCCATCCAAGTCATAAACTCAAATGCTCCCAGTCCTTTGGAGATTGCAGTCAAAGATAGTGGAACACCAGGTGTCTGGGTTGACCAGCCGAATGACAGAACATATCAATACTATGATCAGTACCATTGGGGTTCGATCATCTGGCTGAACGGTACAAATACCAGCGGACGCTATTCAACCGGGTATCAAGGTTCACCAACAACTAATTCGCCTGTATCTAATACCAAAACAGGTTCGGGAGCAACCAACGATCCCTATGTGATCACGACCGTGGTCAAGCTGGGGACAAACGATATCTATATGAATCAACGATTTGCCTATGTCAATGGCGATCGTTATTTTCAGAAGAATTGGACGTTAACCAACAGTGGCGCCATAACCTACACTGATCTGCGCTTTTTCCACGGCGGCGATACTTTGTTTGGCGGGATTGATGAAGCGCGTAGTTGGTGGGATGCCACCAATCTCATGGTGTATGTGAATAATAACACCTTTGTGAACTGCGGTTATATGGGCTTCTATGCCAGCCAGGCAACTCCGGCGGCAGGATATTTCGGAGGTATTTATACCTATGGCAATATTCAGGCCGGCACTTTAGCGCAATTGAGCAATACTACTGATTCAGCCTATCCAGATGCCGGCTATTACTTGCAGTGGAACAGGACTTCGCTGGCCCCGGGTCAGACGTGGACTATCGAAGCTTATGAATACTGGTCTTTGCCGGGTTCTCTGGCAGTTTTACCGCCCGCCAACGACTATGTAGAACCCGACTCTACCGTGGCCAAGGTGTTTAAAGTACACAACCTGTCAACCAATGCATCATCAGCTATCGGTTTGTCGGTGACCGGCGCTGACTGGGTCGTCTCGTTACCTGATGGCACTAATATTGCGTTGGCTGGACTGGCCATTACCAATGTGAACGTAAATATTGTTGTGCCCGCAGGTGTTTTGGCCGATGTCACCAAAGATATTACTTTAACTGCCATTTCCGGCACTAGCACGGGGGTTGGTTCCAGCCGTTTGACGGTCTATATTCCAACCTTTACCATTACTCCAAATCCGTTAAATTTCAGTAACGTCTCGATAGGTTCAACCAGTGATTTGACCGTAACCTTGAGCAATGAGGTGGGTGGTGCGGCACTGACGATCGGGACGATAGACGATTCTTTGGAAGCGCCATTTTCCATTGTGGCCGACAATGCGTCCGACCAGATCGTTGCCCCGGGAGGATCCTGTTCAGTTACTGTTCGGTTTGCTCCCACATCAGTAGTAGCGTCAGCCGATTCATTTAACTGGCCGATCGTGTCGCCGATTGTATACTCACGGACTATCGTGGTTCAAGGAACCGGTGCAGTGCCAGGTCAGGCCGGCTGGGTGGCGGTTGAGGTGACGCCGGAAACCGGCTCCTGGCAATTAACCGCACCGGCTGGCTACACCGGCCCGACCTCCGGCACCGGGAACCTGGCGGCAGTAAGCGCCGTGACTGGTCAGTATGACATCACCTACGGCGAGTTATCCGGTTATGTGGCGCCGAGCAATCAATCCCAGTTCGTGACCGGCGGAAGCACCACGCTCTTTACCGGCGTGTATCTGCAAATCTCTACCAATATCGGGACGCCGGAAAGTGTTTCGGCTACGGAAGGCAGTTACACGAACAGGATCAGAGTAACCTGGAAAGGCGTGGCCGGGGCCACGGGTTATGTGATCTGGCGCAGCCAGACCAATGACGCTGACACGGCCGCCCGGATTGTGGATATTCCGCTGATTACATTGCAACTTCTACCTTCAGCCTTCAGCCTTCAGTCTTCAGCCTATTATTACGACGACTACGCCATCTCCCCGATCTATTCCTATTACTACTGGGTGCGGGCCAGGACCGCGAGTTTGATCAGCCCGTTGAGCTACGTGGGCATGGGTTACGCTGCGCTGGATCCAGAGGTTGCGACGGGGAGTGCGGATATCGGCGTGAGCGATCTTGTATATTTACCGGTGAACATGACCAACGAATCGCCGGCGGGCACGGTTTCATGCCGGGTGGCAAACGATGGTCCGGACGCTTTGACCGCCTCCGGCGTGGCATTCGATTTCCACATGATCTCGAACGCGGCGACCCCGGTCTGGATCGGATCGGATCAGGGGACTTATACCCTGGCGGCGGGCGAGGAAACCCTGGTGATCCTGACTCCTGCTGCGAAACGCGGCCTGACTGCGCGCGGTGATCTCTCCGGTGTTCAACAGGTCAAGGTCACGGTGCGGCATTTGACGACGCTGAACGATCCTAATCTGACGAACAATACGACTACCGCTCCGGGAACGGTACTGGTGCGCGCCGCCGGTGTGAACTCGCCGGGCCGGGCGTTGAACGACTATGACGGCGACGGCAAGTCGGATGTGGCCTTGTGCCGGGCTGACAAGGGCGTCTGGGCGGCCATCCTTTCCGGCACGCGGGGCTATGGCACGACCGGAATCGAGCCGGAAACGGGCAGCGGCCGGTACTGGACGGCGGCGGGCGATTACGACGGGGACGGAATTCTGGATTACGGACTCTACGAGGAAATCAGCGGGACCTGGTGGATTCTGCAGAGCAGTGACGGCCAGGTGGTTAGCGGTGTGTTTGGCGGCTCTGGTTTCCGGCCGGTGTCCGCGGATTACGATGGTGACAGTAAATCCGATCCGGCCGTGTATGACCCTGGGTTGAGCTATTGGGCGGGCTTGAAGTCTGCCTCAAACTATGCGCTGGGAGAGGCATGGGTAGGGGGGCCGGATTATGAGCCGGTCATGGCGGATTATGACGGCGACGGCTTGGCCGATCAGATGGTCTACCGGGCGTCAGACGGCCATTGGACGGGTCTGTTGTCGGGTGAGAACTATGCCCTGGTGGACGGTTACTTCGGCGGATCGGGTTACCAGGCCGGAGCGGCGGACTTTGACGGCGATGGATTGGCTGATCCCGTGATTTATCGGGCAGCCGATGGGATATGGCTGATCCTGTTATCGGCCGAGGATTACCTGGGAGCGATCTTCGCGCTGGGTGGACCGGGCTATGTGGCGGTGCCGGGCGATTTCGATGGCGACGGTCGCGCGGATCCGGGTGTCTATAGCGAGCAGGGCGGCGTGTGGTATGGCCGGCTCTCCGGCCATGATTACGAATGGTCCAGCGCCCGTTTCGGCGGCCCCGGCTACCAGCCGGTGAGCGAATAATTTTTTCGCCGGGCGAAAAAATCATCAAGCCCTGCGACAGGGCTGGGGAAAAACAATATGGAGTGCGGGAGCCGGCGCTCCCGCTTTGCTACAGACGTGGCGATCGAAACAAATACGCCACCTGTGGCGCTCCGAGCGCCATAAAGCGGTAGTCCATTGGCTGATGGACTACCGCACTCTAGTTCAGTTTATCATGCGACTTTCAGCAGTCATTCAAAAGGAAAGTGGCTGGTTCATTGCCACAAATCCGGAAACGGGCACTACGACACAAGGCAAAACCTTTGACGAAGCGCTGGTGAACCTGCGCGAAGCCACAGAGCTTTATCTCGAGGAATTCCCCTTATCTGAATTGCAGGACTTTATTAACCAGTTATAACTCATTTGATTTTTTTCCGAATAGACCCTGCTTGCGACTTGCCTTGGCGAAGCGCTTCGGCGTAGCCAGGAGCAAGCCGATAGAATCTTCCGCAAAGCCGGTTGCCACGCAAGCACTTGCCACGCCACTCGATAAAAAACTACACGCTTTTCGCATCAAAGTTACTGCGCAAGATTCTACGGTGCTTTCAAAGTTAAATTGCGTTGCTTGCTGTAATAGGCTTTGATGGCCATCAAACCGTCAATACTCACGAAAACACCCAGAAGCATCAGAACAACGGCAATAATTCCAAGCGTAATGTTTGTTTCGGAGGACGTAAAATAGCCGTTGTTGGGATTAAACGTGTCCCACAACAGCGCGGTCAGAGTGGTTAAGGCCATGAAAACCGACGGGATAAGCGTAAAAAAAATCGGCCGTTTTTTCCCGGCCAGGTAAGCGCTGATGGCGAGCAGTGCTACGGCGGCAATGAGCTGATTGGAAGCTCCGAACATTTTCCATATATTGCCATAGCTGTTAGTCAAAGCCAGGATGTAGGCCGGCACCAGCAGAATCAAAGTCGCAATAACCCGGTTTCTTAAAAACGGAATATCCTTGGCCAGCGTTTCGGCAAACACGAATCTGCCCAGCCGGGTTGAAGTATCGAGTGATGTCATTACAAATATCTTTACCATCACCGCGCCCAGCAGGCAGGCCGCCGCGGGACCCAGGCCGGGAATGCCGGCGCGGCCGACAATATTGCCGAACCCGGTCCCAAAGGCAATAATCCAACTTTGTGCCAGCGCGTTGTGAAAATACAATGCCGCCTGCTCCAGCGGCATACCAGCCGGCGCGTTGCCCCATTTCAGTCCGGTGGACACAAACATAACCACCAGGAAAGCGAGTACCCCCTCCAAAATCATGCCGCCAAAACCGATAACTTTACCGTCAGATTCCTTATCAAGCTGTTTGGATGTTGTGCCGGTGGCAACCATGGTGTGAAAGCCGCTGATAGCCCCGCAGGCAACGGTAATAAAAAGGATCGGCCAGATCGGCTTGTTATCCACGACAAACCCGCCCAGGCTCATGGGCGCGCTGAATTGCGGGTGGATAATAAGCAGTCCCGTGATGCCCAGCGCTATGCCGACGAACAACTGGACCGCAGAAATAAAATCCCGCGGCAGCAGCATCAGCCAAACCGGCAACAGCGAAGCAATAATACAATAGACGAACAGCAGGGTAATCATCCAAAGCACATGCTCGCGGCTGGAACCAAGCCACGCGGGCAAAGAAACCGGACAGTGAAAACCCCACCAGATCAAGCCGTAGGCCAGGATAACGGCGATAATCGCGGCTGCAATGGTGTTTACCTGAAACCGATACACAGCCAGGCCCAGGCCGATCGCCAGGAAACATACGCCCACTGTGGGAATAACCAGCTCGGGCTTGCTGACCAGGGCGTTGGCCGCGCTGACCGCGAATACGGTTATAATGAAGACCAGTGTTAACCACAAGAGCACTGCGAAAACAAAGCGGGTTTTCCGGCTGATGGCCAGGCCGGCTATTTCCGCGATGCCTTGGCCCTTATTGCGCACCGACAGCATGAGTGATAGATAATCGTGCACTCCCCCCAGCAAAACGCAGCCTAAGGTAATCCACAGTGTCGTCGGCCCCCATCCGAAATAGGAGACTGCCAGAATAGGACCGATAATCGGACCGGCGCCGGCAATGGAGGCAAAATGATGACCCAGTAGAAAAACCGGTTTAGCCGGCATAAAATCCACGTTGTCTTGCATTACATGCGCGGGTGTTGGGCGGGAATCGTCAGGCTTAACCAGCCGGTGTTGAATAAAATTACCGTAAAAACGATACGCCAGGTAAAACCATGCCAGTCCGATAATAACTATTACCAATGAATTCATGCCAACCAGCTTCCAGTAGAACTAATTGCAAAAGTTCTGAGGACGCGACCACGCGAAACGCGTGGTAAACGAAGCTTGTCCCGCGTTGGGCGGGACGCGTCTCTCCACGGCCAAAACAGGCCGTTTTCGCTGAATATTGGAGGGCCACGTTTTATCGTGGCCGTCTTTTCAGGGACTTTTGCAACTGACTCAGTAATAAGCCTAGAATTGTTATTAAAAACCACTATATCTCTGATCCGTTTATTGGCAATTAAAATGTTTGACATTAGAGGCAGATGCATATAATATCCATATCTTAAAGTCATCCCTGTTTGAACGTAACCAGTGGTTATCTTTGCAGTCATATTCAACAACCAAAGGAGGCTGAAGAAATGAGGAAACTTGCGTTTTTATTAATACTGTTGGGTTGTGCGGTAAATGTTCACGCGGTCAACACGTTGAGAATTATTAATGATGTGCCGGCTTCCGTGGCAAATCCAACCAATATATTCATCCAACTGAATTATACCAGCGCATCCATTGGCCCGGCGCTGGAGCAATTTGAAGTCGTCTATCCGTTTACGGATGCCATAACCGTCTATACGCTGATGATTACGAATATTAATGGGGCGAATCTGAAATACGGTATTGATCCCGTGCATGCGATGGAACAGTACTCGAAAGTCAGTGATCCCGATGTGCACCTGATGTATGATGGATTATTCGAGTTTTCATTGCTGGCAACGGATTCGGTTGGTTACTGGGATATCTCGAACGTTGATTGGATTGGTATGCCCTGCAGTGTGAGTTGTACTTCGGGCGGCACCCCCGATGCCACCTGGCAGCTTAAGTACTATAAAACGATGGCGGAATTAATCGGCATGATTACCAATGCGTACCAGTTCACGTCAGCGCAGTCTGAGCAAGTCCTGGTTCATTCAAATGTATGGGCGTCCAGCTGGACGAAAATGATGGCTCCCAACCATGAGGTGGATGCGTATGTGGATTCGCCGGGGGGTAAGACGCACCTTGTGGACTATCTTTACCGGTTGGAATCTAATAGTGTTCCTATGTGCCTGAAGGCCAATATTCCGTCAGCGGATACCAACCATTTTACGGGCGCCAACCCGGTGGGCTGGCAAGCCCGGGTGGCGGCTCTTGGCACCACCCCGGCGTCTTTCACCGGAAAATTCCAATGGAAGTCTGCGGTTACTGTGACCCCTCCCATTCCGGGCCCCGGCCTGACCGATGAAATTGTATTGGTGCTGTCCAACGCGACCTGTGGTGTTGTGCTCTACTATTCCACCGACGGGATAAATCCCGGCACAACCTACCGCAACGACAGCGACGGGGGTTTATGGGCGCTGTATTGCACTGATCTTAACGCCGGCACGTGGGAATGGGTGATGACCAACCGGCATCTCAATTGCGTGACCGCTGGAGATCCATCACTCTTTGAGGATTGGGTGGCCAGCCTGGCCAATAAAGTATGCTATTCACTGAATGCCGGGTTGATACCAACCAATTCAAATCCGACCAGCGTGTATACCTTCAGCGGATATGATAATCTGTTGCCGACGGAAACCAATACCTGGGAGTATCCACCCTATGAGGTGAATCTGTACAATAACGTTATTGTAAACAACTCAGACTCATATGGCATGGGATATTCCGACGCAAATCCGTTCGGGGCTAAGAAAGTGGTTCAGCAGACCGAGAAGGATGGCGCCATCGTAGAACTCCATTTACTCAATCCGAGTAACGATCCCACTCCCAGCGACGCTATCTTGCCGGTGGTAGGCGACTTTGACGGCGACGGCAAGCATGATCCCGCCATTTATCAGGAATCCAGCGGCCGCTGGATTCTGCTCCTCTCGGCCGCAAGCTACACCCGCGTGGATCTGGCTGCCGGTTATCTCGGTGGCGCCGGATACCTTTCTGTAACAGCCGATTACGACGGCGACGGCAAGGCCGATCCCGCTGTCTATCAGCAATCTACGGGCAATTGGCTGGTAAAGCTCTCCACCTGCGGCTATGGCATTGCCACCATCTCCGGGTTTGGCGGCTCCGAGTACACTCAGCTCATTGCCGATTTTGACGGGGACGGCAAGGCTGATCCGGCCGTTGTTCAGAACACTGCCGGGAACTGGATGGTCAAGCTTTCCGGTAATAGTTATCAGATTGCCACGTTATCCGCATTTGGCGGCGCCGGCTACACGCCGCTGGCGGCCGATTATGATGCCGACGGCAAGGCCGATCCCGCTATCTATCAGGTATCCACCGGCAACTGGGCCATTAAACTTTCCGCCAGCGCTTATGGCACCGCGACCCTCAGCGGGTTTGGCGGGACCAATTATGCCGCGTTTACGGCCGATTTCGATGCTGACGGCAAGGCTGATCCGGCGGTACAGGATCCGACGGCGGGTACCTGGCTGATAAAGCTCTCTGCCAGCAACTATGCGATCGCCACGCTGTCCAATTTTGGCGGCGCCGGCTATGGTAATGCCTTCGCGGCTGATTATGACGGTGACGGCAAGGCTGATCCGGGCCTGTACCAGTCGGCAACCGGAACCTGGTATTTCCGGCTGTCAACCTGCGGGTATGGACAAGCAACCGCCAGTTCCGGCTATCCGTCCTTAAGATAATTACGGATTGTCCATCGGCTCCGCCGAGACAGGTGCCGCGGGAGGCTTCACTTTGGCGTTAATTCGAGCGTCGGGGTCCTGGATTCAGCAACGATCTACAACGTCAGCGTCCAAAGTGAAATAAAAAATTATCCCCTGAAATACGACGGCCTGTTGCCACCAACAGGCAACAGGCCATCGTAAGCCTATCCTCTCAATCAATATCCAGGTAGATAGCTTATATCCTCATTCACTGAGTTCGACGTCCACGGTCCCGTCCATCCAGATATCAACACCGTCAACCAGACCGTTACCGTCCTGATCCACCAGGATCGCCTCCGCCACATCGTCGCCGTTCAGGCACATATCCCATTAAGTCAATAAAAAATAAAGTTTTTGGGTGTTGCAGGATAGGATTTGACAACAGGGATTCCGTTGCCCATAATCCATTTTCAAATAAATTATTTTCAGCAGGAGGTGTTTTATGGGACACGGCAGAGATAAAGGTAATACCGGATATCAGAACAAACCCAAACTTTCGACCAAGGATAAGAAGCTGAAAAAAATGCAGAAGAAGATGGACAAACAGCAGTTAGCGGCCGATATCATCATACCGCCAACTCCAAAATGACGGATCAGCAAGGCTATTGCCATCAGCAGTCTATTACTGATGGCTGACCTATCTTCGCCGTCGTTAGACTCCTGGCTACGATGGGCAAGCCTTTTCTTAAAATGGGGCAGTAGCTCAGTTGGTAGAGCACCACGTTCGCAACGTGGGGGTCAGGGGTTCGAATCCCCTCTGCTCCACCCTTCGCTCAGCAAGCTGAGCTACGGGTGGCAAGCCACCTATGGATTTGGAAAGACCAAATAGCCAGCAGCACCAAGGGAGATGATGACCGCATGTGGTATGTCTATATTCTGCGAAGTGTTAATTATCCTGCTCAACGTTACATTGGTCTGACTGACAATGTCGACAGACGCCTTCCTGAGCATAATTCCGGAAATTCGCCGCACACAATTTAAAATCCGGGTCCGGTTTTGCTTTTTCAAAAAGGCATTTCTGATAGATTCGCATAGCAGGCTGTCGGGCTTGGCCTTTGGCTAAGCCTCCCGCCTGCTGGCGGAATACCACGCCAGCACAGGCACCCGCTCTGCTACGGAATACCCAGAACTGCACTCGCTTCGGCGTAACCGCTGGCAGAAAGCTGGACCCGCCAGGCGCCGGTCGTGACATTAAACACGGCGGGATCGGCCAGGCCGTCGCCATCGAAATCGCCCGCCACCGGCGTTTGAGCCGATCCGCCCAGGATTGTTGAGGCGATTCCATAGCCATAGGCCGACAACATGACCTGCCATTGTCCTGTTCCTTCCAGATAGATCGTTGGATCTGCTTGATGATCGCCGTCAAAATCACGCGCCAACACCTGATAGCCGACACCGCCGAACTGGGCAGTCGCTATGCTGTATGCCAAGGACGACAATTTCACCATCCAGGTTCCCGTGGATGCCTGGTAGACGGCGGGATCGGCCAGGCCGTCGCCGTCGAAATCGCCCGCTACCGGCGTATATCCGGTGCCGCCAAACCCCCACAAGGTTGCCGTTATGTAACTGCTGGCCGAGAGCAGGACCGTCCAGTTGCCATTGGTGGGGTTATAGATCGCCGCGTCCGCCCGGTTATCAGAGTCATAGTTCTCCTGCACTGTAGTGTAGCCCGGGCCGCCAAAACCCAACGCCGACGCCAGCCCATATCCCAGGCTGGACATGGCCACTTGCCAGTCACCGCTGGTGGTGTTGTAGATCGCCGGGTCGGCCTTGCCGTCACCGTCGTAATCGCCGACCACCGGGGCAACCCCGACGCCGCCCAGCGTTGTTTCCGCGGTTGCATAGCCGCTGGCAGAGAGCATGACTTGCCACTGTCCGGTTTCTTCAATATACACACCCGGATCCGTCTTGCCGTCGCCATCATAATCCGCCGGCACGGGCGTGACACATGCAATCGCCCGCACGGGCGTCAACCTGCAGCCCGGCGACCCATCTCCGAGTTGCCCAAAGGCGTTATTACCCCAACTCAGCACGCGGCCGTCACCGGTCCGGGCCATGGAGAAATTACCTCTAGCCTCAATGGCCACGGCATTGGAAATGCCGGCGACTTGCACCGGCCGATTTGTATTGGCAACACTGTTATTCCCCAATTGTCCGTAGTCATTGCGACCCCAGGCCCAAACGGTTCCATCGCTCTTCAACGCCAGCGAATGATTGGCTCCGTCGGCAATGGCCGCCACATCGGCAAGCCCGACAACCTGCACCGGCCGATTAGTCGAGGTGGCGGAACCAGTCGTTCCGTTACCCAACTGGCCATAATAATTATATCCCCAAGCCCAAACCGTGCCATCCTGGCTCAGGATAGTCGTATGGTAATAACCAGCCGCGATATTTGCCACGTTGGAAATGTCCGGCACATGCACCGGCCGATTGGTCGAGGTGGCGGAACCACTCGTTCCATTGCCCAACTGGCCATAAGTATTATTTCCCCAGGTCCAGATCGTGCCACTGGTATCCAGCGCCAGAGCATGATATGATCCAGCGGCAATGGCACTGATTTCAGAAAGCCCTGGGAGAACACCGGGCACGGAGCTATAGACATTCGTCGTCCCATTGCCCAACTGGCCATAACTATTGTGCCCCCACGTCCAGACAGTTCCAGCGGCCTTCAACGCCATTGAGAAAAGCCTGCCGCCGGATATAGCCGTGATGTCTGTTATCCCGATCGCCTGGGTCGGCCGGCTCGCGGTCGTTTGGGAGCCGTTACCCAATTGACCAAACCAGTTGTCACCCCACCCCCAGACCGTCTTATCACTCTTCAACACCAGCGCATGCTGGTCACCGCAGGCAATGGCGGTTACTGCCGGAATTCCTGTCACCTCCATAGGAGTATTGGTATAATAAATATTGGTGGTACCCAACTGCCAACAGTCATTGCGACCCCATGCCCCGACAGAGCCATCCGCCATCAATGTGAGCGCAAAATATTCGCCGGCGGCCACGTCGGTTGGACCGGTCAATCCGCTGACCGTCACCGGAAGAGGCTTGTATCCCGGCATGCCATTCCCTAATTGTCCGTAATCATCAAGTCCCCATCCCCAAATCACGCCACTCGCATTCAACGCCACGGCAAAGTATTCACCGGCGGTAATAGCCACGATATTGGACAACCCTGCCACCTGACCCAGAGATTCGAATACACATATCTCTCCGTTTCCCGCCTGGCCATATTCATTATTGCCCCAGGCCCAGACCGTGCCATCGTTCTTCAACGCCAGCGAAAAATCTCGACCGGCCGCAATTGCTTTAACATCCGTCAATGAAGCGACTTGCGTTGGAAGGTTCGTTCTATCAATATTAGGCACCGCGTAACGTCCACCCCAT
This sequence comes from uncultured Verrucomicrobiota bacterium, assembly GCA_964418925.1. Lineage (GTDB taxonomy): Bacteria > Verrucomicrobiota > Kiritimatiellia > JAAZAB01 > JAAZAB01 > CAYQNY01. The sequence continues at coordinate 13,960 of CAYQNY010000040.1, forward strand.
CCCCAGACGGTGCCATCGTTTTTCAACGCCAGCGAATGGTAATTGCCACCGGCTATTGCCGACACATTGGCAAGCCCGACAACCTGCACCGGCCGGTTCGTGGTCGTATACGTTTCATTCCCCAATTGACCGGAGCCGTTATATCCCCAGGCCCAGACCGTGCCGTTATTTTGCAGAACCAGCGTATGATATCGTCCGCCGGCAACGGCAATGCCGCCATTCAAACCGGAGACCTGGGTCATGACATTCGTATCATTGTTACTGCCGTTGCCCATTTGTCCCAGCCAGCCGCCGCCGCACGTCCAGACAGTGCCGTCTGTTTTGAGCGCCACCGAATGATACCCGCCGGCATTGAGCATGCTCACATCCGACATCCCCAACATGGGAGAGGGAAGATTGGTACTGGTCTTGGTTCCTCTGCCCAAACAGCTTCCCGAACCCCAGGACCAGGCCGTACCATCCCGTTTGAGCGCCAGGGAATGTTTATACCCCGCGGAAAGGGCGCTCACATTATCCAATCCTTCGACGCACCCGCGGATGCTCCGCATAACACAAGAGCCATCTCCCAGCTGGCCATAATTATTTTTTCCCCAGGAACAGGCCGTACCGTCATCCCTGGCCGCCAACACATGAGAGTAACCGGCCGCGATATTCGTAATTGTCGCCGCACCCGTTGTCAGGACTCCGGCAATCATTCCCGCTGCAATGCATAAAAACCGTTGATGAACCGTATTCATGAGATATCTCCCTAGGGTTGTTGAAAAGCATGTATATTGTATCATACCCGTATGGCCTGCAAATAGAATTAAAAGACCAAAAATAATATTTTTATATTTTACCTGCCGGTGGCCCTGAAATCAAATATATTCTCAGTGTACGCAGATTTCACGACTGTGACATGCTCCGAAAAATCCGTCGCATGGATGTACCTGTTTATAAGCGGGTTATCCGCCTTTGCCGTAACTGGCTACGGTGGACAATTCCATTCCGGCGTTCCGGCCCAATGCCCGCCGCATTCTTCATTAATCCAACTACTCTTTCCAGGTTAAATGACGCCACCCTGGCTCAGGCGCGGATCTTCAGGTGATACAGGACGGTAATGACCAAGCCGGATAAGATCAACAGACTGCCGAGGATCATAAACCCATTAATATGCTCTTGCAGGAACAGCCAAGCCAATAGGGAGGCAAGCACCGGTTTGAGAAAGAATGTCATGGAGGCTTGAAATGCCGTGCCGCGGCTCAGCCCGAAGTAATATAAAGCGTAGGCCAGCGCCGTTCCCACCAGGGCCACATAAAGAACCGGGACCCAGGCGGAAACCATGCCGCCCAGCCCGTTATGCGCGATGCTGACCAGGGCCAGGGGCAGCACCATCAGACTGCCGCACAAGGCCGAAGCTCCCATCAGCAGAAAAACGCCGTACTTTGCGATAACCCGTCTGGAAATGCAAATGCTTAACGCAAAGAATAAAGCCGCCAGCGCCATAATGCTTAATCCGGCCAGGGACTGGGTATTGAAAGCGCCGGATTCCCAGGCGAAACAACCGACCCCGGCTATTCCCAAAGTCAGTGCGATCCATTTCCGCACATTCCAGGGCTCACCGTTGATAAAGCGGGCGAACAGCATGACAAAGACAGGATTAGCGCTGAAGACAACGGCGCAGGAAGCCGCTTTGGCAAAGATCAGGATTGCCAGGTGAAACAACGACAGTGAAAACGCAACCCCAATAGCGCCGATCAACGCGAAGATACCGAGATCCTTCCATGTCAGCGGATACTGGCGCCGGCGCCATGTCGGCAGGGCCAGGCCGAGCAGGATGATGCCGGTCAGAAAAAAGCGGATAAACACCATCTGAAAGGGCAGGACGCGGGATCCGATGACCTTGGAGACGACTTCGACCGTGCTGAAGAGGCCGACACCGGCGAGGAGAGCCAGCCATCCGGATATGTTAGGTCGGCTCATGCGGCTGTTTATAGGCGGCTTCTATTTTGGCGGCGATATCCTTGTAACGAATGTCGGCCTGATAGATTTCCTTGTAGTACCGGTTGGCAGCCTCTTCAATTTTGCCGGAGCTTTCGAGAATCCCGCCGAGTTCGTAGAAGATATCCTTTTTCAGATCGTTCATATCGGGAATTTCCGCGGCCGCTTTTTCAAACTGGTCCCGGGCCATATCCAGTTGTTGTTTCTTGCGGAAACAAAGACCAAGATAAAACAGCGCCCGCACCCGATTCCGGGGATAACGCTGGGCCATCTGCAACTGCTGAATCGCTTCATCAATCTGGTCGCGTTCGTATAAAAGGATGCCGTAGTCAAAGCGGAGCGGCAGATCGTTCGGATACCGTTCCACGCGGGATTGAATATCCTTGAACAGGAACGCTTTTTTTTCAGCTTGTTTGGCAGTTGTGCCGGCCGTGTCGCCGTTTTCACGGAGTTGCGCGATTTCGTTGTCGAAAAGTTTAATATGGATGGCCGCCAGCGCCTGGTCGAGCTGATCATCGCCGATACCGGGGACGCGGCGGGATTCCTCGATTGCCCGGATCGCATCGTCAAACCGGTTGGCTTCGACATACAGGTTGGCCAGGGCCCGGCGGTGGTTAATGTTGTCCGGCTGCTGTTTGACATTTTCGATGGCATTCTTAATCAGGAATTCCACGCTCTCCTTGCCGCGGACGGCTTTGGCGCTCTGTTCCAGGGTGACGGTTTCCTTTATATCCTTGATGACGTTGCGGAAGGAGCCGCCTTCCTTGGCCGCATCTGTCCAGCCGCCCTTGATCATGCTGTCGCGCGCCATGGCATCCTTGTATGCTTTCATGGCCTGGGCGTCATGCGGATGCAGATCAACTACGGCTTCGAAACATTCCCGCGCCGCCTCCATCTGGTTCGCAGCCGTGTACAGGTTGCCCAGCTGGATGAGCAAGTCCGTGCGGTCGGCATAAAATTCACGGGCCACGGTGAGCGTTTGAATGGCGATTTCCGGCATGTTCGCCGCTTCCGCCGCCCGGCACAGTAATCGAATAAACAGGAGGTTCAACGGGTCGGTGCGCAACAATTGTTCCACTACTTCGAGGGCACGCAGGGGCTTGCCGGATTTCAAGGCCATGATCCCTTTAATCAGGCCGGTGATGCCGGTGATCGTTGAGAAAATATGCGTGCCGGTGCCGCCCTTGGATTCGTTGAATTGCTTGACGCCGGCGGTGCGGAGGAACTTACGGGCTTTCATAAAGTGGGGTTCGATGACCAGGGCGGCCATGAACATATCCATGGCATACGGAAGGTTATTCCGCTCCATGGCGATCATACCCTTTTCAAACACTTCCCGCGCCCGTTTAGGAATATTATCTTCTGTTAATTCAGCCATGGTAAAAACTCCTTTTTTTAATGGCATGAGATTACACTGAGGGTGCCATAGTGTCAAGCAGGCTTGATTGTTGGCCAGCAATTCTCATTATGAACACGCCACCTGCCGGCTTGTCCGGCAGGAGCGAAAGATTGTTGGGAAACGCGTGCGTTTCCCAACAATCTCTGCACTCGCGACCACGCGTTTCGCGTGGCCAGCACAAGGTTTACCACGCTGGAAGCATGGTTTACCACGCTGGAAGCATGGTTTACCACGCTGGAAGCATGGTTTACCATGCCGGAGTCGTGGTTAAGGGGGTCTGGCGCCATAATGAGAATTGTTGATTGTTGGCAGCGCCGATTCTTCGGCGCTGGATGTTTTGCGTTGCTGTACAATGAAATTTTATCTATCATAAATAGATCCGCCTCTGGTGGAAAATATGTTTGGTTAGTATCTCAACCATGAGAAACTGCCAAGAAAAACAAGAAAATCCAATTAATGTGGACGGTCAATGTAGGAGCGCCACCCCGTTGGCGCGATGTCATGCCATCGGCATCCGCCGCGGCGGACACCCGTGGCGGAAAATCGCCTCGGCGGTGCGAGGCTCCTACGTAATTTTTGGGTTGCCACGCCGCTTGCGGAGCGCAAGCGTAGTGACGCGGCGGACATAGCCTGCGTTGGGTATTAAAAGTGTGCGGAGATGACAAAATCACGCCAAAAACGGACAAAATAATTTTGTCATAACTTTTAATTTGTGATATATTATATCTTTATAAGAGCAACAAGAACCAAGGGGATAGTATAACATGAATTGTCTGAAGACGGATAGCCCTGTTTTCACAGGTTACCCTTGAGGTATAGGAATTTTCCGCCAGAGGCGGATCCGCCTTCGGCGGACAATCATGTGCAGTTCTGGCGAACCACCGCTACACTATCCAATCCCATGATATTGGCTGTGTAGTGGCCGTTCGGGAGAACGGCAAAGTTGCGGCGAAGCCGCCTAATTCAGAATGAAGTTACATGGCCTCGCGCTGGTAAGTCATATGAAAAATCATGGTAAATTAAGTTGAACAGGGAGGATCTATGATGATCAAAGTAGATATAAAAGTTTTGGTAACTATAGTATTAGGTTTTTATATTGCTTTGTTTACTTGTTCTAATGCGAAGGCAACTGCTCGCGAATGGGGAGATCTTGCCGCTGGCGATATATATTTATTCTATTGTTCGCACCAGGACCTGGGCTGGGAAAACAGTTATTATAATTGCAAGGGATTAAGAAACACGAACATCATCGAGCCTGTAATAGGCTGGGTTAAAAATACCAGCGGCCAGGAACGGGGATATAAATATTGTATTGAGTATACCAGGGCCGTTATGGACTTTCAAGAATATACACAGAATACCGACGGCAAGAGTTCGCTTTGGGATGATTTTGTCGATCTCGTGAAAGCAGGTAGAATAGAAGTAGGTGGCACCTATAATTGCACTTACGAATCGATGCTTACCGGGGAAGCGCTTGTGCGCGAAACCTATCTGGGACGCAAGTGGCTCAAAGACCTTGGTTGTGACACAAAGATTGCCTGGAATGTTGATCCGCCCGTCCGCGCTCTGCAAACCGCGCAGATTTATAAAAAGGCCGGCATTGAATATATGATGGACAGCCGTTACAAAAAAGGGTTTTTTAAATGGAAGAGCCCTAATGTTCATGCCGGCACGGATGATTATAGTATGATCGTCTATTCCCAGGGGGACTATGGTTATTATTGGTCGGGCGTTATCCGGGATACGGCAGGTGATTCTTATCTTTCCAACTCAAACCAAGACTACTACTACGGAGCGTTCTATCCTTATCAACTCAACCGTAAAGAACAAGTTGATACTAATAATTATCCTGCACTTGCCGATATAACTTACAGCTTAGGCTACGTTTGCGATTATTGGAAAGCCAATGATCGTAATCAATGGCCCAATACTTGGTCTAATAACTATCCTTGGGCCTGGCAGGCCTGGGATAATTATTACAGTAATTTTTGCGATAGCGGCAGCGCTCTTACCGGCATATTCCCCGTATATTCCAGCATAGATTTAGGAATACCGAGGCGTTATATAGCTTATTCGGATGAGCACTACGCCAGCACCCTGCTTGATGACTGGGTAAGTGAAAAAACTGCTGATGATCCTGCCTTGCACCTGGTTACAGGGAGTGCGGCGCTCGATGCTGTTGTGGCCGCCGTAGATGCGCAGGGTTTGTCATTTAAAGAGTGGCAGGGCGAGTTGCCCAATACATGGCTCTATATACAGGGGCCGGGCCATTATCAACTTATAAGCAAGATGCTTTTGGCTCAAAGGCTTTTGCCTGCGGCTGAGATGTTTTCTGCTTTTAACTGTATTCTTGACGGAACCCTTTCCTCGTATCCAGAGAGTGTTTTCACGGAAGCATGGAAAAACGCCATATTCCCTGATCATGGAATGGGAGGAGCGGGAGACGAGTCAGACGGTAAGGCTCATTGGTATTCTGATACTTATCCTGATGTAGAAGGAGAAAAAGATATTGTTGATGTGGCCATGTGGGTAAAGGTTAAAAATGCGGCAGAAACCGCGGAAACATATCTCACCAACGCGACTACTGCCATAGCAAATAAAATATTGTTTACTCAAACAGCGGATGAGCCAATACCGATAGTTGTTTTCAACACGCTCTCCTGGCAGAGAAGCGACCCTGTAATCTGTACCGTTACGCCTGATGGTGATACGTGGGGGATTATTGATGCTGACGGACAGGGAGTTAATCACCAGGTTTTAAGCGATGAAGGAAGCAACAAGGAGATTGTTTTTATTGCGCAGGACGTTCCGTCTTTAGGGTGTAAGACTTACTATCTGGTGCATCGTGCTGTAGCAGTCCCTGATACGGGCACAGGCGTAACACATACCGGCGCGGATTATGCTAACGCTTACTATGAGGTAACCTTGACCAGCGCTGGAATCCAGAGCATTAAAGATAAAGATATAAATCAGACCTTATTAGCGTCAAAGGCGTATCAGAGCACCTATTATTTGCCGGGCACAGACATAACCCTCACTCCGTTTGAACTCTTTACGCTACACTCTGCATATGATGAGGGCGGGTACTTGTACTATGATGCGGGCGCGTTTCCTGAAGTTCCGCCTGCTTTTC
>CAYQNY010000041.1:0-20298 GCA_964418925.1 uncultured Verrucomicrobiota bacterium
CCGGCGCCCTCATTCTGACTCCTGAATTCTGAATTCTGACTCCTGAGTAGTTACGTAAAAATCAATAATACCAACGAAATTGAGCTGTATCAGACATGCCCATGCCCCGCGAACTCGCCCAGAGCCAGGACCCGGCCAACTACCATGGAATGACGTAACTGGGGGGCCAGCCGGTGGCGATCCGGTTGTCTTTGATGGCCTGCAGGATAGCGGCAAGATCTTTCTTGGTCTGATCCGGAATTTTCTTATCCAACCCGTGAAACGGCGCCAGGCCCACCTGCTCGTTGGCCAGCGTGCCGACCACAGTGCCACCGCCCTGAAACTGATCGGCCAGTACAGTTTGAATAAGGGCAAAGACGGCATTGTCCATTTTCTTCAGGCAGGACGTGAGCAGGCAATCCTTGACTTCCGGAAGCGTGACCGTCTGATCCACATCAACGCCAATACCCCATTTACCCTGTTTTTTGGCCGCGATCAGCGCGCCGGCGCCGGTCTGACCACCAACGCCAAAAATCACATCCACACCGGCGGCGATCAACGCTGCGCCCATGGCCTGGCCTTTCTGCGCGTCTTCGAACGTGCCGGCATAATCACCCTGCACCTGAACTTTTTTATTATACTGACGGTTGAAGTAAGCCACGCCGGCCTGGTAAGGAACAACAAACTGTTCCACCGACTCGATCTTCACGCCGCCGACATAGCCGACTTGCGCGCCTTGCGGATCTTGAAAATCCGCCCAGGCCGCCGCCAGAAATCCCACGGGAAACGCCGCTTCATCAACATTGAAGGTAATGCTCCGCACATTGGGCAGAGGCGGATAAAAGGCACTGTCAATCAGGGCAAATTTAACCCGGGGATTCTTATTTGCCACCAGGGCCATGTCCTTATGCATCAGAGCGCCGACTCCGATAATCAAGCCACAGCCGTTATTAACCAGCTCGGTCAGATTCGTCAGGTAATCCGCGCGACTGCGGGATTCCCGAAAACAGCCGGCCACCTTGAGCTCGCGCATGGCCCGTTCCAGGCCTTGCTTGCAGGACTGGTTAAAACCAGCGTCATCAAACCGCGCGGTATCGGAGACCATACCGACTTGCAGAGTAACAGGCTCTGAAGAAAAAGACATCATGGCTCCCAGGCTAATCCCGAGACCAAGCATAGCAGACCATACAAGTATTCTGAATGGCATAGAAATCCCCATTAAACAAGGTCACGCTAAACCAAAACGCGACGGAATTCAAGCCTTGTTTGGTTCATTTCCAGGGCGGCGTCATTCTCGGTCAACGGGCCGAGCCAAACATACACCTAAAAACGTGTGTCTTTACAGGAAAGGGGCTAAGACAAGCCGGAATCCCACACGTCGCTGATGCGGTCGGGAAAAGTTGGTTTTACCTGGACATGCGATTGTCCGCAACCATGCAACGCGTGCCGCACGATCTTCAGCGCCAACTCCGGCCGGTTGCAGTCGGCACTGAGATGCGACAAGAACACCTGCCCCAGGCCCGCATCGGCAATTTCGGCGATTAATTCGGCCGCATGCTGGTTCGACAGATGACCCTGTCGGCTCGCGATGCGTTGTTTGAGCGACCAGGGGCGCCGGGCATTGGCCAGCATGTGTTCGTCGTGATTGGACTCGATAATCAGCGCCCGGCATTGTTTCAGCCGTTCCCGGACCAGGTGGGTGCCGACGCCAATATCCGTGACAATCCCGACCCGCACCGGCCCGGACGCCACGATAAAGCCCACGGGCTCATAGGCATCATGGGAAACGGCAAAAGGATTCAGTGCAAGATCACCGATTTGAAACATCGAGCCAGTGGTAAAGACATGCCACCTCAACGCATTTAACTTTTTATCCACCCGCACCGCCTCGATCGTACCGGCGTTCGCATAGAGATCAATTCCATAGCGGGAATGCAGAACGCTCAAGCCCGTGATATGATCGCTGTGCTCATGGGTCAGGCAGATCGCCTGGATATCGGAGATTTTCACCCCGATCTGACCCAGGCGGTTTGCGGTTTCCCGGCCGCTCATACCGGCGTCAATCAGCACATGCGTGGTGTCCGTTCCCGCATAAATACAGTTCCCGGAACTGCCGCTGGCCAATACGCATACTTTCATAAATTTACACCGGTAATGGGACCAAGATTCCTCATCGCTTCCGCTCGCCGCGGCGGACTAGCCTGGCTTATTCACGAAGATGTTGCTATTCGTGAATAAGTCACTTTAGGCCAATCTGTTATGGCGATTGGCCTAAAGACGTCGTGATTGCCTGCCGTGGCGGGCAATCACAAGTGGCTAACCCCTTGTCGCCCTGCAGTTGCAGGGCGACGACGGCCCTGCGGGTGGATTATTCACGACTTGTCGCGAATAATCCAGGCTAGCCGCTCATCGGAATGACAGAATATATCGGACCAGCTTTTATTGCGGCAAAAAAGCTTGGCTGAAATTACTTTTGTATTATACTATTTTTCAGTTCCGCGAAAGAAAGAAATTTATCATGCCCAACCAGTCACTATCTCTAACCCATGAACAGCGGCAAATTCAGACGCTGGCGCCCCAATTGCGTCAATCGCTGGAACTGCTGCAGGTACCCGCGCTGGAACTGCGGACGCTGATCCAGAACGAACTCCAGCAAAACCCCACGCTCGAGGAAAAGCCCCTGAATACCGAGACCATTGAGGTAGAGCCGGGCGGCAGTGTTGTTGATGACACCAAGGAATTGGACTTCAAAAAAGAGTTTGAGATTCTTTCCCGGGTTGACGATGAATGGTGCCAGTATTTCATGCAGGAGCAGACCTACACACCGTATGATGCCGGCGCCGAGGAACGGCGCCGTTATTTCATGGATTCCCAGGTTCATAAAGAATCCCTCCAGGACCACTTGAACAACCAGCTGGCGCTGGCCGGGTTCAATGAACAGGATCGCCACATCGGCAATCTGATCATCGGCAGTATTAACAACGACGGCTATCTGATCCAGGATGTCGAAGAACTGGCGGCGTCGGCCGACATTGATCCGGCCCATATGAAAGACGTGTTGGCTCTGATCCAGGATTTCGATCCGGTAGGTGTCGGCACGCGGAATTTAAAGGAATGCCTCCTGCTCCAGCTGGAGCGGCTGGGACAGGATCATTCCCTGGCCGCCGCCATTGTCCGGGATCACCTTGAGCTCCTGGGCGCCAAACATATCAAGGAAATCGCCCATGCTTTGAAAGTGGCGCTTGATGACGTCCACCAGGCGGCCAGACTCATCGCCACGCTGGAGCCCAAACCCGGCCGCTCATGCAGTTCGGAATCGGCCCGCTATATTCTTCCGGATATGCTCGTTGAAAAAGTTGACGGCCAGTACCGGGTCATACTGAACAACGATGAAATTCCCGATCTGCGGATCAGCAAGCAGTACCGGGCACTCATGAACACCGCGAGCACATCTGACGAAGTCAAGACCTATATCCGGGATCGGATCCGGGCCGGACTGTTTCTGATCAAGAGCGTTGCCCAGCGTCAGCAAACCCTGTACCGGGTGGCCACGGCCATTGTGAAAGTGCAGACCGATTTTTTCGATCAGGGCATTGCGCATCTTACGCCACTGACCATGGCTGAAGTGGCCCGGACGGTCGAGCTACACGAAACAACGATCTGCCGCTGTATCGCCAATAAACACATGCAGACCCCGCGCGGCTTGTTTGAGATGAAATATTTTTTCACGCCGGGACTGAAAATGACGGACGGAACAACCATTTCCAACAAGACCGTTCAGGACATGATTGTCGCTCTGGTTACCGGCGAAGACATATCCCAGCCGTTTTCCGACCAGGATATTCTCGAGAAACTCCAGGCACAAAACATACATATTGCCCGGCGGACAGTTGCCAAGTACCGGATCGCCCTCAAGATACTGCCCTCGCACCTGCGCAAATCACCATAACGCGGCGGGTTATTCCGGGCGGCGTCATTCTCGCGGCGGGAAGGTCGGTGACCATTCCCGCCCTAGCCTACTCCGCCGTAGCTTATCTATTTTTACGTATTTTCGTATTGACAGTGAACAGGAATAAGTTCATCATTATTATTCATCTTGATTCATAAACCAATGAAGCGGTAAAATCCGCTTTAGAACAGAAAGGGGTACCATCATGAAACGTTATTTTTCATTTACCGTTCTCGGGAGCATGGCGGTCGCGGCTATTATCCTTGCCGGGGGCTGTGCGAAATCCGTTCAGCAATCTGCTCCCGTCGCTGCCACGGCTAAGCCTGCAACCGCCCCCGCGGCGGATGTGCCTGCCGTTGCATCAGCGGATAAGGTTCTGACGCCACCCCAACCGGCCAAGGCCAAATCAGCCCCGGCCGCTCCCCTCGCGCCTGATACCATCCTGGTCAAAATCGGCGACAAAACGATCACCCAGGGTAATCTCGACAAGGAAATAAAATCCATTGAGAAAATGATGCTGCAGCGGGGATTGTCGGAAGAACAATTCACGGCCATGCTGGCCTCGTTCAAGCCGCAAATCCTGGACGGCCTGGTGACACAAACATTGATCGACAATGAATGCGTTGCCAAAAAAATCATTGTTTCGGATAAGGACGTTAAAAAGGAGATTGCCACCATCGAGGCCAATCTGCCGGAATCCCAGACTTTGCAAGCCATACTCAAGCGGCAGGGCATTACTAAAAGCATGCTTGAAGAACAGATCCAAGAACAATTGAAGGTCGAGAAACTGCTGAACATCAAGGTCTCGGATGCGGACGCCAATAAATTCTATGATGAGAATAAGGCGCGCCTCTTTGAAACCGTGCGCGCCCGTCATATTCTGATAGCCACAGACCCCACGGATGACGCGGCCCAAAAAAATATCAAAAAAGCGAAGGCTGAAAAGCTCCGGAAAGAGCTGGCGGCTGACGGCGATTTTGCCAAGTTAGCCGAGGAAAATTCAGACTGCCCCAGCAAGGAAAACGGCGGCGAGTTGATTCCACCCTTCCGGCGCGGCACCATGGCCAAACCCTTTGAGCAAGTGGCCTTCAACCTGAAACCCAATGAAATCAGCGAGGTCGTGGAAACCGAGTTCGGCTATCATATTATTCAAACCCTGGAACTTCAGCACCAGCCTTTTGACAAGGTCAAGGGGCAAATCCTGGCCATGCTGAAGGGACGAAAAGTCCAGCAAGAGATCGAGCCCCTGTTGAAAAGCCTGAAAGAAAAGACCAAGATCACTTACTTGAACGGCGCCACGCCGCCGCCGGATGTCAAGTTCCCGCCGACCGGCGGTCCCGCTCCATCGGCATTATAGCCCCTGGGTAAGCCGTAAGAGAATTTAGATTCTACGCCGTAGAAACTAGACATTGAAGCGGAAATGACAGACATCACCGTCTGCAATGATATAGTCTTTACCTTTGAGGTGGGTTTTTCCCTGGGTTTTGGCAGCGGCTTCACTACCCGCAGCCATGAGATCGTCAAACTTGACCACTTCCACCCGGATAAAACCCCGCTCGATATCGGAATGCACTTTGCCGGCGGCCGCCGGCGCCGCGGTTCCCTTGTGAATTGTCCAGGCCCGCACCTCGTCTTTGCCGACGGTATAAAAGGACATTAACCCAAGCGCTTTATAAGCGGCCTGGTTCAACCGATCCAAGCCCGACGCCGTCACACCCAGTTCCTTTAAATAGGCCTTTCTGTCCTCGATACTGTCCAGCGCCATTATTTCCTGCTCGATCAGGCAGGATACTTTGAACACGTCCTGTCCGGCCCCGGCCAAGTCGTTGGCCAGGGCCTCTTCATCCACATTATAAGCCCATAATAGCGGTTTAAGCGTCAGCAGATTGAGGCTTTTGATTGATTCCCATTCATGGGCCACCAGATTCAGGGGCGTCCATTTCATTTCCCTTTCCAGGATTGCCTTGATTTTTTCCAGCGTATGCTCTTCCTGCGCCTGCGGGGGCGTTTGACCCGCCCGCTTTTCCTTAGCCATGCGCATCAACCGGGTTTCAATCAACTCCAGATCCGCCAGCAGACATTCCGACTCCAGAAACGCCCGGTCCCGTTCCGGGTCCACGGAACCATTGGGATGATATACCTGCTCCGAGGAAAACGCCCGGACAACCATGCCCAGCAAATCACATCGGCGGGCCGCCTCCAGCCAGGGATGTTTGCCGGCGCCTTCGACCATATCCGGGCAAAGGACAATGATATTTTCGGCGAACTTAACACTTTCCGGCTTGTACAGTTCGGCCAACGCCACAACCCGGGGATCATAGATGGGCGCAATCCCCTCCAGACTTTCCCCTTCCTTTAAGAGAATGGGCGCGGCGGCTTCCCGGCGCCCGGTCAGCAGGGAAAAGAATGTTTTCTTACCCGATTGGGTCAGACCCAGCAAGGCAACTTTCATTATACCTCCCTCCAAAGAAAATGCAGAATTAAGAATGCAGAATGCAGAAACCGAGACATTATTGTTTCTTCATTCTTCATTCTGCATTCTTAATTCTTTGATTATCCAGGATCCGGCGCGGATGGTTTTTTCTTAAAAATCCGCAGGGTGGTAAAAGCCTGGCCAAAACACGGAATGTCGCCGATGAGCTCATAGCGGGCTTCAACCAGGCGCCAGAACGCCGCTTGTTCCTCGTCCGACAACGGTGCGACTTTCGGCGACCGTATGGCAAACGCGTATCCGCTGAACGCCGCCACCGATGCCGGACAGGTTTTCAAAATCAATTCCAATTGGCTCCGATTCAATACATGTAATCGCTGGGCCTGTTCCCGGCTTAAATCGGGAAAATAACTGAATTGTCCCATTTCCAAGCCATGGGGCAGGGTCAATCCGGATTCCACCGCCAAATAAGGATCCTGAGTCAACAGCATAGCCCCCGGTCGGCTCAGGGTCCGCAGGAGGGCCCCTGTTTCCCGCAACTGCCGGAGCGAAGACTGTGCTTTCATACGCCACCAGATGCGATCGCGCCCCAGAACGAACCAGTCCTGGTTGATGGGCGATGACAACGCCGAACCCAGGGACAGAACCAGGATCACGGCGGCCAGCCAAGGCATTGCCCGGACCGCAACAAAACGAACGGCCATTACGGCCACGACCAAAGCAAACAGGGGATATACAAACACCTGATAATCTTCATAAGGAAACGGGGCAAACAAATGGATCAGACTGACGGCCGCAATACTGGACCAGATCATACGCATCATGGACCGATCCGGCGCGGAACGCTCAGTCCGCTCGGTCGCGGAAGATGTCTCCCGCAGGCTCAATCCAAGCCAACGGGCAATCAGCACAACGATGCAGACGGCCGTCGCCACAAAATATCCCTGGATCAGACGCGATAAAAATCCCGCCTTATAGACCAGGGCTGGAACCAGCGCCCCCGCGGTTCTCATCGTATGATAATCCAGCACGAAAAACCGGAAGGCTTCCGGCGCCATAATCCAGAAGGGCATCACCACGATACACGCCGCCAGAACGGCGCCCAGCCCCACATACACCCAGGCATGAAATGCCAGTCGCCGGCGATCCAGAAACAAGACGATCATCGCCAGCGGCAATACGATCCCCGCCGACGTTCGCGTCGCCCCCGCCAGGACCAGGAGCACTCCCGCACCGGCGGCAATCCAGCCGCCACGGCGTGTTAAGGCCACGCTGAGCGTTAGAAAACCGGCCACCAGGAACAGCGCCGTCAGAGAATAGGTCTTGACCACCGTGAAATAATAGCTCTGATAAACATTGACCAGGACCAGAATAAAACTGATCAACGCGGCGCCTTGGCGTCGTTCCGGCGGCGCCAGCCGGACGGCCAGCAAAGACGCGCACAACGCCGCGGCCAACCCCAACAACGCCGTGAAAGCCCGTCCGGCACCCAGTCCCCCGGCTTGGATCCACGGCTGAATCCACGCATAAACCAGGGGCAACACCGGCGCCTGGGTAAAGGCAAAATCCCGGTATGGCATTTGCCCCTGCGATACCAGGCGCGCCGCGTACAAATACCAGCCCTCATCCTGATTCAGATTTCCCAGGAAAAGATTGGCCGCCAGCAGGGCGCACGCGCCGGACACTGCGCCGATCCACAGGATTAACCATAAAGCGGCGCCAGGTCGCAATAAAATATGGGATTGGTTTTTAATTCGACCCCTCTTAGCCTGAATTAGGCCCCGCCTGACGGGGCAACTTTATCTTATCTGTCATGTAGGAGCCGCATCCCTATGCGGCGATTCCGGTCTGCGTATCGCCGAACCGGGGGTCGGCTCCTACAAATACATGCATGTTAATAGCAAACTTTGTCCGCCGAAGGCGGACCCGCCTCAGGCGGGAAATTTCTATACATTGAATTATGCATGAAAGTCATGGCTAACCCCTTATCGCCCTGCATTTGCAGGGCGATGACGGCCCTGTGGGTGGATTATTCGCGACTGATCGCGAATAATCCAGGTTAGGCTTCTTATCAAATTTTATTTTAAAGATTTTATCGCGCCGAGGCGCGGCGAGCTACTCTGCAAGACCGTTGACGGCTCTCATTTGCCAAACACATTTTTCAGGGATTTATTCAGATCGAGTATCTTTTTCTTCGGCGTTTCGGTCGCTTTCTGGAGCTTAAGGGCGGTATCCGACTTGCCCTTATCCCGCGCTTTGCCTTGATCCTGGAGAACTCCTTTTAGAATCGACTCAAACATATCCGGACTCAATAATGTCCTTTTCAGAATATCGTCGAAATCTATCTCCGGATGATCCAGCGTGCCTTGCACGGGAATAATCAGTTTTAGCGACTCCGGCAGGCGGCCACCAGGTATCTTTGCCCGCTTTTCTTCCGTCAACCGGATTTGTTTGAAGGTTAAACGGAGCACGGACTTGTCCGGGTCGAAAACACCTTTTCGGCACAGGAGGGTTGCGGTTCCGCTCACAAAACCGCCTTCAATTCCATGTTTACGGATCAGCGGTTCAAAGGCCTGGAGATTCACTTCCTGAATGGAACCGGACACGTCAAAACTCAGCCGCTGTGGATCCACAATCGGCGCAATCCGCCCATGGACATCGAAGGCGCATTTCTTATCCAGCAACATGATGGTTCCCAGCAGATTGATGCTTCCGGACAGCACGTCCGCGTTACCATAATTGGCGATGTTTTTCAGTTTCGCCTGCAGGCTGAACCCCATCCGGAACGGCTCCAGCGCTTGTTCCGAAGCCCCGGAGCGGGCCAATTGATAATCGGCATAGTGAACCAATGAGTTAATCTCCATGTCCTTGACAATCACGTTGGCCGGCTTGGCCGCCGGCGCCGGGACTGCCGCGGAAGCCGGCTGGCCGGCTTCCGTCTGCTCCGGAATCACTCCCAACAGCGGCTCGATATTCAGGCGACCATCCGCATTCCGGATGATCGTGACAACCCCGCCTTTCACAACTGCTTTTCGAATTTCTGTCACGCCGCCTTTTAACAGCGCCGGAATGCCGATCCTGATATTAAACCGTTTCAGCGACACAATGTTCGGCTCTGGAAATCCCGGCGGGGCGGCCACGTTGACACTATACACCGCAAAGGAACCCGCCAGCAGATTGACGCTAAGTCTTTCCAGCGACACGTCCACCTGGAGCTTTTCCCGGATGGTCGGCAGGACATACTTGCGCATGGAATCAGTCAAACCGTACTGCAGAAACAACTGCGCTCCGATCACGAAGAGCACGACCAGAATCACCAGCGCTATAATTATTTTTTTGATCATTATTTCTCCTCTCCTATGATGATTGTCTACTTCGTCGTCTGTTTTTATGCTTCGAGTGTTTCGAATTTGGTTCGCTCAGGCCGGAGGCAGATCCGCCTATGGCGGAAAAACGCGGCGGCGATTCCAACCCATCTATCCCGTTGTCGCCCGCGCGCATCCGCGAGGAGAGTGTCAAGCGCTCCCCGCAGCAGGCAGACGCGCCCCGTTCAAGTCTTTGCCAGAACAAAATTCGGAAAGTCCTCAAATATCCAATCGTTCTTCAACGTCTTGTAAATAATGCCCAGAAACTTCCGGGCTAACGCAATAATCGCTTTGGCGCCGGTTGCGACAATGCCGCTGTCTTCAACTCAGCGCTTTCAGCAGGGTTTGCATACGTTCGCCGTCTTTCGGAGCCAAATGGGAAGACAGCAGTGACAGACTCACCAGGCGCTCCTTGAAGATCGCGTTCGCCACATCAAGGATATGCTCAGCCCGGACATTCATGACTTTTCTAATCACATCTTCCGGCAGCAGGCAGGTCCGATAATTCAAGATATGCTCTCCCATCCACATCATATGACCGGACGGGCTTTCCAGAGCCAGGCGCAAATGCCCAACGACATATTCCTTGGCGCGCACGAGTTCACGAGCACTCACCGGCTCACGTTTCAACCGGCACAGTTCCCGGAGAATCAGCTCCAGGGCTTTTTCTTTCCTGGACCGATCCAGGCCGGCGCCGACGACCAGCACGCCGGTATCCGCAAAAAGCTGGATACCCGAGTGCACGGCATAGGCCAGTCCGTGTTTTTCGCGCACGACCTGGAACAGCCGGGAACTCATATTTTCGCCCAGGATTACGTTCAGCACTTTCAACGCGTAACGCCGTTTATCAAACCGTCCGAAAATCCTGAATCCCATGGCCAACTGGGTCTGTTCGATCTCCTTGCTTTTCAACGCCAACCGCTCCTGAGATACCGCCGGCGTCACCAGCTTATAGACCGGTTCCTGATGAGCGCCGAGCCGTTGCATGAGTTTCGCCGCATGGGCGACACATTCGTCATGCGTCACACGGCCGGCAAAGATCAAGACGGTATTCTCGGGAATATATTTTTTCTTCTTGAAGGTCAGCAGATGATCCCGCGTCAGGCGGCGAAGTGATTCCGCCGTGCCGACCAGCGGCCGGCCCAGCTCATGATCCTTCCAGAGGATGCGGCTCAGCATCTCATGAACCACATGTTCCGGCTGATCGCGGTACATCATGATTTCCTCAATGATAACCCCACGCTCCTTCTCGATATCCGCCGGATCAAACCGCGGGTGCCGGTACATCTCGGCCAGGATATCGAAGACCTTCCAGACATGATTATAGGCTACCCGCGCGAAATAACAGGTCATCTCCTCCTGCGTGAAGGCGTTACAGTAGCCGCCGCGCCCTTCAATGGACTGGGAAATATCCCGCGCCGAGAGCCGTTCGGTTCCCTTAAACAGCAAGTGCTCGATAAAATGACTGATGCCGGAGAGGCGTTCGCTCTCATAACGGCCTCCCACCCCTACCCACACACCTATTGCAACGCTTTCAATAGCCGGCATGGACGATGTTGCCACGCGCAGACCATTTGCCAGCACCGTTTGCTTGACATTCATCATCATGATTGTTCCATTTAATTAGGCCCACCCGATAAGAATCGGGGGGCATCTTTATCCACCACAGGCGGATCCGCCTCCCGCCGTCGCCAAGGCTATGGCGGGCAGGCTGGCGGAAAATTCCTATACATTATGCGTTATGACTGTCAACGCAGGCAGCCTGCAAATCTTTCAGCGTCACGACGCCTTCATAAAGCGCTTTGCCAACGATGGCACCGCTCAGATTCGGCTGTTTCAATCGGCAAAGCGCCGCAATATCCTCTGCTGACGACACGCCACCCGACGCAATCACCTCGCAGGACACCTGATCACAGATGGCCTGAATGGCTGGAATATTCGGCCCCTTTAAGGCGCCATCCGTCGCCGTATCCGTGTAAATCAAGGTATGCACCCCTAAACGATCCATGCGCGCGGCCAGCGTAACGGCCTCTACCGGCATGGTTTCCGTCCAACCCTTGACCTGAACGCGCCCCTGGCGGGCGTCAAGTCCCACGGCCACATGCTCCCCGAAACAAGCGCACAGTTCATTAAGATCATCGGCGTTCCGGCAGACGCGCGTACCCAGGATTACTCGCGCGGCGCCGGCATCTACCAGGCGCTGAATATCGGCATTGGCGCGCAAACCGCCGCCCACCTGCACGGGGATCGAGATGGCGCGCAGCATGCGTACCAGCAGTTCCGTATGAACGGGATGCCCGGCAAAGGCGCCATCCAAATCCACGACATGCAGCCATGTCGCTCCCTGCTTTTCCCACTCCTGGGCCATGCGGACGGGGTCGTCAGCATACACAGTTTCTTCCGCTGCCCGCCCCTGATTGAGCCTGACACAACGTCCGCCTCTGATATCCACCGCCGGTATTACCGTAAACATGATTAACGCAGCTCTATCCTGTCAAAAAATGTTCAAAAACAAAAGATGCTGCCGAGTAGAATCTTATAACTTGCCTTTGCTTGACGGCACACCGCGTTCGCGGGGATCGATCGCCACGGCCATGCGCAAGGCCCGCGCCAGACCTTTAAACACCGACTCCAAGGCATGATGGGGATTATCGCCATACAGTTGGGCCACATGCAGATTTATCCGGGCCTGCACGCAGAACGCACGCAGAAATTCCTTGATCAGCGTGATATCGAACGTGCGGATCTTTCGACGCCGCGTGGCCACCTGATACACAAGGTAAGGCCGGCCGCCCAGGTCCACAACCACCCGACTCAGGGCCTCATCCATCGGCACATAGGCCATGCCATACCGCGTAATGCCCTTACGCGCGCCCAACGCCTGATCAAAGGCGGTTCCCAGGCTGAGTCCGACATCTTCCACGGTATGATGATCATCCACGGCCAGATCGCCTTTGGCGCGGAGTACAAGGTCCAGCAACGCGTGCCGGGCCAGCAGTTCCAGCATGTGATCAAAAAACGGCAACCCCGTATGAATATCGCTACGGCCGGCGCCATCCAGGTTGAGCCGGATCTGAATCCGGGTTTCACGGGTAATTCGCTTTACAGATGCTCGTCGTAATTTCATCGTTCTAGCATGGTATCACGCCCCAGCCTTATTTCAACGATAAATTTGTTTGTCATCACGGGGCAAAATATATACACTCGCATCCTGCTGGATTTCGGTTATGGCAGGTCCTTCAAGCTGCTAATTCAGAAATCCCGAAGAAAAATCGGGACCAACACTAGCAGGCGGAAGGCTTAGCCAAAGGCTCAGCCCGACAGCCTGCTCAGGAGCACTGTATGTATAAAAAAATACTGATTGCCACCGACGGAACGGCGCATAGCGCCTCCGCCATCATCGAAGCCACTGAAATGGCCCGGAAATATAACAGTGCGATTGTCCTCCTGCACGTGCTCAGCCGCATCATTGCCATTGACCCGCTGGGCGGATCGTCCGTCGTTATCACTCAGCAATTGCAGAAATCCACCCAGAAATTCCTGGAAACGTTCAAGGGTATGGCCGCCGAGGACGGTATCATGAAGTTCGAAACCGTTGTCCGGCAGGGTGAATTGTTCTATCGCACGATCCTGGATGAGGCGGTCAAATATCAGGCTGATTTAATCATGATCGGACGGAGGGAATCCAATCTCATGAAGCGCCTGCTGTTCCAGAGCCTGACAACACAACTGCTGTTTTACTCTCCCTGTCCGGTGCTGGTCGTTCCACTGGCGGCGCTGATCCAGTGGGAACGCCTCATCCTGGCGGTCAACGGATCCCACCCCGTCGAACCGGCCCTGACGGAAACCCTCAAAATCGCCAAGGAATACGGGAGTCAGGTGACAGCAGCAATTGCGCCCCGCCGGGGTGGTCCGGCCGCTGTCGAGGAAATCAGCCGCCACCTCAAGACCTCAGCCGAGCAAGCCGGAGTGATTCTGGAAACAGTCCCCCTCCCCGCTCATGCCGTGGATGAATTAGGCCGGCTGGCCAAGGAAAAAGACGCCGACATGATTATCACCGCCCAGCCGGATGAAAGCATCCTGAAACATATCCTGCATGGAAGCTTCTCCGAACAAATCATTGACCGGTCGCTTTGTTCGGTACTGGTGATTCCCAGCGGCGGCGCGCGCGCCGCCGCTGGAACCGAACGGACAATATCCTGAAATGCGGATACCCTGAATACTCGTCCGGCAACAAGGTCCCGTTCTCGTCCCGATTCTGCTCGGCACTTCGCCGCTTGGCCAATCGCGCCAGCGCTATGCGCCTTGACACGTATACTATAATCATATACATTAAAGCTCATGATCGAAGACGTTTCTATACCCGAATGGGAGGGCTTTGACTGGCACGGTGGCAACGCCGAAAAGAATTGGAAAAGACACGGTATTAGTCCGTCGGAGTCGGAACAGATATTTTTCAACCGCCCCCTGCTTGGGTCTGATGATATTGTGCATTCTGAACGGGAGAAACGATTCTATGCACTCGGCCAGACCGATGAAGGTCGTGAGTTGTTCATTGCCTTCACAATGCGAGAGAGACGCATCCGAGTCATTTCGGCCCGAGACATGAATCGAAAGGAACGGAGGGTTTATAGATCATGAGAAAGACGATACCAAAATTCAAAACCGAAGACAAGGAAAGGGAGTTTTGGGCCAAAGAGAATTCAACCGAATATCTTGATTGGTCGAAGGCCAAGAGGGTCATTTTCCCAAACCTGAAACCTTCGACCAAGACAATCTCTTTACGCCTGCCTGAATCCGTCCTTGAGGAATTGAAACTTCTTGCAAACAAGAGAGATATTCCATACCAGTCGCTGATGAAGGTCTTTTTGGTGGAGAGAATCGAAGAAGAATTTCCGGCCATCGCTCGAAGACAGCAAAGGCCGAATCATGAGGTCCACCGTATTGGCAACCCGCCACGAGTTGCCAAACGGTGACCTCCCTCGTTCCTCGGCGCGCGCCGCGCTCATCCGGCTATTTACGGGGCATGAATTCCAAGGCCCTGATCGACAGCGGTAATTTCAAGGGGCTTGTCCATGTTCGTTTTTCAACTGGCCGAAATCCTCTTCAAAGCCGGTATTCTCTGTCTCCTGCTCTACCTGGTAGCGCGCCATGAGGCCGATTATTCCTTTACCAAGGTGGCCATGGTCACCGCCGGGATCACCCTGGGCAACCTGCTGATGGAAGTGTTTCTAAGACACTATATCGGTTGGCTGACAATTATTCCCATTGCAGGATTTGTCATCTTCATGCTGATGCAGTTTTGCTGGCTTTCCTTCAAGAAAGCCGTGCTGGTGACTGTTCCGTTTCTAGCCGTTTGCATTCTGCTTGCCATGGGAGTGACGGCTTTACAGCAACACGCGGACGCCGCTCTTGACAACGCCCTGGGCGTCCGTCCCGGCGACCAGGAAGAAATGAAAGAAATCATGAAATTCTATCAACAAAATTTTGGTGGTTTGCCATCGTCCACGCCTGCGTCAACAGAAGATATTGAAGCATCGGCCAGGCCCAAGCCAACACCCCTGAAAGCGGTAACCGAAATTATCCCCCAAGCTATCTCATCTCTAGAGCTACCGACTTCCGCAACCGGAGTGAACTGGCTCAGCGCCCGGACGAAACTCAACATCAGCGGCATCATGACCGGAAAGAAAGGGAATACGATCGCCGTGGTGAATAACCGGATGGTCGAAGTCGGGGACCGGGTGCAGGTTAAATACAACCACACCCTGTATCAATGGGAAGTCCAGAGCATCAGCCATGATAATGTCACATTGAAACCGCTATCCGTGCAACCTGTTAATTAATGCCCGCCGAGAATGCGGCGCAGAGCGTCGAGCAGAACATCGGTTTGCGCATCAGTACCGACCGTGATCCGGAGATAATCGCTTATGCGCGGACCTGAAAAACAACGCACCAGAATTCGCCGGTCAAAGAGACTCTGATACAGCGCTGACGCGGAAATTCGAGGCGGCTTGACCCATAAAAAATTGGCTTCGGAAGAAAAGCCGGCAAAGCCCAGCTTTTCCAGTTCCGCGGCCAACCGGCGGCGGGTTTGCTTGATCCGTTCCACGTTGGCGCGCATCGCGGACTGATCCTGCAGTGCCGTCACGGCAATTTCCTGCGTCAGCCGGTTCAGGTTGTACGAATCCTTGATCTTGAGGAGCGCCTGGATGAGCGGGGCCGCGCCCACGGCATATCCCATGCGCAATCCGGCCAGCGAATAGGATTTGGACAAGGTACGCATGACCAGCACCTGATCGAATTCAAGGGCCAGCTCCATGCAATGCGCGCTGGAAAAATCCACGTAAGCCTCATCAATCAGGACCACGCCTTGAAACTGTTCGCAAAAGGCGCGGATGGCGTTTTGCGGATACAAGACGCCGGTGGGAGCATTCGGATTAGTTAAAAAGAAAAGCGAACCGGTATAATCCGGCGGCATTCTCCATCCAAAATCATTTCCCAGTTCCACCGGCCGGGTCGCCACGTCGCGAATGGCCGCCAGCACGGGGTAGAGGGAATAGGACGGGTTGAAATAACCAATGGAACCGGTGTCTTCAACAAAGGCGCGCGTACACAAGGCCAGAATTTCGTCGGAACCATTCCCGACAAAGACCTGCTCCGGAACGCATCCATGCAGATCGGCAATGACCCGCCGCAGGGAGCGGCTGACGGGATCAGGATAGCGCCTCAGCGCCTCAAGATCAAATTTCGCCATCAGATCACGGATCCGCGGCGACGGCGGATAGGGATTTTCATTGGTATTGAGCTTAACAATCTTAAGATCCACCGGCTGTTCGCCGGGAACATATCCCGACATCGCGCGAACCGATTTTTTAATGCAAACACTCATGGCAAATTAATTAGGCCCCGCCTGACGGGGCAACTTTATCTTATCTGTCATGTAGGAGCCGCATCCCTATGCGGCGATTCCGGTCTGCGTATCGCCGAACCGGGGGTCGGCTCCTACAAATACATGCTGCTCATGGCATCTTTAAAATTCCTATACATTGAATTAGGCCGCTAAGGGCGGCAACTATGGCTGATAACACGTCTTCTCATCCAGAGCGAAGCGCCCGCCGCTGGCGGCAAATTACTATGCATCAGGAATCAAACCGCACGCGGGCTGATCGCGCGTGCGCATCCAGACCTTCCACACGGCCGAAGGCTTCGACAATAGGCAGGGCCTCCTTCAAATCCGCCCGGGTATAGGCAATAATGCTGGATCGTTTGCGGAAATCATCGGCCGTCAGGCCGGAAAACATTGCCGCCGTGCCGCCGGTCGGAAGCACATGGCTCGGCCCGGCCGCAAAATCACCCACGCACTCCGGCGTACACGACCCCACAAATATCGCGCCGGCATTTTTGACTCTCTTCAGCCAAACCCGCGGTTCGCGCACGATAATTTCCAGATGCTCCGGAGCGAACAGATTGCATAATTCCATGCCGTCATTGAGATGATTCACCACGACGATCAATGTGCCCTCAGTCAGGACCCGCCCGATGGCATCACGGCGGCTTAAGTTTTCCACCTGGCGGATAAGATCTGTTCGAACCTGCTCTGCCAGGCGGGACGAAGTCGTGACCAGCAGGCATTTTTCATATCCCGTCCCGTGCTCTGCCTGAGAGAGAAGATCGGCCGCCACCATGTTCGGAGCAGCGCTATCATCAGCCAGCACGGCGATCTCACTGGGTCCCGCCACAAGATCCAGGCCCACATCACCATAGACACAACATTTAGCCGCGGTTACGTAGGGACCGCCAGGCCCGGTAATTTTCTGAACCTTGGGGATTGTTGCCGTCCCGTACGCCATGGCGCCAATGGCCTGGATACCGCCGATCTTGTAAATTTCCGTGGCTCCGGCCAGTTCCAGCACAAAGAGGATATAGGGATGCATTTTCAACGAGGCCCCCACCGGGGAACAAGCCACAATCTCCGGAACACCGGCGACCCTGGCCAGGGTCGCCGTCATCAGCGCGGTGGACACGAGCGGCGCCATACCGCCGGGAATGTAAACGCCGACACGGTTCAAGGGCACAAACTGCTCCCCGATCATCCCGCCTTGCGGGGAAGACATGGTCCAATTTTTCCTGAGCCCGGCCCGGGCAAAGGCCATAATCCGCCGGTGGGATTCCCGGGCCGCGGCAACAAATTCAGCATCAACCTGTTTCCGGGCCGCCTTTAATTCCGCCGGCCGGACCCGGAACCGGCCTGGCAACAGGGAGGCACCGTCAAATCGCCTGGCATACTTCACCACCGCCGCATCACCATCAGCCTTGATTTCAACCAGAACATTCCGCGCCAGTATTTCAGCGGACGCGTCTATTGCGGGGCGCTTGAAAAACGCCGTTACGGTCGCGGGCCGGTGTTCGGACGACCATTTTGCCATTTTAATATTCATGGATTATCTTAAATTAGGCCCCGCGGCGGGGCAACTTTATCTTATCTGTCATGTAGGAGCCGCATCCCTATGCGGCGATTCCTGTCTGCGTATCGCCGAACCGGGGGTCGGCTCCTACAAATACATGCTGCTCATGGCATCTTTAAAATTCCTATACCTTGAATTAATCAACAATTTCAGACAGTATCCGTTTCAGCGTTACATTTCAACTCTTTGCATCACTACCGGCCGGGAAAACTGATCTTAATCCGCCCCCGACATGGTCCGGGAGGCCGGACCCGGCCGCGCTGATACAGGCTTTGAATCAGCGCTTGATTAAGTGCAGCCTCAGCAGCGGGAACATCCAGTAAAACATGCGTGATGCGTCCCTGATCGTCGGACTGAATATCAAAGCTGAGCGTCCAGGGAAGCCCCGACTGCACCCATGGTTCCCAGGACCATCCATGCACCGCAACAATTTTATTTTTTAATCCGTCTCCATATTTCACGATGACGTCAGGGGGTCCGGATTCCTGTTCCTTCTGAAATACCGGCGCCTGCAAAATCCCGAAGGATACACCCGCGCCCGATATGTCTTTGCGCCAAAGCACGCCCCGGGTTTCCGTTAGCAGACTGTCCGGCCGTGCGGAGGGAGGTGTTTTCACCCCCCACGGCCGTTCCGGCGGCATATGCATCGGGGGATTCACCTCATGCACTCGCTTGGCCGTTGCCCCCGGAATGACGGCACCCTGTGACAGGGCAATCAGGGCCGGGGATCGGATAATTCTCAGTTCGGACATCGACCGCAAGGCATTGCGGTCGATACACCCCAGGATGATGCGTGGAGCCGATGGACGCGGCGCCGGCGCCGGCAACGGCCATCTTGGGAACAGCCCCACGATAACGGCAATACCGGTCAGCACCAGGCCAATGGCCAGCAGCCATACCAGCCGCGGACTATCTACATGTCCAGACACCATCACGGCATGACCTCTTCGCCAAAGGAAGGACGGGTTGCCAGGTTAACCTGACGGATTCCCACGGCCGCCGCCATATTCATGACGCGCATGACCGTCTCATAGGGTACGCGCGTATCCGCCTCAATCGTCATGGACAAGTCCTTGTTTTTTCGAACGGCCTGATTCAGGGCCGGCCCCAGGCGATCCATGGGCATCCGGTCATCATTAAAAAACACCAGCCCTTCCTGCGTCACCGTCACCACCATCTGTTGTCCGTAAGGCACACCCGATACAAAGGCGGCGACCGGAAGGCGAACGATCATTCCGGGCCGCAATATGATATGCGAGCCCCAGACCATAAAAAGCACGATCAGCAAGGCTACATTCACCAACGCCACTACCGGCATGGGCCCAACATACAACTGGTATTTCGGTCGAAACCGCCTCCAGCGCAAGCTAATCTTTTGTTGGGGAAATGTTGCCATCCGCCGCCTTCAGGGAGAGGGTGAGTCGGACTGAGACGATGCCGAATGGGTAAAGAAGCCCATAATTTCTCCCACCGACCGTTCCATGTCCAGCACAATTGCTTCCACTTTGATAACCAGTAGATTATAACCGGCGTAACTGAAAATGGCCACGGCCAAACCTGCCGCCGTGGTAATGAGCGCCGGCCAGATACCAACGGCCAGGTCTCCCGACTGGATCAGCGGCGCCTGCTGTTCAATCGCTATCGCCGTTTGGATCAGCCCGAGCACCGCGCCCAACAGTCCCATCAACGGCGCCAACTGTGCCACCGTCGCCAGCACTCCGAACCGCCGTTCCATCCGCGCGATTTCCGTCACCGCCGTATCATCGATCGCTTGCTCAATGAGCAAGCGATCCTGACCGCGATGCTGGATTGCCGAGCGAACGATCCGGGCCACCGGTCCCGGCGTTTCCTCACAAATACTCAACGCCTCCTTAATATTCCGGCGTCTCAGAATATTACAGATGCCCCTGACAAAATCATCTGACTTAATTTTCGCGCGATGCACATGAAACAGCCGTTCTAAAAACACCACCAGGGCCATGATGCCGACGGCCAGGATCAGCCACATCACGGCCCCTCCCTGCTGGATCAAAGTAATCATGTGCTATTCCTTTTAATTACTCAGGTATTCAGAATTCAGGAGTCAGAATTCAGAATACTCTGAGAATA
>CAYQNY010000042.1:0-20080 GCA_964418925.1 uncultured Verrucomicrobiota bacterium
CCCAGCGCGCCGTGCGTGCAGGTATGGGAATCCGTGCCGAAAATGACTTCGCCGGGCCGGACATGCCCTTCCTGCGGCAGGGCGACATGGCAGACACCGCGGTAAGTGTCATTGGCCGGGTCGTAGAAACAGGGCAGGTTCTGTTCCCGGGCAAAGGTGCGCAGTGTCGCCACGTTGCGATGCGCCTTTTCATCCCGGGTGAAGATGAAATGGTCGGGGATGATCACAACTTTTTCGCGGTCCCAGACCTTGGCATTTTGGCCGAACTCCTTATGGAAGATGCCGATAGTGCCCGGCCCGCAGATATCGTGCGTCAGCAGTATATCCACATTGACCCAGATATTGTCGCCGGGGCTCACGGCGGATTGTCCCGTGGCCCGCGCCAGTATTTTTTCGGTAATCGTCATGCCCACCGTTCAGATCCTCGATTTTTATTATGGTGAAATTTTTTTTGACAGGATTACAGGATCAACGGGATTTTAATTAGATTTATCCTGTTCATCCTGTTAAAATTCAAAATATCTTGGGCTTGGTTTTGTACTCCGAATTTGAGCTTCAGAATACACGGGATCAGGGGGCGGGGCAATTGAAAACATAAGCCGGGATGGCACAAGCCGGAAATTGGCAAACGCGCGGGGATGGGGATACTCATATTCCGACAGCAGGGCTGAGTGTTAACCGGAACCATCCGGCTTGCACGGAATTGCACGGATTGGCGCTCAAGACCGCCGGTTTACACGAGGTGATGCGTTCCTTGCTTAAGCCTCTTTGCTTAGTGCATCTATAATCAGTGAAAATCCGTGTTCATCAGGGGCTGAAACTATCCATCATTATTCGGCTTCAAAGCCTGTTTGATGGTTCTGGCCATTTCCTTGCCGATGCCGGGCAGGGCGGCGAGGGCCGGTTCCGGCGCGCGCGTCAGCCGGGTGACTGATCCGAAATGCTTAAGCAACAGCTGTTTTCGCCGGGCGCCGATTCCGGGAATGTCGTCGAGCACGGATTCCTGAATGCGGCGCGCGCGCAGCCGCCGGTGATATGCCAGGGCGAATCGGTGCGCTTCGTCGCGGAGCGCCTGGAACAGTTTTAACGCCGGCGAATCCGACGGCAGACGAAGGATGTCAACCCGCCCGCCTTGGTACCAATAAATTTCTTCCAGCCGCTTGGCCAGGCCGACTGTCGGGAGAGCGTTAAATCCCAGCGTCTGCAGTTCCGCGCGCGCCGCCTGAAGCTGGATCGCTCCGCCATCCACCAGGACCAGGTCCGGCCGCGCGCCGCTTTCCTGCTTCAGGCGGTTAAACCGGCGGCGAATGACTTCTGCCATCATGCCGGCGTCATCTTTCACGTCAGGAGTTTTGATCCGAAAGCGCCGGTACCGGCCGGGTCGCGGGATGCCGTCCACGGCTGTTACCAGACTGCCCACGGCCAGGGTTCCCGAGATATTGGAGATGTCATAGGCTTCGATGACATGGGGAACCGCTTTTAGTTGGAGAACGTCGCGCAACGCCAGTGTGCCGGTTCGGCCGTCTGCATGACGGCTGACGGGGGTGCGGGCAATCCGCGCCCGTTCCCGGATGGCCTGGTAAAGGCCATGCAGCGTGTCGCGCCAGGCTGCCGCCTTCTCAAAGTTCAGCGCATGGGCGGCTGCTTTCATCACGGTCTCGACTTCCCGTAGGATCGCCGGTCGTTCTCCATGCAGAAACGCGCAGGTTTCGTTCACCCGGTCCCGATATTCCACGGGTGTTACCTTGCCGATACAGGGCGCCGCGCAGAACCGGACAATGTCGTTGATGCAGTGCCGGTGATCGGCGGCGCCCGGAACCCGCGACCTGCATTTACGCAGGCCGAACCGTTTTTCAATGAATTCCAGCGTTACGCGGGCGGCTCTTGATGATGCGTAAGGGCCGAAATATGTGGTGTTGTCAGATCGCTGAATCCGGCACAGCTTGAAGCGTGGGAACGGCTGATGCAAGTCAACGCTCAGGAGGGGAAAGCGCTTATCGTCCTTAAACAACAGGTTGTAGCGGGGTCGGTAGTCCTTGATCAGTTGGCCTTCCGTGAGCACGGCGTCGGCTTCACTGCGCACCACGATGATGTCGAAATCCGCGATGCTGTTGATCAGCCCCCGCAACTTGGCGTCGGCGCTGTGCAGGGCGGCTTGCTGGAAGTATGACCGGACCCGTTGTCGCAGTGAAGCGGCCTTGCCGACGTAGATAATGCGGCCATAGCGGTTGCGCATGATATAGCATCCCGGCTTGTCGGGGAGTTCCCGGAGTTTGGCCTTGATGGTATCCGGCAGGTTCATGGTCATTTATTTTGCTCACCGCGGCGGCGGCGGAACGCGTTCCAGAATTCCGACAACTCGCCGCAGTGTAAAACTGCCGCGGTCAATCCATAAGTCAGCGCCGCCGCGGCCATGGCGCCCAGAACAGCGAGAAGTTTTTGGGCCAGGCCGGGCCATGACGTCAGCCAGGCGGCCTGCTGGAGCGCGTGGTGTGTTGCGAGGGCCACTAGGGCCATGAACAGGGCGGCGGCCAGCATTTTGGCGCCGGCCATACCAATGGAACGCCAGCCGCAGGATCCCAACCGGCGATGCGCCAGGATACCCAGTGTTGCCACGGCAACGGCGGAGGAAAATACCGTGGCGGCGGCGAGTCCGGCATACGCATAGGGGAACGGACGCACCTGCCACGCCATAATCAGGATCAGTTTCAGAAGCATGTTCAACCCGGTGCAGGCGATGCCGACCCGCACGGGCGTTGCCATGTCCTGATGCGCGTAGAACACCGGGATCAGGACTTTGAGCAGGCTGAACACCAGTATTCCCGGCGCATAACATTGCACTGCCACGACTGTCAGTGCGGTGGTTTGGGGTGAGAAATCGCCCCGTTCATATATAAGCTGA
The DNA here is from genome assembly GCA_964418925.1 of uncultured Verrucomicrobiota bacterium. Taxonomy (GTDB): domain Bacteria; phylum Verrucomicrobiota; class Kiritimatiellia; order JAAZAB01; family JAAZAB01; genus CAYQNY01. The sequence continues at coordinate 2,903 of CAYQNY010000042.1, forward strand.
ACGATGGGCGGGGCCAGGACCAGCAGGCCGACCGCGGCAGGTACCATGACAAACATCAGCTGGCGGATTGACTGGTTCAGCGTATCGCGAATCCTGTCAGACCGCGCCTGGGCCGCATGCCCTGAAAAAGTGGGCAATAGCACCGTACCCAGCGCCGTGGCGAACAGTCCCAGCGGTAAGTAAATCAGCCGTTCCGCGTAATACAGGTAGGAAGCGCTTCCCGGTCCGAGGAATACGGCGACGAATCGGTCCAGGAGCACGCTGATCTGAGTCATTCCCGTGCCGATCACGGCGATGCCCATCAGCTGAATCACGCGCCGTACCCGGGGATCGCTCCAGTCAAAGGACAATCGCAGACGGAACCCGTACCGGAAAAGCAAAGGCAGTTGCAGCAGGCATTGCGCGACGCCTCCCAGGACCACGCTCCAGGCGACGACGACAATCCGCAGGCGCCCTTCGGCGTCCAGATGCGGGCAAATCAGGAAGAGGGCGGCGATTAGCACCAGGTTCAGGATCACGGGCATGGCGGCGGGCACCGCAAAATGGCGCAGGGTGTTCAGCATGGCAGAGAAAAAAGCCGCCAGGCAGATGAAGAACATATAAGGCAGCATGATCTGGAGCAGGGCAAGAATCATGGCCACCCGCGGACTGAATGGAAACACAGCCAGCAGTCCTGATGTCAGCAGGATGCCGGCTACAACCAGTGCCGCCAGCACGAGGCTGAGAAGCGACATCATGTTCGCGGCGAACCGCCAGACGGTATCGCGTCCCTGTTTTTCCATGGTTTCCGTGAATACGGGAACGAATGCCGAGGAGAGTGCTCCTTCGCCGAACAGGTTTCGAAACAGGTTGGGAATGGTAAAGGCTACCACGAAGGCGTCCATGGCCATGGAACTGCCGAAGAAGGCGGCCATGGCAATGTCACGAATCAGGCCGAAAGTGCGGCTGATCATAATAAAGAAACTTACCAGACCGGCCGATCGTATGACGCGTTGATTGTTCAAGGGCGTTTCCTTTCCCGTCGAGGGAGCCAGGAATTTATTTTGTGTACTTGTGAATTGGAGCACTAAATGCTCTGGCTCGTAAATATGGTGATGGATTTTGAACCCACCCCCTCCCCTCCAAGGAGGGGAACTGCGCAGAGAATCCCCTCCTTCGGAGGGGTGCCCCGCTTTTAGCGGGGCAAGCCGACGGTTTACCACGCCGGAGGCGTGGCGGGGTGGGTTTGCTTGGATACGTCACCGTATTTATGAACGCCTGCACTAAGGCTCCGGGGTTTGTACGGGCTGTTTGTCGGTCATGGTGTTGAGTGATTCATTCTCCGGATTCCGGTCCGCAGGCGTTGCGGGATCATTGTCGGCCGGAACCTGTTTTTTGACAAACGTCAATTCCCATAGCTTGGCGTATTTAAAGAAAACTTCCACCGCAATCAGCGTTGAGATAATCAGACCGCGATAGCCGTCGAGGAATCCCCGTTTAAGGATATAACCTTTGAAAAATCGGAATAAAGGCCTGAACACCAGGTCAATGCCGGAAAAGCGCCGATGTTGCTGGAATAATCCGGCGGAGGAGATGGTCGAAAACCGGTTCTGAGTCAGGATTTGGTCGGAAATATCGTCATAGGTATAATGGTACAGGCATCCCTGCAGGCGTTTCACAGGGCCGGTTACCAGGACATGATCGTGGGGTTCGTGGCCGGTGCAGATCCCCTTGTCTTTACAGTACAGTCTCATTTTCAGGTCCGGCCACCACCCGCCGTGGATGATCCATTTTCCCAGGAAATACACCTTGCGCGGGAACTTATAGCCGTCATATTTCCGATTGTTGCCGCTTTCGAATTCATGGATAATTTCATTACGCAGTTCCGGCGAGACTTCTTCATCGGCGTCAATGAACAGAATCCACGGATGCATCGCCATTTTCTTGATCAGTTCCTTCTGGCCGACATATCCCAGCCACTTATGCTGATACACGCGGTCCGTGTATTGCCTGCAGATTTCCACCGTGCGGTCCTTGCTGAAACTGTCCACCACGACGATTTCATCAACCCAGGACAGGCTATCCATGCAGCGCTGGATATTATTTTCCTCGTTGCCGACGGTCAGGCAGGCTGAAATTTTATCGCGCATGATTATCTCCGGGAATCCGGTCTGCCGGCGCGTGGGCGAGCAGGTCGCGGGCGGCCTCCAGCGCCTGTTCCGGCCGGATACGGTTCAAATTCAGTTCGGCCTCCTTTGATATTCTTCCGATATCCCGGCTTTGCCGATTACCGGTCTGCAGCACCCGCGTTTGCGATCCCAACGGTCCCGTTTTCCGGGAATCCGTAATCCCGAAAATCGCCAGCACGGGAACGCCGACAGCCGTGGCCAGATGCATGCCGCCGCTGTCATTGGCCACAACCAGAATGCAGCGGGAAAGTATTGCCGCCAATTCCGGCAATGTTGTTTGTCCCGCGAGGTTAACCGTTCCGGGGGCGATGCCTTGAGCCACCTGCTCGCAGAGATCATACTCGGAAGCCGATCCCAGCAACACGATACCGCAGTTCAGGCTGGTTTTCAACATTCTTCCGCAGGTGATGAAATGTTTGGCCGGCCAACGCTTGGCCGGGCCGTAGGCCGCTCCCGGCATCAGGGCCAATCGAGGTGGTTCCGAGCCGCCCAGACGGTCCAGTGCCCGGTCGCGGAGGGCTGGGGGTAGAATCAAGCGCGGTCTTTCCGCCGGTCTTTCCGGCATACCCAACAGCGCCATGTATTCATAACATTGATGCTCATGTCCGGGAATTGCCGGTGGCCGGACGACGCGGGTCAGCATCCAGTCGCGGGCATGACCGGGTAATCCCGCTCGCTCCGGAACGCGCGCCAGAAAGGGAACCAACGCGGAGCGCAAGGAATGCGGCAGAATAAAAGCGGCGCGGAATTGCCGGGCAGCGGCCTGGCGCGCGATCCGCATCATGCCGTTCAGACTGTCCGGCAAGGTCCAGATTTCATGAATGTCGGGATGCAGAGTCCAGAGGGGAGCGAGCTTTGGTTTCACCAGCATTACGAGCCGGGTTTGCGGATGGGCCTGCCGGTAGGCCTGCAGGGCCGGCATGCTCATGATGCTGTCGCCCAGCCAGTTGACGCCGGTGATCAGCGCCGTGTCTGACGGCATCGCCGGCGCTTTATGCCGTTGATGGCGCTCGGCGCGCCAGTCATCGGAAACAGATTCGGGATATGCAGGCATGAAAATCCTCTACTCCACTGAGCAGTTCAATTTCCACGCGCAGGAAATATATGGGAACATCCTGGCGTTCGATCTTGGGAAACCGTACGGCGTCTTTTTCAGTAGTGATAATTGCGGACGCATTCTGCTTTTTCGCTTTATTGATGATGTCAATAATCTCCTGCTGGGTATACCGATGGTGATCCGCGAATCGCTTGAGGTAACAGAGGCCGGCGCCGAGGCGCCGGATTTCTTTCTCAAAGCCATCCGGACTGGCGATGCCCGATACCAGCGCCACTGTCCGCTCCTTCAGGAAGCCCAATTCCTTGCGTTCGCCGGAATAAACGTTCTGAAGATATTTGGAGTGGTGAGCGCACATCGAGATTTCGGCGCGGGGATTCAGATCATGCAGGGTTGTCTGCAGCGTTTCCGCGTCTTTCCCGGTGGCCTTGGTGATGAAAATAAAGTCCGCGCGTCGAAGGTTGGCAATTGATTCACGCAGCAGACCGCGGGGAAGAACATAGCCGTTGCTGAAGGGGTCGGTGCAGTCCACGAGGACGATTTCAACCCGGTGCTTCAGGGCGCGGTACTGAAATCCGTCATCCAGGATGAGGGTGTCGCACTGGAATTTATCCACGGCGTAACGTCCGCTTTTGACGCGATTTTTATCCACGAGCACAGTTACATCGGGTAGATTGGAAGCCAGCATGTACGGTTCGTCGCCGCTCATGGCTGAATCCAGCAGAAGCTCATGCCCATTAGAGACAATGCGTGGCGGGCGGAGCCGTTCCCGGGCCGTGATTTTATCCAGCGTTTTTTTCCAGAATCCGTGTTCGACCTTCATGTAGCCGCGGCTGAGGATAGCCACCTTGCGACCGGCCTTCTGGAGCTCGCGGGCGAATACTTCGACGACTGGTGTCTTACCCGTTCCTCCCACGGTGAGGTTGCCGATGCTGATGACCTGGCATCCCAGCGTATGGTGGCGGAAAATACCCTTTTCATACAGGAAATGGCGGGCCGTCATGAGGCTGCCATAGATAAGGGACAGGTGGCGGAGAACAGTGCGGAGCCCCCGATCAAACCGTTTGTTCCGGCGATTCTGAATCACTTCCAGAAAATAGCGTTCCAGTTTTTCTTTTCGGCTGAGTGCCATGCGGCCATTCTGCCACTGCCTGCGCCGCGGAGTCAAGCGCGGGGATTGGCCCCGGATCGCGGTGCAAACCCGTGAATAGGGGAATGGTTCAGGGTTAATTGTTAATGGAGAATGCTTTGCCGGCGCGATTCTGGCCCATCATCAACCATCAGCCATCAACCATTTCCGCGCCCACGCTCTGTCGTGGTCGTTCTTATAGCGTTGCTTTTTATGTATCTCTTCTTTGACAGAAACCGCTGAAACTGATACACACGGTGTGAAAAGGAGGATAGCAATCATGGCCGCAGACAAGGTATTTAAGCATTCCATTCGGGTACCTTATGCGCACACCGACCAGATGCGGTTTGTCTATTATTCCCATTATCTCGTGTATTTTGAGATGGCGCGGTCGGAATTATTGCGGCAGGTCGGTTTAGCGTATGCTGAACTGGAGAAACGCGGCGTGTTTTTGCCTGTCATTGAAGTTCATTGCGAGTATAAGGCCCCGGCCCATTTTGACGATCTGCTGATCGTCTCGTCCCGATGCGAGATCCAGGGATTGCGTATCCGTATTGCCTATGAGATTCACCGGGATCGTAAACTCATTGTCACGGGCTATACGGTGCATGTGTGCCTCTCACCGGAAGGCAAGGTCCTGCGGCCCATTCCGGAACTGCGCAAGCTGGTGGATCCGCCATAGGACGGACAAACTCGCCTGCGGCAGACAGGCTCCAGTGTTCAGTGTTCGGGAAACCCGCCTGTGCTCTTCCGTCTCCGCTCTGCGAGCTTCGCCGAGACAAGTCGGGCTGTGGCGGGCAGGCGAACTGCCACTACACTATCCAATTCCGTGGCATTGGTTGTGTAGGGGCCGTTCGTGAGAACGGCAAAGTCGCAGTTCTCGATGCCCAGAGCGGCGTCTCGAACCGTCTCTACACCTGCCTTCGCCCCATCTTCGCCGAAAGCCTGACTTCGATGGGCTACGGCAGGCAGGCCCGAACGCTGATCTTTATCCCGTGTCGCGGCAAACTTATTGCGAATTTGCGCTTTGCCGGCGGAAATTCCGCTGTGGCTTGGAGATGGCGGCGCCTGCAGGTCCCAGAATGCTCCGTTTGAGCGATAGTTTTTCCAGTACCACATCGGCGGTCCGGAAGTGACATTTGGCGGTCTTCAGCAGGACGGGGGGGCCTTGCTTTTCAACCAGCGCCTGCCCGGCGGCGATAACGGCCTCGGAGGCGCCCTTCGGGAATCGCTGTTCATACTGTTTGCCCATCTGCTGAAGCGTGTGGAGGAAAGCCGCTCGAGCTAGAATGGAGGCCGCGGCAACGGCAACGTCCGCTTCGGCGCGGTGGCGCTGTGCCAGTTCGATCTTTCGCCCTTTGCTCATCAGGGCGCGTTCAACCTGTTTCTTGTCTCCGAACTGGTCGGAAATCGCGCGCGGACAGTTCGGAACGTTGGCCAGCAGGTTTTCAATGGCGCGGGCATGGCCCCATGACAGGATTGTGTTGACACTGCGCATTTTCGCGTACAGTCGGTTATAGGCTTCCGGTCCAATGAGTACCAGGCTGAACCGCTTACCCAGCAGTTTCCGAATGTCCCGTGCCAGTTCCAGCGCCCGCTTGTCGCTGGAAATGTTCTTGCTGTCCTTGACTCCCATGGTCAGCATGGTTTTGGCAAGGTTATTGTCAGCATAGGCGCCGGCAATGACCAGCGGACCGAAAAAATCGCCCTTGCCGCTTTCATCAATACCCATGTGCGGCGCGTAGGCCTCCGGATTCAGCAATTCCTCGTAGCCGACCCGGACCGATTCCATCACCTTGGGTTCCAGCACGAACGTGACAAATTCCTGCGCCCCCTTGCCCTGGATGAGGCATTTTCCGCTCGTGTACAGCGCGATATTGCACGAGTCGGTCTCGGCCGCGATCAGCGTGTGCTCCCTGGTGAGCGGACGATAGTTACCCGCCCGCAGAAGTTCCGTCAGCAGGATTTGCTGGGTGTCCGTGAGCTTATAGGTGAACGATGTTTTAAGGGGTGCGTCCATGATGAAAAGCGATCAGCCATCAGCATATGAACCTTGCGACTTCGACATCCTTTCTTCCGATTTAGATTCCATGTCGGGCAAACCGGAAAACGTTCAACATTCAACGTCCAACTTTGAACATTTAATGATGGAAACTCTTGAACGTTGGACGTTCGATGTTGAGCGTTGAGCGTTTCCGCGGGACTTATTGATACAAGGGCCCCAATGCCTGACAGGTCCTGAAATCGTCGCCTCCGAACCGATCCCACATCGTGGGGCGGAACACCTGCTCGGCGGGGATATTATGCATATCCACGGGGATGCGCAACATGGCGTTCAGCGTGATCATGTCCGCGCCGATCCATCCAAAGGAGTTGGCGTCGTGGTTCGGCCCGATTTTTGACATGTAATGGAACGAGGACATGTCCCGCGGCGCCCAATAGGTTTCCGGCCAGGTGGGGTCGGTGACCCGACTGACGTGCTCGGCAACAGCTGGCGGCAGTTTAATGGTTTGGCCTTCGACCACGGAGAAGGTCAACTGGTTACCCACGACATTATAGCGATAGGCGGTCATGGGGATGTTGCCCGGGGTTCGATAGTGGCTGGAAAGACCGTCGCCGGGAAAATATTCGAGAGCCGCGCGCATATAGGTGGTGTTTCGCATGGCGGCGGTGATAAGTTTTTTCTGTAGACCGGCATTGGAACGTATGGCGTCCGCCACGTCCTGTATGCTCAGGCCCCGGCCTTGTTTCACGAGCCTGAGTACGTCCAATGCGTAATCCAGAGCGCCGGCGCCGGAATTACGCTTGTCAATGAACCCATTGGGCGCGATTTTTGAAATGTTTTTCCCCGTCGCCTTTTTGATGCTGGCCACGGTCCAGTTGGTGCGGATATCGGCGAATAACTGCGGCAGACCTGTCAGCAAGTTGGCGGTGAGCATGCCGATGCCGTTTTTGGCGTCATTTTCCGTGGCTACCAGGAAGGGCGCCCGGAATCCGTTCCAGTCAAACGAGCTGTTAAGGATGGATTCCGTGACGTCAAAATTCGGATACAGGTCCGTCCAGGCCCGCTGGCCCTGGGTACCCGCCAGGATGGCGTTACAGCCCTGGGCGCGTTCCACGTCCGCCTTGAATCCCTGCGTTTTTCCCAGGCGCGAGTTGGCCAGCTTCGGGTTGCCGATCATCAGGTCGCGGGTAATCATTGTCATGAGGAGGCACAGGCGCAGAAGATCATCGGGCGGGTAGGGGCGGCGACCTTGGCCAAAATCGAAGCGGAAATTTTTCTTCATGAAACGAAAGGCCTTCTCCAGTTCCTCATGGTCATAGAAGTCCTGATCCATGCGGCCCTTGATCGTCACCATGTCCACGGATACCGTGCCCATGCCAAGCGTATTCAGCATGATGTTGCGCCGGACGTCGGATCCGATGATGCCCATGGAGACACCGCCGAGCGACAGGTAATTTTTCCCGCGCATTTCAGCGGCCGCGGCCGCGCAACGCGCAAAACGAAGCAAACGTTCAGCGACGTACGGCGGCAGGTCGCCGGCCTCGGTCTCCAAGTCGGGATTGTAGATGGAAAAAATGGGGCGTTTCTTTTCATCCATGGCGGCGCAAAACGCCTTCAGCCAGACGGCACCCGGCCGATCCGTCTGGTTTAATCCATAAGCGGCCTGTATCCATTCGCTGCTGCCAAGCCCCTGGCAGACGCTCATTAACTCGTCACTATATGCCCATGATCGGCTGACCCAGATGTTGGCGCTAACGCCTTCGCGGGCGTAGTATGCCTGGGCCAGGGCGCCACTGCGCGGTCCATAGACGATTTCAGGCGCCACGACGATGCGCACGGGCGTTCCGTCGGGCAGTTTTACCTTGCTGGCAATTAGCCGATGGACCTTTTCCGCCATGCGCCAGGTTCCGGCGACATTGCTTTCATAGGCGCCGGTGCGTCCGTCGGCCACCGGCGTGATGGCGATCGTGGGCAGGTGCCCGACCAGTGTGCGGGCTGCCGGCGCGAACTGACGTTGAGTTTTTGATAATGCTGAAAAATCGGGACGACGCGCGGATACCGATGCACTCATGACTTGCTCCTGTGGTTTATTATTATTGATCACTGGCGTCCCTATGGGACGCCAGTGCATGCTATCCTGATTATCTATAGATTCGACTGCTTTCCAAGAAACAGAGGTTTAGATGCGCGAGTAATCGGCTTATTCTCCGAGAATGCGGCGGCCTTCATCAAGGAATATGCCCTGGAGATTCATTTTAAGGGCTTCCGGACTTGGGGAATGGGCCATGCCTTCTTTTTCGGTGATTTGGCCGTTTTTGATCAGTTGGTACAGGGCTTGGTTAAAGGTTTGCATACCGTCTTCCTGGCCGGTTTCAATGGCGGCTTGCAGGATTTCCAGTTTATTTTCCAACAGGAGTTTATGGATTGAAGGCGTGTTGATCATGATTTCCACGGGGCAGGACCCCGCCGCGAATGGCAGGCACCAGACGCTGGCATATGATCGTCGTCAGGTTGGCGGCGACCGACAGACGCACCTGTTCCCGCTCCTCGGCCGGGAAGAAGCTGAGAATACGATAGATGGATTGCGCCGCTGTCGTGGAATGCAGAGTGGACAACACCAGATGCCCGGTTTCCGCGGCGCTCAGCGCAACGGACAGGCTGATTTGATCCCGCATTTCGCCAATCATGATCACATCCGGATCCTGCCGCAGCACATGCTTGAGCGCCGAATGGAAAGACGGAGTATCCAGCCCCACTTCCCGCTGGGTGATGACCGACTTGATATCCGGGAACAGGTATTCCACGGGATCTTCGATCGTAATGATCCGGTCACGCTGGTTAGTGTTGATGCAATGAATCATGGCGGCCAGCGTGGTGGATTTACCAGAGCTCGTGGCGCCACAGACCATGAGGATGCCGCCGTTGACAGCGACAAGCTTTGTAAAAATATCCGGAAGGTGGAGTTCGGCAATCGAGGGAATCTGGGTTTTTACGTGCCGCAGCGCGAGCGTGGGAATATGATGCGAGAGAAATACATTGACGCGGAAACGGCCCACGCCTTCTTCGTAATGTGAAAAGTCCATTTCATGATCCGGCTCGTTCTTTCTCTTGATGTGCTCCGGCATGACGTCCACGACGACGCATTGCAGGTCGTCAGCGCTCATTTTTGGAAACCCGCTTTCGGTCAGATGTCCTTGAACCCGGAAAAAGGGCGGTTCATTCGCCTTGAAGTGGATATCCGAGGCGTCCTGGGACACGGCCTTTTTTAAAATCTCTTTGATGATTGACATCGTGGATTTGTCCCTCCCAGCAGGTCGTTGGTTCTCTTTTCTTGTCGGGCGGCGTCATTCTCGTGGCGGGAAAGTCGGTAACCATTCCCACCCTACATACAATTACCCTCTCAACTTGGTAGGGCGTGAATTCCGCCACGGCGGAATTCACGCCATTGAGAGCATGACACAGTCCTGCCTTTTCTCGGCGTTGTCAGTCTGCTACGCCGGGGTTAACGGCGGTTCTCGGCTGACAGAGATATAATCCGTGGACTCCCGTTTGAATAGCCGGTAAGAGTCGTCGAACTGTTCCAGAAAATGGATCGAATAACAACGCAGGAATACAAAGAGCGGCAGTAGAATTACCGTGCCGATATACGGAATCCACATGACACAACACAGAAAACAGCAGAGCATCATACTAATGGCGCCCACTGCCCAGCCCAGCACAATTTTAAACAGCAGGTACAGAATGAAAGTTCCTGTGTGGGTCTTGAATAAATCGAAAAACAGGCGCCAGGCAGCGAGTGTCCGGCATGACCGGAGCGCCATGATGGGGACGATGAAATCCTCCAGGAACATCATCACGCATGTTAGGGTAATGACGTACACCAGGAATAGTACACTTCCCAGGCTGATCGCGCAGACGGCGTTGATGCCACAATGCTGTTGCGTGATATCCGGCATGGCGATAAGCACGCTGATGAGAAGTATGATGCCGAACACCGCCAGGGATGCCAGTCCAAAACAGATGGAGAACAGGAAATAGGAATTGCCCTGAATCCGGTATCCTTTCCACGGTGCGACGATTTCCGCCCGGTTATGAATCACGTTGTCCAGGAACATGAACTTTCCGCGACTGCTGACCCAGGCAACAATCAACGATAAGACCAGGACGAACACGCCGATGCAGACGGCTAGTGCAACGACCAGCATCACGTGGTTCAGAGTCCAATTCCAGACCTCTTGAAATGGTTGACTACCCGATTCGTTGTTCCAGAAATTCCCGAGGTTAAATGTCGGACTGCCGTTGCTCAGCATGGCCAGCCAGGCGGTAAAGCCCAGCCCCAGCCACTTAACCATGTCAAAAGGGGAAAATAATATCTGCTTAACCGTGGTCATGGCACGGCTGACCGGTTCAATGACGGAAATAGATGGCGACATAATTACCTCCTGCAAGATATCATAAGTTCTGCCGATGTTTTTTCAAGGTTTGTTTTGGCCTTTTTGATCGCTTCGTCCAAAGAGACGCCCGGCGGTGTTATGGATACACAGCGGGTGATGCCCTGGGAAGTCAAATCCGTGTTGTCAGCGACGGAGCCGCCCAGGGCAATGGCCGGCTTATTCAGGGACTTGGCAATGCGAGCCACATGGGCCGGCACTTTGCCGAGCGCTGTCTGCCGGTCAATGCGTCCTTCGCCTGTCAGCACCAGGTCCGCTTGGCGGATGGCTTCCCTAAGACCGGTCTGTTCCGCCATCCATTGGGCGCCGGAAACCAGGGTGGCGCCGAGGAATGCCATGCATCCGGCGCCCAGGCCGCCGGCCGCCCCGGCGCCCGGGATGGCGGCAACGGATCGGCCGAGATCGCGTTCGACTACCAGGGACCAGTGGGCCAGATTATGTTCCAGCGTCTTGACCTCGGCGGGTGACGCGCCTTTCTGGGGTGCAAAAACGCGCGCGGCGCCGGATTCGCCGAGCAGCTGATTTTGAACATCGGTTAATGCGACAACTGTGATTGTTTTTATGCGGTCGTCCGCCCGATCGGCTGTGATGCGCTCCAGGCGGTCCAGTCCGCCGCCGCCAGCCGGAATTGGTTGCTCCTGATGATCAAGAAACCGGAAGCCCAGGGCCGAGGCCATACCGCATCCCGCGTCCACCGTAGCGCTGCCGCCCAGACCGAGAATGATGCGCCGGCATCCGTGATCCAGAGCGGCGCGAATCAAAAGCCCGGTGCCGAATGTGGATGCAGTCAGCGGTGCGTATTCCCGGGGTCCTTTCAGCCGGGCCAGCCCGGAAGCCAGCGCCATTTCAATCAAAGCGTAATCCCGTGTTTTGAACCAGAGGGCCTGAAGCGGGTGTCCCAGCGGATCCAGTGTTTTCGTGGAGATCAGGTCGCCTGGTAATTGAGCGCCCATTACGGCGACTAAACCGTCGCCGCCATCGGAAAGGGGGATGATATCCGTCACGGCCTCCGGACAAGCGGCATGGATGCCGCGTGCCATGGCTTCAGCCACAGCGCGCGCCGGCAGGCAATTCTTGAAACTGTTGGGGGCAATGACGATGCGCATTAGTTACCTTGTCCGTGCCATGAGGAAAAATCCAATCAGGATAAAGGTCGTGTTCGGAAGCCAGGCGCTGACGATCGGGGTGATAATCTGATTCTTACCCAGCCATTGGCAGAAGGTCATCAGAAGATAAAAGATAAAAAACGTTGATAGCGCAATTATAATGCCCAGAAACGCGCCTTTGCGGGCGGTACGCAGGCCGCAGGGAACACCGAACAAGGTGACCACCAGGCAGGTCCAGGGCATGGCCAGCCGGGAAAACATGTCCACTGATATTCGGGCGTAGGTTTTTTCGGATAGTTTTTTGTGAGTGACCAGGAAATTCCATAATTCCCAGGCCGAGAGAAACAGGGGGTCCTTGACTTCATTGATAAAATCATCCGGAGTTTCCTCCCAATCAGTCATTTGTCTTAGAGGAACGGTTTCCACCGGTCCGACCGGATTGTTGTAGAAATCATATTTCTGGGTCGTAACCTTGAAAAACCACCAGCGGCTGTCATAGTATCGGCCTTCTTCGGCGCGAATGGTTTCCAGGTCGGAACCGTCCGGGCGCTGCTGAACAATCTTAATGCCCTGCATATTGTGAAGCTGGAGATCGAACTTGCGGATGACCCAGAACCGATGCGCGCGTTCGTTGTTATAGGGCAGGTTCAGTGCGTACTGCATGGATATTTCATCACCATCTTCCTGTTGCTGGATAAATTGCTCGGCCCAGTAGCTCGTCCAGGGCGCTAATGTTTCCTGAAAGATGGTTACGGTTATACTAAAGCACAGTCCCACGGCAAAAATGGGAATGGCAATGCGATAGAGACTGATGCCGCTGGCGCGCATGGCCGTCAACTCGTTGTTTTTCGTCAAATGCCAGAGGCTATAGAGCAGGCCCAGCAGGAGTGAAATCGGCGCGATATACACCAGCAGGGCGGGTAAAATCAGCAGATAATACCTGATGATCTGGAATAGAGGGGTTTTAGCGTCTATAAAATCCGACAGGTGTTCAAACAAGTCGAAAATCACGAAAACCATGGAGAAGGTTATCAGGCAGTAGCCCAACGGGACAAAAAACTGCCGCAGGATATATTTATCCATTAGTTTCATAGAAAACAGTAACAGCTTAAACAGCCCGTGCCGTGTGTCAAGCCGCTTTGTCATTTGGTCTTTTATTTCTTTGAACCGTGGGGTTGAATCCGAAGGCCAAGGCAAAATCGCTTTATTCATTCAGGATGACTGCAGATCAACCAGTCCCTGTGAATTATCAATGCGAATTTCTTTCCGCCCCGGCGCGTGTCAGTAGTTGCCGGCGCCGATGCCAAACCCATGTCGCGGACTTGGGAAACCGGTTGTAATCCATGAATTCCCCGGCCAGCGTCTCCGGTCGAACCTTCAGGGTCTGAAGCAATTGATAATCCTGAAGCGATTCCGCGAACACCTCCCAGCGAATCGCAAATCCAAGCTTTGATCCTACCATCTCCTTTTCGATCAATATCGGCCATGGAACCAGGACGCGCATGATCTGAACGCAACGGCCAAAGGGCCGGAGCTGAAACTGGGAACCAACTACACCATGGCCTCTTACGTAAGCAAACAAATCCGTGAAGATAACCAATCCCCGGCCGTTGTGGCCGACAGAATGAAGACAATGGATATGGCCGGGCGCGTGTGCGCAAAAACATTGTACGCTTATATCGATCAGGGATTGATTAAGGGAGTGACTAACGAAAATTTGTGGGAGAAGAGAAAGCGAAAAAAATATAAGAGACGGTCATTGAGAAGGTTAAAGAAGCGCCATCAGTGTCGGACCAGCATTGAGAAGCGGCCCGAAAAAGTTGAAAAGCGCGAGAAATTCGGTCACTGGGAAATCGATTTGGTCGTGGGCGGCAAGGACGCTTCCAAACCTGTTCTGATGACCATCGTCGAACGGAAAACCAGACAGACGATCATCAGGAAATTGCCGAACAAAACTCAACAAGCGGTACTCAAAGCTCTTCGGAGTATGGAGGGTTCGATGGGGGCGCCTCAATTCCGGGCGCAGTTTAAATCCATCACCGCTGATAATGGCAGTGAGTTTCTTGATGTTGAAAGCATGGAGCGTTCGGCTTTCAGCAAAAAAAAGCGTGTTAAATTGTATTATGCGCATCCCTATTCGTCTTGGGAGCGCGGATCCAATGAGAATGCTAATCGGTTTATCCGACGGTTTATTGCCAAGGGACGAGATATTGGCGCCTTCAGCTCCGCATTTGTTCAAACCGTTCAAGACTGGATCAACAATTGCCCACGCAAATGTCTGAACTACCAGTCCGCTCAGCATTGCTATACCCGTGAGATCGCAGCATGAATAGTGTAGATCAATCACCTCCAATGCGACATTTAATTTTACAATCCACCCATATTTGTTAGTCGCTTGCAAAACGCCTTTTATCGGCGGAAGGTTTCGTGGACTCAACCATTCCAACCCTACGCACCGGATACAGAAGTGTTATACCCCGGAGATGGCGGTAAAGCCGCCGTCCACGGGAATGACGGCGCCGGTCACGAAGCTGGCGCTATCGGAAACCAGCCACAGGGCTGCACCCACCATTTCCTCAGGCGCGGCTAAGCGCCCCATTGGAACGTGTCGGATAATCTGCCGGCCCCGCTCCGTGGGCTGGCCGGTTTTTTCATCGATGAGCAGGAAGCGGTTCTGCTCGGTCAGCACAAAGCCCGGCGCCAGGGCGTTGACCCGGATATGCGGTGAATATTCCTGTGCCATGTGCACGGCGAACCACTGTGTAAAACTGATGACCGCCGCTTTACTGTTCGAATAACCGATGGCGCGTGTCAGCGGCCGGATGCCGGCGATGGAGGCAATATTCAAAATTACGCCGTGTTTTTGCTTAGCGAAAAGCCGGCCAATAGCCTGTGATGGCAGAACGGCGCTTGAATAGTTTAAAGCGATGGTCTTCATCAGGGCCTCGGATGACATATCAAAAAATGAGAGATCCGGTGCCGTGGTGGTTTCCCGGCGGCTGCCACCCGCCCCGTTAATAAGGATGTCAACGGTTTGAAACTCGGCCAGCGTGGCCTGCATGGCGTGTTCGATGGCCGGCCGGTCCAGCACGTCACAGGTTACGGCCAAGGCGCTACCGCCGGCCGCTTGGATTGCCTTGGCCTGACGCTGGGCGGCCGCTTCTGACAGATCCCATATGGCCACCGACGCGCCGTATGCCGACAGTGCGCGCGCGATCGCCCCACAAATAGCACCGCCAGCTCCGGTAATTACGGCTACCTTGCCGTTAAATCCGGTGGCATTGGCTGTTGTCGATGGTGTTGTATCGCCTATTTTTTTCATGTTATGGATCCAATATGACTTTTATCGCATTTCCGGTGCGGTTGCGCATGATCTCGATTCCCTGTACAAAATCTTTCAGCGGAAGATGATGAGTGATTAGCGGTTTGGCCGTGATTCTGCCGCGTTCGTATAACTCGATGGCCTCATCCCATACACTTGGTCCGCCCAGCGAGCCGAGGATGGTAATATTATTTAACACGAGCGGATCAAAATCAACCGTGCATTTCTGGCCGGCAAAAAGGCCAGTCATGGCCACGCGGGCGCGCGGCGCGATGATGGCGGCAATGTCGTCCCATACCGATGCTTTGCCGACCGCCTCGATGACAACGTCCACCATATGACCATCCGTGGCTTCGCGGACCTTGGCGGCCAGTTTTTCGGTGCGTAAATTAATCGTGACATCGGCGCCCAGGCGCCGGCCGATTTTTAGTCGTTCCTCACGGGTTCCCACCAGGATTACCTGGCGCGCGCCGTATGCTTTGGCAGTCTGGACGGCAAACAGTCCGATCGGGCCCGGCCCCATAACGGCCACGGTATCTGCGGGGCAGGTTTGTGCCAGCTTGGTGGCATAAAGCGCCACGCCGGTTGGCTCGATGAAGGCGGCTTCGTCGAAATTCATTTTGTTGCACTTGTGCAGGTGGCTGCGGGGAAACGCAATAAATTCGGCGAAGCAGCCGTTGCGGTTGAGCAGGCCGGTTTCGGTGCGGTGGGGACACTGGTTATACCAGCCTTTCATGCAATAAGGGCACATGCGGCAACTTACCGTGCACTCGCCGGTGACTTTATCACCCGGGCTGAACTCATGGACGGCGCTTCCCGTCTTTACTACCTTGCCGGCCCATTCGTGGCCGGGAATGAACGGTAACTTGGTCATGCCGGTAGTAATGTAAAACATAGTGCCGTCATATACTTCCAAGTCGGTTCCGCATAGGCCCGCAGCCTGGATGCGGATCAGGACATCATCCGGGCCGAGGCTTGGCATCGGCACGTCTTCATAGCGAACGTCTTTTGGCCCATAGACGCGGATAGCTTTCATGGCGACCTTCCTTTCTCCTGTGGTAGGTATAACATTTCGCCGGCCTTTTCGATAAACAGCAGGCCTTTTTCTTCGCGGTTCGGCCAGTCGCGCAGGTTGATCCGTGTGGGGTTAGCATATCCCAGGCCGACACGTTCGCACGCTTCCCGGCTGATACCCGAGGCGACCGTTACGCGGATGCGCGGACGCTCCACGCCATCGCAATATTCGCCGGCGCCTTTCATATAGGAGGAAACCGCCATGATGGCGCGCGAGATGCCCTTAAATCGTTCGGGTTGCTGTAAATAATAGCCGATCACATGGTAACCGATCTGCTCCAATACATGGCCATGGGTAATCGAAAACGAGGTGATGTGCGGGGCATAAATAATAATTTCACCGCCATCGGCCACAACCGCCTCGCACTTATACATGCATTTTCCACCGGTCCACAGGTCAGTATACATTTTCGGCGCGCAGGCGAGTACACGCTGATATAGGCGCGGTTTGCGCACCACGTGCAGGCGTTGCGACTGTTCCACCGCGGCGCGCCAGGATTCCGTCATACCGCCTACCGACACATGCGCCAGTCTGCCGTTATGCACGACCATCGAGACAGCATGAACTGGTAGCGGGACTTGTGCGGCGGCTTCATCAAGCACGGCGCGCACTGGATTGTCGCGGATGCCGATCGTTTTCAGGTTCGTAATGATCGCCCCCAGCCAATGAATAAAATCAATCATTTCGGGTCCGGAAATGCCGGGGAACAGGTACTTGCTCCCGCCCGAAAATCCGGCGACTTCATGGGGGAAAACCGGTCCTAGAATAAGAAGCTGATTGTAATTGCGGATGGCCTGGTTTAACGTCCCGCTGACGTTAAACCAGGCCATCCGCAATTACAATCAGCTGCTTATTCTAGGACCGGTCT
>CAYQNY010000043.1:0-19793 GCA_964418925.1 uncultured Verrucomicrobiota bacterium
ATCATGTTGTAGCGGCGACCTCTGGTCGCCGCAAGAACGACGGCGGTCAGAGCCCACCGCTACATAAAACAGTTGCCCCGAAGTATGCGCTGCGCTTAACTTCAGGGCCTAATGCATCCCGAAAACTCTAGGGTGTTTTTTTATTTTATCATCGGAGTCAGGGTGTTAACGATGGATTTGAACAGGTTAGCGTGTTTATTGAACGTGTCGGCGTTATTAGCCTTGCCCACGGCAACAAAATAATAGTCGTATCGAACCGCCACATCGATCATTACGGGAAGCTGGGTTGTGTTATTCTTGCCTTTGATCGAGCAGGCTTCCATTCCGTTAATTGTTGTGTCCTGGACTTTGTTGTCCACATACATCACATTGGCGAATTTCGCAAATTCTTTCAGAATATACCGGGGATTCCTCTTAGTCTCGGGCGATCCGACAAAGAGCGTGAATTGCAATGTCTTGTCCGGGCTTTGCCACATGATTTGCGTCAAGCCGAAGCCCATATTCGACAACTTGCTGATCCAGTGAGCGGGAATATCAAACTTGATTTTATAATTATTATAACAATGAGATTTCCAGCCCGGTTCCGTGGCCGTTGTTGACGCAATAACGGCCACAAGCCCCGTGATGAGGCAAGCTATGCGGATCCATAATGGGTTTGTTTTCATGGGAAAGACGGGAAACTACGCAGGGCACGCTAAAGAAGACGTTTGGTGGAAAATGCTTTGCCCGAATGGGATTTCAGGTAAGTTTCGAAAGCAAGTGCGCGGGATTTGTCTTCGAACGCACAGTAGAAAACCAGTTTCCATGGGCGATACCTGGCTGTGGAAACATTCCCCCCTTCATTATGCTTTTTGACCCTTGGATCCACGGCCTTGGTGAAACCCACGTAGGTTTGGTCGGGATAAATGATACTGCACAGAATGTAGACAAAATACATAGAATACATAGCCCGTGCTTCGTCCCGAGCGCGAAGCGCCTTGGGACTACGCAGGGCACGCTTCGCCCAGCGTGGCTGTGCCACGCGTAGCCCGGGATATTTGTTGTGTTCTAAAATGGCTGTGCCACGCGTAGCCCGGGATATTTGTCGTGTTCTAAAATGGCTGTGCCAGACGTAGCTCGCAGCAGATTTAGCAGCCCCGCTTCGTTGCCTCGCGGAACTCGGCTTAACTACGCAGGGCACGCTTCGCCCAGCGTGGCTGTGCCACGCGTAGCCCATGCGCCCTTGGCGCTGGGCGAAGCGTGGCGGGAGAGACGGGACTCGAACCCGCAACAACCAGATCGACAATCTGGGACTCTAACCAATTGAGCTACTCCCCCACAAACAAGGCAATACCGTGAAACAATAGCGATTCTTCGGCGGGAGTAAAGAAAAAATTATGCTGACGTTTCCAGCCAGAGATGATACAGTTTTCGCCTGTTGAATTTATTTTTGCAGAGAAGTTTCACCGGTGGGCTTGTCCCGCCTTAAAGGAAAATTTAGCGAAAAGACGTCGCGTTGGGTTATCCGCCTGCGCTAAGAAAACCATATAGACTTCTGCGAAATGGTCTAAAATCGCGCCCACTCGGTGAGTGGGCCTACAAAAAACAAGGAATTTGTAGGCCGCGTGACCACGCCGGATGCGTGGCAAGCTCCACGCGGCGCATTTCGCAGAAGTCTAAAACCCTATTAAGAGGAGATACAACAATGGCGTCCATTCTGAAGGGAAATATGTTGATTGCGCAAAGCGGCGGACCGTCCATGGTGATTAACCAGAGCTTGGTGGGTGCGGTCCTGGAGGCCCGGAAGCATGGGGCCATCAAGGGCATTTACGGGTCTTTGCATGGAATCAAGGGCGTGCTGGATGAGCAAATGGTGGATCTGCGCAAGGAATCCGTGGCCACTCTGGAAGCGGTGGCGGTCACTCCATCCTCCGCGCTTGGGAGTGTGCGGAAAAAACCGGCGCCGGAGGAATGTACGCGGATGTTCGGGATCATGCTCAAGTACAACATCCGCTATTTCTTTTACATTGGCGGCAACGATTCTGCTGAAACGACCCATATCATCAATCAGGATGCCCAGACCATCAACTACGAATTCCGCTGTTTTCATATTCCCAAGACCATTGACAATGATCTCCTGGAAAACGATCATACGCCCGGATTCGGGAGTGCGGCCAAATTTGTCGCCTGTGCTCTCATGGGCGATAATCTGGATAATCGGGCTCTGCCCGGCGTGAAAATTGACGTGATCATGGGCCGGCATGCCGGCTTTTTGACCGCGGCATCGGCGTTGGCGCGCGTGCATCCGGATGACGGGCCTCATTTGATCTACTGTCCGGAACGTCCGTTTTCCACCAAACGCTTTATCGCCGATGTCCGGCGCGTGATAGATAAGTTGGGCCGCTGTGTCGTGGTCGTATCCGAGGGCATTGCCGATGCCGACGGCACGCCGATTGCGTCTAAATTCATCCACGAGCGGGATGCCCATGGTAATGTCCAGCTCAGTGGTTCCGGCGCGCTGGGGGATCTGCTGGCGAATGAAATCAAGTCGCAACTGAAGGTCAGCCGCGTGCGGGCGGATACCTTTGGTTATTTACAGCGGTCGTTTCCGGCGATGATTTCCGCGGTGGATGCGCGCGAGGCCCGGGCGGTTGGTACCAGGGCTGTTCAATGTGCCGTAGCGGGCGATACCGACGGCTCTATTGCCATCCGACGTAAACCAGGCCAGAAATACCATGTTGATTTCAAGATGGTTCCTTTGAAGAGTGTGGCTAAGGAAACCCATCCCATGCCGTCGGCATTTATCAATAAAGCTGGGAATGATGTCACACCGGCCTTTCTGAACTATGTTCGGCCGATCGTCGGTCCCTTGCCTGCAATCGGGCGGCTCAAAGGATTCAAAGTATCCCGGATCGGGTAACGACATGTGGAAAAATTGCACGGACACAACCCCCCTATGTCGGACTCCGGCGGGGCAGGCAAAACGTGTCCCTCCCACTGCGTTATCATGCGTTTTTTCTCTGGAAATGGAGGGTCGCGCTCCGCCCGCCTGCAACGCTGTAACACTGTGGGCAGGTCGCGACCGCTCATCGCAATAGGTAAACTAATTTTTTCACACATTCTGAGCGTTCAAAGTTGGATGTTGAAAGTTGTTCGGCGGTGAAGCCGCCTGACGGAATATAAGCATGGATTCTGCCGTCCATGATGTCCTTTTCATGGCGGATCATATGCTCATCAAGCTGGGGAAGTACCTGCGCATTCTGGGCTATGACGCCGCGTGGGATACGCGGGTCCGGACGCATGCACTCATTGCGCGGGCCAACGCGGAAGGCCGTTTTTTTCTTACCCGTAATGCCCATCTGGCGGACCGCTATATCCAGCCTGATCGCATGCTCCTGCTTCACGCCACTGATCCGGTCCAACAACTCAACGCTGTTATCACGGCATTGAAACTGGATGCGCTCAGCGGCCTGTTTTCAAAATGCGTCCGCTGTAATGTCCGGCTGGAAGCGGTGCCTGACAAGGCAACGATCCGGGAGCGTGTGCATCCGAACGTGTACGCGCGGCAGCGGGAATTCTTTACCTGCCCGAGTTGTCATACCGTGTTCTGGAAGGGCAGCCACGTGCGCAATACCTGCCGGAAGCTGGGTTTGCCCGGTGGCGTTGACAGGGCTTCCCCTGGCGTTTAGTGTCCGTCGCCGGAATCCATCTACGGCGGAATTAATGCCAGAGGCATATCCTACCCAAGGCGAAAAAAATCTGGATAGTCCATGAGGAAGAACAGTTAACACCGTCTTGAAGTTTAATGTTGAGCGTTCAAAGTTGAACGTTGAAAGTTGTGCGGCGGCGAAGCCGCATTAGGTTGTTTTCAGCGGGCTTGCATGCAGGATGGAATAGATCGGCCCCTGGGGGGGCAGCTGACTTTTCATCAACAGCACACTTTGAACATCCAGCCGGCCGAACAGTGCATCTCGTCGGGATGAGATAAATTTAACAATATCTCCGGTCTGACGGGAAGAACGCATCCGCCCAAGGGTCAGATGCGGTTTGAAGGGTTTGGTATCCGGGCTGACCCCCGCTGTTTGCAAAGCTGTAATCATGGCTTCCTGCAGGGCTGTCAGCGGCCGGATGTCGCCCCGGAGTCCGGCCCAAATGACTCTGGGCGAGTGCGGACTGCCGAAATAGCCCAACCCCTGGATGTCCAAAGCGCAGGGCCCATGCTGTGCCGTGGTCTGGTCAATCACATCTTGAAGCAAGAGGATTGAGTTCTCGAAAATATCGCCCAGAAAAACAAGCGATAAATGAATATTGACTGGCGTTACCCATTTCACGCCGGCGCTGATCCGTTGCATGGCGTTCTGGGTTTT
The DNA here is from genome assembly GCA_964418925.1 of uncultured Verrucomicrobiota bacterium. Classification (GTDB taxonomy): domain Bacteria; phylum Verrucomicrobiota; class Kiritimatiellia; order JAAZAB01; family JAAZAB01; genus CAYQNY01. The sequence goes on from CAYQNY010000043.1 coordinate 4,347, forward strand.
AGTCAGTTCCTTGCGCGCGGCGTCATCAATGGCTACCGCCATAAACGTCCGGATCGTCTGAATAATCGGTTCTTTATCTGACATAGACCCTCATACGGCCGACGACGGGGCCATTCAGCCTCGGGAGGTGTGACTGCGACATCCCATCAAGGTGCTACTATTTCATCAACTTTGGGTCAATCCAATTTTTTAACAGCCACATAAGAATTGACCCAGAATTTCCCGCCAGGCAAAAATGTCTTTATCTTTGCCGGCAAACCTGTATGCTATAGTACCTTAACCCTTGGGAACCGCGAAGTCATGCCAGAGGACAGATCCGCCTCTGGCGAAAAAAACAAGAAGTTGAAAAGCAAAAGAGGATTAACTACGAAACACGCAAAATGCGCGAAAAAAATACGGATAGGATTCATAGATTAATTTATTTGTGCTGAACTTTCGCGTATTTCGTAGTTAAAATCTTTGGGTTGCGGGCACAGCTCGCATTGGGATATACAACGAAGATGATACCAAAACAGGAAACCAAGATTCTCGCCACCCTGGGGCCGGCGTCCTTAAGCCTCGAGATGATCCGGGCGTTGATTCAAAAGGGAGTGGATGGCTTTCGCATTAATATGAGCCACGAAAAGACCGCTGACCTTGCCGAGCGCGTGCGGATGGTCCGGTCGGTTGCCGAACAGGAAAATGCGGCCATTGCGGTGGAAGTGGACCTCGGCGGGCCCAAGATTCGCGTGGCAACGCTTCCCAAATGCCGGATCATGCTGGAGGAGAACAGCGAAGTGATCCTGGGCGCCGATATCCCGCTTTCCCATCCGGAAATTCTGGCGGATATTCGCGCGGGTCACAAGATACTTATGGATGATGGAAAATTGGAACTGGAAGTCATCGGTCCCGTTGCCGGCGGTGTGAAAACACGGGTGAAGGTTGGCGGTGTTTTGCTCCAGGGCAAGGGCGTAAATTTTCCGGATACCGATCTCCACCTGCCGGCCTTGACGGATAAGGATATGAAGGATTTGGCCGCCGCTGTTAGTGCTGAAGTGGATTATGTTTCCCTGTCCTTTGTTCAACGTCCGGATGATATGATCATGGCCCGTCAAGAAGCTGAGCGCCATGGCCGTTGTCCCCTCTTGATCGCGAAAATTGAAAAGCCACAGGCCGTTGACCGTTTTGAGGACATTTTGCGGGTGTCGGACGGGGTCATGGTGGCGCGGGGCGACCTGGGAGTTGAAGTCTCGCCAGCCCGGGTCCCGGTGCTTCAGAAGCAGTTTATCAGCCGCTGCAATACCGTGGGAAAAACCGTGATTACCGCCACCCAGATGCTGGATTCCATGATCCGGAATCCGCGTCCGACGCGGGCCGAAGCTTCGGATGTGGCGAATGCCGTCTGGGACGGCACGGACGCCGTCATGCTTTCCGGCGAAACCGCCGTCGGGCGTTATCCGCTGGAAAGCGTGGGCATGATGCGCGATATCATTGCCGAGGCTGAGAAAGCCGCGCCGCCCCGGCGTGAACCATTTCCCGCCGGCACGCGTTCGCGTGTGCATGCCCTGGCATCCGCGGCAGTGGACGCGGCCGAGGAACTGCATGCCCGGGCGATCGTGGCGCTGACCATATCAGGATTCACGGCGCAGATGGTGGCCCAGCGGCGCCCGACAGTGCCGCTGATTGCCGTGGTGCCCGATCAGCAGATCCGCAACCGGCTGGCGCTCGTGTGGGGAGTCATGCCGGTGGTGATGGCCTGGGGTGATAATTCCGACGCCTTGATCGGGGGCTTGGATAAAATTCTCCTGGACGAAGAGTGTCTGCGTCCGCATGACACCGTGATTTTTGTCAGCGGTTCCACCCGTCTGCGGGGCGCTGATTTTATTATGAAAATTCATGAGATGCCGGAATCATGAAAACCCTGACCTTGCACACCAAGAATCGCACCGACTTTGTGGATATTACCGCTCAGGTCCAGGCGGCGGCGGATGAGCTCGGCCTGCAAGCCGGCGTCATTACCGTTTTTGTGCCGCATACGACAGCCGGCATCACCATCAATGAGAATGCCGATCCGGATGTTGTGACTGATATCAAATCCGTACTGGAGGATCTGGCGCCCTGGCGCGGCCGTTATCGCCATGGCGAGGGCAATTCGGCGGCGCATATCAAGGCCAGCCTGATGGGATCATCCGTCCGCGTGCCGGTGGAAAAAGGCCGGCTGAAACTCGGTATCTGGCAGGCGATCTATTTTTGTGAATTCGACGGCCCCCGCCGCCGCCTGCTCTGGATTACCTGAATGATTTCCGCAAAATGCGGAAATCATTATGTTAGCGCAGATCCATATCTGATGTGTTGGAGGTGGTGTTGGAGATGACATCTTCAATCCGGACCTGGGTCCGGTGACGGGATGGGTAGCGGCGGATATCCATGTTTTTGATCATCCACTGGTCCGCGATTTTTTTAAAGTTCTTGACGGAAAGCCGCCGCAACAACTTGCCTTCGGCGTTGTATTCCTCCATTTGAATGAGGGCCGTCAGCTGATCGTCAATCCAGAGGCGGATGCAGGCGCCGGCATCCGCCGGGCGGGGCGATGGCGCTTTGGTTCCGGCCGCGGGAATGGCGGCTGCCGGCGGGATGGGAATTTCAATCACATTGCAGTCCCGTCCGCGGATATTGTCGCGTCCCATTACCCTGCCGTTCGGCCACCAGAGGAAGGACAGGCTCAGATCATTCCAGGTGATGTCGGTGTTTTCCACGGGCTGATTCAGGTCCGGTGTCGGTGCGGGCCGGAACGGCTGGCCCTGTTCATAACGGAATTCCGGCGCCCGGTCTGTTGGACGGATGATGGTCAAGCGGGCGAGCGGAGTTCCAAAGGAGTCGCTCAGTGTGTAACGGGCGGTCGGCGGTGTCTGGCCCCATTCCAGCCGGGCTTCGAACAGCAAGGCCGGTTTCAGGCGCCCGATTCGTTCTCCTTTCATGAGTTTACCCTTGATCTGAAGCGATTTTTTCGGGATGGCCGCGCGAACTTGGGCGAGAAGCGCCTTGGCCGAGAGTGGCGGAACCGCGGCAATATTCTCCAGCGCGTTGCTGGCGAAGCCCATGAAGAACATAGCCGTGCTCAGCCAGACGGCAATCCATGACGCTCGCTTATGGATGAAATGGTAGGTGTTCACGGGTTTCAGGTTTCAGGTTTCAGGTTTCAGCAGGAATTGGCCAACAGGATGGACATAATTCATCGTTTGAGCCGTACAGCGCAGATTCCTCAGCTACCTGCCACCGGCGGTCTCGCTCCGGGAGTTTACGTTCCAATGTCTTCTCCAGTCCGTTCAACATGCGTATACACTCTTTGTAGCGCTGCCGGTAGGTTTGATAAATCTCTTCGGTGATGTGTTTCTTGATCTTTGCCATGAACAGGTGGTGAATTGTCTCGCCTGCCTCGCCCCGGCTACGATTCACGCCTTCTATCTTGTTGCGGACATGACGGTCATCATTCTTCTCTGCAAGCTGTGCGGGCGAACTGTTCGATGAACGCCTGGCTTGTCCTCCCAACTCGTATTTCTCCTCCTGAGGCCATTGGTGCGTCAGATCACAGACCTCAATATGCAACTGACATAGCTTCCGATACACGTCCAGATCCTCTACATCCATGTATTTTCTTTCGGTCATCGACTTTCTCCTGAAACCTGAAAGCCGTGAATGGTTACGAATTTCTTTTATCCGCGGCTATTTGTGCTATCCGCAGTTGACGCTTGGCCCGGCAACGGATCAGCTATGACGAAGGCAAAGTGGGCTTCGGCCACCTTGATCTTATCCACATGGATCAGTCCGATACCCCGACCCCCATGCAGTCGATTCGACACGAGTTCTATGTCGAGAATCAACTGGTCGCCCGGGCGGACCGGGTGCCGGAACCGAGCTGTTTGCACCGACATGAAATATGCGATTTTGCCCTGATGCCGGGGCAGGCTCAGCACGAAGACGGCTCCGGCCTGGGCCATGGCTTCCACCAACAAGGTGCCCGGCATCACTTGGTGTTGGGGAAAGTGGCCGTTGAAAAAGGGCTCGTTGCCGCTGACGTTTTTCAGGGCGATGATATGATTCCCGGATTGGCTGAGGATGGCGTCAACCATCAGGAACGGATACCGGTGGGGAATAATCTTCATTATGCCGTGGATGTCCATGGTCGGGGGGTGCGCCGGTGAAAAATGGCCGGCGGCGGCAGAGGATTTGAAACCGGTTGGCCGTAAGCGGTGCAGGAAATCTTCGCGGAGTCCGATGGTAAAGATGGCCTGGCCGACAGGTTCGTTGCGCACAACGGCCGTGGCCTGCAAACGCGCGATGCCGTGCCGGAGCTGAAGCAGTTCCACGTTTGTACTCAATTGGTCGCCTGGAAACACGGGCCGGCGGAACTTGGCTTTGTCAATAGAGAGCAGCAACGCCATCTTGGCGGGGAGGTCTACGGTCTGGTTAATCAGGACACCGCCGGTTTGAATCATTGTTTCCAGCATGAGCACACCCGGAAGTACCGGGTAGCCGGGGAAATGCCCTTGAAAGCAGGGTTCGTCCATGGTGATGTTCTTGATCCCGACGGCCTGGTGTTGCGTCTGGATCAGCACCCGGTCCACCATGAGGTGGGGCGACCGCTGAGGCAGAATATCCCGCAGTTGGTCGCAGTCCAGAATGCGTGGGAGGTTACCCTTCTTCGCCAGCAAGCCCTGTGGCTTGCCACAGGGATGCCCAGCCTTCGCCCCCGACTGGCTACGGCGGGTAAAAATGGCGTTCTTGGCTCGCTCTGATGCTTCGGAACGAGCTTCGCAGGGTCGATCCGCCAGTGGCGGATTGCCCCGCGGCTCCCGGCCTCCCGCCTTCGCGAAGCCCGCTTCGGTGGGCGAAGGAAGGTCGCAGCCAGAGGCTTTGCTACGGCGGAGTAGGCTGCCGCGGGGTGCTTTACTGCTCGACGTCATCACGTTGCTTTCTCCAGGTTTCGCCCGGCATGGTTTTCAGAATTTGCAGTTGGGTTTTTGCTTCGGTGCGCACCTCTTCATGTGAATCGTTTTCGGCGATGGTCACCAGCGTGTCCACGTCTCTGATAAGCTTGATGGCCGTTTTACGTACCGAGGGATTGGCATCGGTCAGGGCAATATCCTTGAGAACGGTCTGGCTGGCTAGTTTTTCCACCGCCACGTTTCGCACGGCCGCGAACGGATCGTTCCGGGCAATGTCGTTCAGAATCTGTTGATGAGTCAGCTTGGCCACGGACATCAGCCGAACATTGGGATTGGGACTGCGCGCCAGTTCCTCGAGCAGTGTCTGGTCGGTAATGCGCGTCACGGCGGTTTTACGCACCGTACGGTGTGAATCCGTCAGCGCAATGGCTTGCAGAACGGTCTGGTCAATCACTTTACCCGTTGCTGCCGCGCGCACCTCCTTATTGGGATCGTTTTGCGCGATGTTTTCCAACCATCCCTGATTGGTCAGTTTCAGAACCGCCGCTATGCGAACCTGCGGAGTGGGGTCATGGAAGGCGATGCTGGCCGCCACTTTCTTGTCGGTGATTTTGGCCAGAGCCGCGGCGCGGACATTTGGTCTTTCGTCGGTGACGGCCGCGTTCTTCAGGGCTTCAACATCAAGGATCGTTGACAGCGCCGCCAGCCGCACGACGGTGGAATCGTCGTTCTCCAGCACTGACAGTAAGATCGTCCCTCTGAGCTTCATGGCCGCCGTGGCGCGCACCCGGGCGTCAGGATCGTTTTTTACAATGATTTCCAGAATAGTTTCCTCCGTAATGGCGTCGGTCGCCGCCTGGCGTACCACGACATTAGGGTCCGTGGTCGCGATGGTTGCCAGGAGGTCAGGTCGGCGGCATTTGCGTACTGCCAGATAGCGGATGACCGGATCCGGATCGCCGGTTGCGATCTGGTCCAGGATGTCCTGCCGGGTAATCAATTCCACGGCCGTTTTCCGGACATCACGATCTTGTTCAAGCTGGAACAGCTGGACCAGAGTGTCCTGGTGGGTGATTTCACGCAAGGCGGACCGCCGGACCAGCGGATCCGAATTATTGCGGGCAATACTCGTCAGTAATTTCTGATCGGTGATAAGACTGGTGGCGCAGATACGAACGAACGATTCGGTATTGGATGAGGCAACCGTGTAGAGGAGCTTGGGGTTCGTGATTTTTTCCGTAGCCGCCCGGCGGATCATGGACTCGCTGTTGCGCATGGCAATATCAAACAGTATGGTTGTATCCTTCAGCCGCTTGACCGCCGCCAGCCGGGCCAACGGTTCCGTATTCGTCATGACAATCCGTATCAGCGTGTCTTTACCGGCCAGTCGTGAGACCGCGGCGATGCGTACTTCCTTCTCCGGATCCGTTTCAGCGATGGCAAGCAGGATGTTTGTGTCGCGGAGTTTCATGACCGCCGCCCGGCGCACATCGGTGTCGGGGTCGGTGCGGGCGATTTGCGCAATGCGGTCCCGGTTGCCCGTGGTGATGGTGACATGACGCTCTTGGTCGCCCACCACGATATCCCCGACAACGCGTACGCCGTTCTCATTTCTAAGCACGGGCGCACAACCCAGGCCGGCGGCGGCCAGCAGTATCCCCATGGTGATGATACGAAATATAGTCATGCCTTTAATACCTTAAACGTTTAAAACTGCTATAAACGACAAGAAAACATCAAGAACGGCCACGCTAATAAAATTCCAAAATCCAAGTTTCAAATTCCAAGGAAATGCAATCAATAAAGGCAAAGGAAAAAAAGAAAGAAAACCGGGATTCATTTTGTTTTTTATTAGAATTTAACTATTCCTTGGAATTTGGAACTTGGAATTTCCTGGGTTGCGGGCACAGCCCGCGTTGGTTAATGCGTGGTATGCCATCAGCTTGGCGGCCAGCCGCGCCGCCGTGTATTCGCACAGCGGCGTTCCGGGAATCGGAGCGACTTCGACCAGGTCGGCCGCCACGACCTGGCGTTCCGAACATAAGCGGCGGAGCAGGCTGGTGATGGCCTGCCAGGTGAGCCCGCCCGGTTCGGGAGTTCCAGTTCCCGGCATCAATGATGGATCCAAGCCGTCGGCGTCCAGGCTGACATATACCTGCCGGGTCAGGCGCGCGATTACTTGATCCATCCAGGCGTCCGCGCTGGGGTTGGTAATATCGCGGGCCCAGAATACACTTAAGCCGCGATCTGTGACAAGCTGATATTCCTCCTCGCATAAACTGCGGATACCGATGTGCACGATCGGCACGTTCATATCCAGCACCCGCCGCATAACGCAGGCGTGGGACAGCCGGTTGCCATGGTACTCATCGCGCAGATCCAGGTGGGCGTCCAGGTGCAGAACGGAAAGGGCTGGCCAGGTTTCCCGGGCCGCTTCCACCAGCGGTGCCGTGATGGTGTGCTCGCCGCCGAAGGTCATAAGAAAACGGCGCGGCGCCATTACAGACCGGGCCGTTGCCCTGATCTTACGCAGGGCCTGTTCCTCACTGCCGCTACGGCAATCAATTTCCGGCAGGGTTTGAACCCTGAGGCGCGGGGCTATCTTTAGTTCTTCATCGAACGGTTCTATATGCCGGCTGGCGTCAAGGATGGCTTGCGGCGCCCTGGCTGTTCCCCGTCCGAAGCTCACGGTGCGTTCGTAGGGTGCCGGGAGAACCGCGTAGGGTGCGGCCGGGTTGTTCACGTTTTCAACATCGAGTTCGAGAAAATGTTGCATGGTCTTTATAATTTTCCGGCCGCGCGTTTGGACGCGCGGCCGGAAAATATCAGGTTTCAAAATACGTGTAACCGCGCATGCCGGTTTCATAGGCCGACATGATCTCGCGCCGTTCTACCGCCGTAATCCGGCCGTCGCGGACCGCCTGCTCCGCCCTCGTCCGCATACGGTTGATCATTTCCCGCGGATCGTATTCCACGTAGGCGAGCACCTCGGCCACTGTATCGCCCGCGATTTCATGGGTGTATTCCACCTGGCCGTCCTTGCCGATGCGCACGTGCAGAACATTGGTGTCGCCCAGCAGGTTGTGCAGGTCGCCCAGTGTTTCCTGGTATGCGCCGACCATGAACACGCCCATGTAATAGTCTTCGCCTTTCCATTCATGCAGGGGCAGGGTGGCTTTAACGTCGTGCAGATCAATGAATCGGTTAATTTTGCCGTCGGAATCACAGGTGATATCCGCAATCGTCGCCTGGCGTGTCGGTATTTCGTTCAGCCGGTGAATCGGCATGATGGGGAAAAGATGATCAATGGCCCAGGAGTCCGGCAGGGACTGGAACACGCTGAAGTTGGCATAGTAAAGGTCGGCGATGGCTGTTTTCAGGCCCTGGAGTTCTTCGGGTACGTATTTATGCTCGCGGTTTTCGTCGGCAATACGGCAGATGATGTCCCAGAAAATGTTTTCGGCAAAGGCCCGCTCCCGCAGGGAGAGGGCGCCGAGCTGGAAGAGCGAGCGGATTTCATCCCGATAGTCCACGGCATCGTGATAGCATTCCTGCAGGTTCTTGGTGGAGAGCGTGTTGCGCACCTCAATAAGTGCGTTGAGCATTTTATGATAGTTATCAGGAACGGTATCGGCGCCGGCGCCGGTGTTAGGTTCGAATCGGCTCACGTTCAGGACGTTGAAAACCAGCAGGGAATGATACGCCACTGTCGCCCGTCCGGATTCGCTGATGATGATGGGATGGGGCAGGCCGGCTTCGTTGACCGAACTCATGATGGTGTCCACGACATCGGCCGCGTATTCCTGTTCCGTGTAGTTCCGACTGCTCGCGAAATTAGTGTGCGACCCGTCGTAGTCCACGGCCAAGCCGCCGCCGATATTGATCATCCCCATGGCGGCGCCTTCCCGCGCCATTTCCACGTAGAAGCGGCAGGCTTCCTTCAATGCCGAGCGGATTTTACGGATATTTGAAACCTGCGAACCTAGGTGGTAATGCAGCATCTGCAGGCAGTCGAGCATGTTTTCTTGCCTCAGCCGGTCAATAAGGTCAATGAGCTGGGCGGCGTTGAAACCGAACATGCTTCGATCGCCGCCGGACCCGTCCCAGTGCCCGCCGGCGCGGCTGGAGAGCTTGACCCGCACGCCCAGCCGCGGTTTGACGCCCATTTGCGCGGCGCGGTTCAGTATCTGATCGAGCTCATCAGGCATTTCAACGACGAGAATCGTTTGCAGGCCCATTTTGAGCGCGTACAGGGCCAGGTCAATGAAGGCCTCATCCTTGTACCCGTTGCAGATGATCAGGGCTTCGGGGTCTTCCGTGTAGGCGAGGGCCGCTATGAGTTCAGCCTTGCTGCCTGCTTCCAGGCCGTGATGATGGGGCCGGCCGAATTCGACGATTTCAGCTACCACCTGTTTCTGCTGGTTCACCTTGATCGGATACACGCCGCGATATTGATTCTTGTAGCCGCAGTCGCGGATGGCGGTATTGAAACTTGTATACAACTGTTCGATGCGCGAGGAGAGAATGTCGGCGAATCGCAGGAGCACCGGCATATTCAGACCCCGGGCCTTCATGCCCGTGATCAAATCCATGAGATTGATCGTCACCGTGCCGTTCGGACCGCTGGGACGGACGATCACCTCCCCGGTTTCTGAAATGTCGAAATAGCCCTGGCCCCAGTGTTGGATACCGTAGAGGTCCACCGCGTTTTCCCGTGTCCACCGCGTCAGCAATTCCGGTTTCATCCCGACTCCTATGATGATTGTCTACTTCTTCGTCTGTTTTTATGCTTCGAGTGTTTCGAATTTGGTTCGCAAAACGCGGCGGCGATTCCAACCCATCTATCCCGTTGTCGCCCTCGCGCATCCGCGAGGATAGCGCTTCGTACGACGCCGGAACAAATCATTACCATGCCGGACGCCTGCGAGGAGAGCCATAAAAAGCTCCCGGCGCTGATTTAGGTTCATAAGATAGGAAATTCTGCGCCCCAGTCAACTTAAACCTTCAAATTTACTCTTGGCGCCAGCGCCGATTTCACGGGAGTTAACTCATCGCGGCATTGACCGTTGGCAAAAAGCAGGGTTAAATACACCCTTTATGCCTGCAGGGGAGAGGGGGTGTTGATGCGTCGGAAGATCATGAGGTGTGCGTGGTTGGGAGTACTGGCAGTATTCATGCTGTTTAGCGGGGGATGTTCACAGCGTGAAACGCCCGTGCCGGAGTCCCCGGTCACGGCCAACATGGCCGCATCGGGCTCATTGCGGGCAATGGGTTGTCCCACGGACAGGACGCCCCTGACGCAGGATGATCCGGCCGCGTTTCAGCCGACCGCCTCCGGCCGTCCGGAGTCGGCGTTGTTTGGCTCGGTGCGGACGAAACAACGCGGCCGCGCATTGGTGCCTTCGTTTCACGAGGGGATTGACATTGCCCCTTTGCATACCGATGCCCGTGGCCGGCCGCAGGATTCCATTTATGCCGTGGCGGCCGGCGCCGTTGCCTATGTCAATCGGGTTGCCGGCAACTCGACGTACGGGAAATACGTGGTTCTGGTTCATGAAAGTAGCGTGGGGCGACTCTACACGCTGTATGCGCACTTGTCCCGGGTCGCCCCTGGCATTAAGACCGGCCGGCAGGTGCAAGCGGGAGAAGTCCTGGGGATCATGGGCAACACGGCTTTGTCTCCGTTTCCGCTGGCCCGGGCGCATTTGCATTTTGAGATTGGCCTGATTATCAATGCTCATTTCAATCGCTGGTACCACACGCAAAAATTAAAGCCGGATCATGGAATTTACCATGGGTGGAACCTGTTGGGCATCAATCCGCTGGAGGTCTTGCGGCGCCAGCGGGATAATCCGGCCTTCACGTTCGCAACGCATCTGGAGACGATTCCGCGGGCGTTTGAAGTCGTATTCATTGCCCGGCGTCTCCCCGATTATTTTCGACGTTACCCGAAACTCTGGGCCGGCCCCGTGTTCGGCGGGCGCGCGATCGTGATGGCGGTGTCGGAAAATGGGGTGCCCTTACGGGGCTGGAATGCCACGGAAGCGGACGCGCGGGAACTGGGGAAAAAGAAGTGGCAGGTCCGGAATGTAAATACCGAAGCGTTGGGACGCAACGGTTGCCGTTTGATTGTCTGCCGGAAGGGCCAATGGAACCTGGCTTCCAACGGCAAAAAATGGCTCAAGATTCTGACCTATCCGTGAAGGCGATTGCCCTTGGATGCAGATTTTTACCACGAAGCCACGAAGGAACTGACGCGGCATAGCCGTAACTTAATATGATGCAAAGCTTGCACTTTTCTTTCGCGAAGCGATGGTTTCGCAGGACAAAGCGGGAGCTTGGCTCCCGCACTCCATAAAAATATCCCAAGCGAACAAGGTTATGACGGATAGTAGCATGAACTCATTCGCCTGCCCGCCGTAGCCACAAAGGGCGAAGGCTGGGTGGCTTTCTAGCTTGCCTCTTGTCCGATTCATATCCCGCGTTACACCAGCCCCTGTTCCAGCATGGCGTTGGCAACTTTCTTGAACCCGGCGATATTGGCGCCCTTGACGTAATTGATAAAATTGTTTTCCCGGCCATACTGCATACAGGCGGCGTGAATTGCCAGCATGATTTGCCGCAGGCGATTGTCCACTTCTTCCTGGGGCCACGAAAGATGCATGGCATTCTGTGACATTTCCAGGCCGGATGTGGCTACGCCGCCCGCGTTGGCCGCTTTGCCGGGTCCGTACAGAATTTTAGCCTTGAGAAATACATCCACCCCGGCCGGTTCCGTCGGCATGTTGGCGCCTTCGCAGACGCAGAGACAGCCGTTCTGAACAAGGTGTTGCGCGTCGTCGGGCGTAATCTCATTCTGCGTGGCGCAGGGGAACGCCAGCTGGCAGGGGACCTGCCAGGGCCGCTGGTTCGGCAGGTATTGGGCCTTGGAATAATGCTCCGCGTACTCGCGAATGCGCTTGCGGCGCACATTTTTCAAATGCATCAGCCAGGCCAGTTTTTCTGCGTCGATGCCGTCAGGATCAACAATGGTGCCGTCGGAGTCGGAAAGCGTGACGACCTTGGCGCCCAGCTGATTGAGCTTTTCTACCGCGTATTGAGCCACGTTCCCGGACCCGGACACGGTTGCCACCTTGCCCTCAATCGTTTCATCGCGCGCGGCCAGCATCTGTTGGGCAAAATACACGACGCCGTAGCCGGTGGCTTCCTTGCGGATCAGTGAGCCGCCCCAGCCGAGACCCTTGCCGGTCAGTACGCCGGTGAATTCATTGCGCAGTTTTTTGTATTGGCCGAAGAGATAGCCGATTTCGCGGGCGCCGACCCCGATGTCGCCGGCAGGAACGTCCGTATTGGGGCCGATGTGCCGGAATAACTCGTTCATGAAAGCCTGGCAGAACCGCATGACTTCCAGGTCGCTTTTACCGCGGGGATCGAAATCGGCGCCGCCCTTGCCGCCGCCCATCGGCAGTGTTGTCAGCGAATTTTTGAACACCTGCTCGAATGCCAGAAATTTGAGGATGCCGGGGTTGACGGAGGCATGGAACCGCAGGCCGCCCTTGTACGGGCCCAGCGCCGAGTTCATTTCAATCCGAAACCCGCGGTTGACATGAATCTCGCCGCGATCATCCATCCATGGCACCCGGAAACTGATGATCCGCTCCGGTTCCACCAGGCGCTCCAGTATTTTTTCCTGCCGATAGGCGGGGGTCGTCTCCACCACGGGCATGACGCTTTCAGCCACTTCGCGGACAGCCTGGTGAAATTCGGGTTCGCCGGGATTACGTGCCACGACGCGGTCCATAAAAGCTGCCATGGATTTGCTCATGGGACTTGTCCTCCTGTATAAACATTTTTTACCGCAGACACCGACTGGGTCAAAGTTCGGGATGGATTAAACACGAAAAGGAAAGGCAGGGCAAGACAAGATCGTCAAAACGGCCAATCAAAAAGTAATTGCAAGGTTAAATCGTTATTTGTAATGTTGCTGTAGCCGTGGATCTTGCCGGCGCTGGTTTCTTCGGTAAAGGTCTTTGAAGGCAATGAGGGCTGGCGTAATTCCGTGCAGATCATGGGGGAATATCTGGCTTATATTCATTGCAAGAATTCCATGTATCGGCAGGAGAATGGCAAATGGGCCCATGCCTGGGCCGGCCTGGAGGAAGGTGTTGCCGACTATGGGGAAATCATGACGGCCCTGAAGGATATCGGATTCAAGGGATATCTGAGTATCGAAGATTTGAGGAGTAAGGTGACGCCGGAAGATAAAGTTGCCCGGGGAATTGCGTATTTGAAGCAATTGCGTCAGTCCGCAGAACGTGTCATGCCAATATAATGATTTCTGCATTTTGCAGAAATCATTTTAATCGTGAAAAGGAGGAATCATAGGATGACCGCGCGCAGGAATACATGCCGTTCGACCAAGCAAATGCCGTGGCCCATTCGCGCTGTCCAGCTGGATGTGGCCCGCCATATGGAAACCCCGGATTACATCTGTCGTTACGCGGATTTTGCCGCGCGCCATGGTTTTAATACCCTGGTTTTGTATCTGGAAGGGCGTGTGCGCACGAAAACATTTCCCTTCCGTCCGCGCAAAGAATCGTATTCTCTGCAGGACATGGAGCAGGTGGTAACCCATGCCCGGGTTGCGGGATTGGATGTGGTGCCCGTGGTTTCAACGCTGGGGCATTGCGAGCAATTCCTGGCATGCAAGGAATTGGCGCATCTGGCGGAGACACGGGACGGGCGCGCCCGATTCGGGCAACCAAGGCCAAATCCGGATGTGTTTTGTACCGCGCTTAATGAAACCTATGCTTTTTTTGAAGCTTATTTCAAGGAACTGGCCCAGGTTTTCACCGGTCCCCACTGGCATGTGGGGTTGGATGAATCCTGGGATATGGGCTTTTGCGACCTGTGCCGCGAACGATGGGCCGCGGAAGGATTGGGCAGTATATTCACCCGGCATGTTGTCCGCAACGAACAGATGCTTCGCAAACTGGGCAAGCGGATGTGGATGTGGGATGACTTTTATGAGCTGTTTCCCGACGAACTGAAGAAAACACCCCGCCGCGTGGTTCAGTGTCACTGGGGTTATGAAGATCTGGTGGACCTGGAAGGACAGAAAGCCCATTTCGTGAATCGTTGGCGCCAGGACTGGCTGACGGTTTATGAGCAACTGGGGCTGGACGTGATTGTCTGTCCGGCCAGGAATTACTGGAATATCCAGAACTTTACCGACTATGCCCGCCGCCATCGCGTGTTGGGCGGTCTGCTGACACAGTGGGAAGGCACGGCGCGTTTGAAGCCCGGAAATTCAGCGGTGATATCGTTCGGGGGACATTTGTGGAATAATAAAATATTTGATCCCGAGCAGGCCTGGCTGGCCGGCATTAAGGATATTATTCCCGGCGCTTCCGCGCCGCTGGCACAGGCGGTCCAGGAGTTGGTTCGTTTGCCCCGCTGCGCGTATCAGCCGACAAGCACAGTGTTTTATCGCTGGACGAAAGATGACATCGTTTACCGAGCGGCCGTACGGATGGCGCTGGAACTGTTGCGCAGTGAGCGCGCGAAAAATCCCGCCCAGCCCGGCGGCGTGTTCCTGGATGATCTGGAATTTGGAGCCAGCAGGAACCTGCTTCTCTGGGATCTGCGTGAATTGGCGCTGGCGATTAATCATCCCCGCCGGCCCCTGGCCGATCTGCCGCGATTGACCCGTCATTTTGAAGCCTGCCGCGCGGAGATGCGACAATTGCTGGGTTACTGGCAAGCCTATTATAAACGGAGGGGGGACCCGGCCAACTCCCAGGACCGCCGTATAAATGACTACTGGCATAAGTTGGCGGGCAGTTTAAATTCTCTTTTGAAACGCCTGCAAAAACCGATGACGGATAAAAACTGGCTGCTTGTTCTGAGGCTGTTTCTTCAGGATTATAATGGAGCTCCCCAGCTTAAGATTTCGGTCTCTGTCGGTTCCAAACGGATCCAGGTGGCGGCGGGATCATTTAAACATGGGACCTTATTATTGGCCGGCCATACTGGCGGTCATTATGCCCTGCAAATCCCCTTTGTTTCGGCGCGACAGCCGGATGGTGTTCAACTGGAGGCCTGGGGGTATGGCGGACAAGGAGTGGCCTTTGTCGAATTACAGAACCCATCAGTCACGCTCATGCCCGGTTCGATTCGGTCCATCAGCGGCCCGGTCAGCCATTCGGAGGCAGTGTTACGGGATGATTCAGCCTGCGCCTGCTTGGGGTATCCCGATATCCTGGCCGCCATGCATTATCCGATGCTGGCAGAACACCGGGCTGTTTTGGATCTGGGTATGAGCAAGTGTTATTAATATGGCAGGATTGTGCCTTGGGTAGACCCGCCGCTGGTGGGAAACAACTTGAGCAGTTAAGAAACAATTACACGATATGCCAAAGACCGTGTACAGAAATTCTCATTATGGCGTCAGACCCCCGCTACCATGCCGCTGGCGTGGTAAACCATGCTTCCAGCGTGGTAAACCATGCTTCCAGCGTGG
>CAYQNY010000044.1:0-19619 GCA_964418925.1 uncultured Verrucomicrobiota bacterium
AATTTGGTTCGCAAAACGCGGCGGCGATTCCAACCCATCTATCCCGTTGTCGCCCGCGCGCATCCGCGAGGATAGCGCTTCGTGCGACGCCGGAATATCTGAGTCGGACTTACCTTGCTTTTGCGAATCCGCCTCCCGCCGTCGCTAAGGCTGTGGCGGGCAGGCCGGCGGCAACCAAATTCGACCCACGCCACATCGGGCGCGCGTAACGCTCGCCCGAAATATGACCTCTGCAATCGCCGGGCCTGCTTCACACCCCACGGCGGGATGGCTGTCGCGCCAGAGATTGTTCGATCTCGATCTGGATTTCTTCCAGTGAATTCAACAGTTCTTCCGGATGGGTTAGCGGTATTGTCTTCCCCGTCTGCGGATCCCAGTCCACGGCGCCATAGCGACCGGTTTTACCGGTCTGCGGCAGATATTCGGCATAGACATCCCCCTGGCTGTAGTGCCAGAATTCATAAGGATAGGCGATGAAGCCGTGGCGTTGCATCAGGGAAGTGATGGCCGCGCGATTGCGTCGCGCGTGAGCCGACACAAACGGAGAAGCCATGGGGGTCAGTTCGGAGATTTCCAGATACGGCCCGCCACGATCCACGTCCTTGCCGGCGCGCGCCCGGACCACCGAAATATCCAAGGCACTGCCGGACATATGCGTCCCGATTTTCGGCATGGTGGCAATGACGGCCGTGATTCGGCGCAGCATAAATGCCGGTGTTGGTGTCTGTCCTCCGGTTTCCCACAGGATGCGCCGCAGAACCAGGTCGAAATTTTTCGGGGAACGGCCGGCATCCTTCTGCATGGCCCGGGTGCGATAACCATCTTCAATTTTCAACACCCATCCCCGTTGGTTCATATCGCGGGCGATTGCCAGAACGCTGTCCACCAGTCCTTCCCGCAAGACAAACAGCCGCGGGCTCTTCCCCATGAATTTTGTGGAGGAAAAAAACATCTCAACTCCTGCCGTTGCCGCCGCTGCTTGCAGGGAAACCAGCGGCTCGCCGCATTCGGCCACCGGATAGCGTTGAAACTGTTGCATCAGCTCATAGGCCGCGTCCATTTGTTCTCGCCAGTAGGCGCGGCGCAGAGCATCATCAGGGCGTGCAGTCGCGATCATGATTTATTCTCTCAATTAAAACAGGCTACCCCTTGGCATGCCTAGTGATGACGATAGAATAAGATTGCCGGGTAATAAAGAAAAGGATTATGTTACCGTCGGATTCTACAAATACCGGGACTAACTCAGCATGCCGACGCCTGTGAATCATCCGCTCTTCCGTCCGCCGGCGGAAGCCGACAGCCTGATCCTTCAGGTCGTGTGCGGCTGTCCCCATAACCGGTGCGCGTTCTGCGGCATGTACAAGGAGGTTCCATTCCGGCGCCGCGCGCCGGATGAATTGCGCCGCCTGATTGACGCCGAGACCCGCCGCCAGCGCCATGCCCGGCGGGTCTTTCTCGGTGATGGCGATGTCCTTTGCCTGCCGTTTGAAGAGCTGCGCCCGGTACTGATGGCACTGTCGGAACGATTGCCCAAACTGGCGCGGGTGAATGCCTATGCCAACGGCTGTTCCATCATGACCTACGCCGACGACGCGTTGCGCGAACTCCGGCGGCTGAAATTGCATACTCTATACATGGGACTGGAAAGCGGCGACCCCGCCACACTGAGCCGGATGCAGAAGAGCGATGACAACGTGGAGACAATGATTACAGCCTGTCAGCGGGCGCAAACCGCCGGCTTACAGATATCGGTCATGATTCTGCTGGGCCTGGCCGGCCGCGAGCGGAGCCGGGAACATGCCCTGGCCACCGCCGCCGCGCTGAACCGCATCCAGCCGCGCCTGCTTGCGGCCTTGCGCGTCATTCCGGTGCCTGGAACGGCGCTGGACCGGGAGATCGGCGCGGGCCGGTTTAGTCCCTTAACGGAATATGAAGTGATCGCCGAGCTCCAAACCCTGGTTGAGCATCTGGACTTATCCGCCACGGTATTCCGCGCGAATCACAGTTCTAATATCGTACCACTCGCAGCGCGGTTCCCCCGTGATCGCCGGGGCTTGCTGAATGATTTACAGGCGCTGTTGGATTCAGGCCGGCTTGACACACAAACACCAGGCCCCCTGCCCCTTTGGCTGTAGATTCTACTTCTTAGAATCTTTGGGCTTCAACAGGGTATCCAGACCTTCAAACGGTTTGAAGACCGCAGGCGACGGCTGTTTATTGTCGGCCACGGTTCCGTCATAATAGTTCCCTATGCGGTCCTTCTCGTGCTCATGATCATGACAATACAAACATAATAATTCCCAGTTACTGCCATTGGGTGGATTATTATGATAGTCGTGATCTTTATGATGGACCGTCAATTCACGGAGCCGCTTGCCTGCGAATTCACGTCCGCACCGTGCGCAGATATGCGGGAAAAGGCCAAGCGCTCGCTCCCGATAACTCTTCTGGCGCAGGTCATGATCGCGCCGAAGTTCGGCAAGAATCCGAGCCTGCCTTTCAGCATCCGGCGGCATTTTCTTAGATGCCATACGTGCATCCTCTAACTCATCCGACTTAGATTAAGTCGAACAGTCACAATAAGCCTTCGGCACGGATGCGACGATAGGCTTCGGTGTGTGGTTGGCACTTCAGATACGCTTTCCTGGTAAAAACCTCTATGGTTCAGCCGGGCCTGTTAAAGTATCTTCTCGTGTATAGCAGGTACGCCAGAGCGACAATAAACCATAGCACGGAGAGAACCATCCATGATGTTTGCGTCAGCGTGAATTGCCTCATGATTTCCAACTGATGGGCGGGGAAATTCATCTTCGCATAGAACTCCATCAAACTCACACGCGAGAAGGTTATACCCGTTGATACTCCCCAGACAATTATCAGCAACACCGCGCACCACCATGCCCGGATGCTCAATCGGTAAGTGCCCCAGGCTACGTAGCCAAGGAGTAACATACTGACGAGCGCGGCCGCCGCACCGGCTATTCCACTCAGGATGAACCCAAAGAATGGCATGGCCCACCCATAAAACCCCATCAGCAGCATTGAAGCCGCACAGAATCCAGATATAAGACTCACTACCAGGACAGGCAGGGGGCATTTGTCGGTCCAGCGAATCCGGAGATCCCTCAACTCACAAGTCGCCTTTACGTGCCTGCTTCCATAGAAAAGGACCAGCGCGCCCGGTATGATCACATAGAAGACCAGCATGAACCCGATCGTAATGTGCTTGATGACGGCGATTATCTCCATGGGCAACTGCCCGCTCCTGCCCATCTGACTATACATATCAGGCAGAAACACCAGCAGGCAGACCAGTCCAATGATTCCGCTGATAAGCCAGAACCACGAGGTAACCAGCAGGAGCGCTCTGGCCCACCGGCGTGCCCTGATAGACCCGATCCCCATCCAGATAAACCAAACCGCCAACAGGGCGTAGAATAAAAGACCCGGAATCATCATGCTGGCATTCACGGGTGGAGCAGATCCCCTGTTAAGAGCGGCCGATGCAAGCATGCCGAGTAGCATGAAGGGCACCATGAGCGCGCAGAACGCGCCGAAAATAATCTCGAGGATTCCGAACACGACCAATCCTGTTTTCCGGTCTCTGTAATCTGAACTACCCGCCGTTTTTTCGTCGTTTGTCATATCACATTCTCCCTGTTGGTGCGCTGCCAGTAGTATTTATGCAAAGTCAGCTTACGGTCAAGCGCAATATACACCTGGTTGCATTACTTAATTAGGCGGCTTCGCCGCAACTTTGCCGTTCTCCCGAACGGCCACTACACAACCCATGCCATGAGAACGAATGGTGTAGCGGCAGTTCGCCAGAACTGCACATGATTGAAATTCCTATACCTAAATTTACACTGGCGTCCCTTAGGATCGCCGCGACTGCCAAATTTAAAAGATATTTGGCTAGAGGTATGACGTAGAAACAACATGAAGCATTTTTGGCTCACCATCCTGCGAAGCGCAGGACAAGTGCGCTTGCCACGATCTTAGCGTGGCCACGAATGGAGTGCGCCAGCGCCGCTGGCGCTCTGGTTTCGACGAAGCCCAGCTTCGCCGGGGAAAGCGGCAGCATAGCCTGCCCGCAATGCTACGCATAGCGTTGCAGGCGAGGCTGCCGCACTCCCAAACCGACCGCTAATGGCTGTGTGGTATTTGACTTGCACGGCGGAATCGATAAAGACAAACTGACTTCATGGATATACAGCGGGATAAACACATATTGGCTTCCTGGCTCAGGAACGCCCAGCAGATTGTATTTCTGACCGGCGCAGGAATGTCCACTGAAAGCGGCATCGCCGATTTCCGGTCCGCCGACGGGCTGTACGCATCCGGAGTAAATGAATCGGTATTTGACATTGCGGTGTTCGACCGCGATCCGGGCCATTTTTATCAGTTCGCTCGTAGGTTTCTGAAGGCCATACGTCAGGCTCGACCCCATGCCGGCCATTTTGCGATGGCGGCCCTGGCGACCGAGTTCAGAAAAAACGTTCACATCTGCACTCAGAACATTGATTCTCTGCACCAAGACGCAGGATCGCCTATCGTCCATCCTCTCCACGGCACGCTTAAAACGTTTCACTGCCGGAAATGCCTGAAGCGGCTGGAAGATCAGTCGATCTGGGCTGCCGTGGCCGCCGGCGACATTCCGCGGCATGCGGCCTGCGGCGGCATCCTGAAACCGGACATCGTGTTTTTCGGCGAACTCCTACCGAAAGAGGTTTACGCGGCTGCGGAAGAAGCGGTCCGCCGGGCGGACGTATTGGTCGTGGCCGGCACGTCGCTGGCCGTGTATCCGGCGGCGGCCCTACCGGGGTGTCGGTCCGCCGATTGCCGGCTGGTGATCATCAACCGGGACCCCACGCCACTCGATGCGGAGGCCGACCTGGTATTCCACGAGCCCATCGGTTCGGTGCTTGGCCAGGTCGCAGATCAACTCCGGTATGAATGACTGGCCATAATGTGGATTAAAGATTGTCTTGCATAAATGCACGGACCCCTCTGCCGAAGTTACACGACAAACACCTTGCAGTTTATTAGCTTTACTTGACTTACTTGGTTTACCAGGATGAACAGGATTTCGGCAAGCCGGGAGTGAATGGTTTAATGCATAAGGGGAACAGCTAAGATGAAGCTACTCTTATCAAGCAATATCTTTGGAACTGAGTTTCTGCCGGAGGTGCTTCCACTCATTCGAGAAGCAGGGTTTCGTCATCTGGAAGTTGTAGACAGTAAGCACTTTATCGACCATGAATCGATACTGGACAATTTGCTCGCGAGAGCAACCGATTGCGGAATATCGATACCCAACTGGCATCTGGTGGATAGATCACCATTCGGCGGAGGCAGCGGAGGAGATATAAAAGCAGGAATCCTTTGTATACAGAAGTCGATGGACAGAGGAAGCAGGATAGGTGCGAGCAATCACGTCCTGCATTGGTTTCATCGTTTTCTGGATCCAAGCTATGATGTTCTTTGGCGTGAAGTTATGGATGAATGGACGGATCATGCAAAACGCCTTGGTATCCGCTTGTTAATGGAATCGGTTCCCGACAAACCCAGCAACGAGCGGTATGTTCCATCGTCAGAAATTATTGATTTTGTTAGAAACTTCCCGCCGGAAGTTTTATCAGTATGCGTTGATGTTAACCATAGTAATTTAAAAGAAGAGCTGCCCGATGTAGTGCATGTGGTCAAAGACAGATTGGTAAGTCTTCATGTGTCAGACAATGATGGGCATTCGGAACAACACTGGTTACCCGGACAGGGCGTAATAGATTTCCCATCTTTGTTTGCAACCCTTGAGTCATTGAAATTTGATGGAATGATTGTTTTAGAGGTTAATAAGTGGTGTGAAAAACCGGATGATTTGTCAGAATTGAAACAACTTTACGAGTTTGCAATGACTCTCTTAGAGACAAAGAAAACCCACCCGGCAACACCGTTGTTAGTAAGATGATTTAACAATCTCAAGCAACGGGTTCTTAGAAAGGTAAAAGTCATGTTATATCGACCTGCAAAACCACGATCTTTGTGGGGCTATTGGGTGATCGAATGGCAAGGAGAATATCACATTTATTATGCTGAGGCTATTAATGCTAATTATGATCAGTTGTCCTGGCAAAAAAAGCATAGGCATATCGGACATACTGTTAGTAAAGATCTGGTTCGCTGGGAAGAGCGACCTTCAATATCTTTGAAAGGTAAGCCTGGGGATTGGAATGATATGGCTGAGGGCGGAGGACAAACAACAGGCTGTGTAGTACGTCATGAGGATAAGTTCTATATGTTTGCAGGTGCAACTAAAGATGGGATACAGAAAGTGGGAGTTTGGTTATCTGATGATTTATACAACTGGAAACCGCATCCTGCCAATCCAGTACTAAGACCTGCTGGACCGTATTACCGAGATGCGCCCACAAAGGAACGGCCATCTGTCGGATGGCGTGATCCGGGTATTGCCTATTGTAAAGAGGATGGTTGTTATCATATGTGTATTAGTGCTATGTTGCCAAAACCGGGTAATGGCCATTATCTCGGAAGTACGGTTGGGCATGTGCGCTCAAAAGATCTCATCCATTGGGAACATTTACCGCCATTTGATATCCCCGGGCTATTTGACAGGTTCTATCAAATCGAAGAGCCTGAAATGTTTGCGATAGCAGGGAAATCCTACCTGACGTTTGATGGTGGCACGACCGGCGGCATGCGCGTAAACACACCCAGCAGAGATGATGTGCGAGGATCATTTTATATGATTGGTGGGCCAAACTTCAATGGACCATTTAAAAGACCAGCTGATGATCTTCTTGTTGGAAATGGCTTGGGAGAAAGATGTGCAACTACATGCAGGTTCATCCCCTATGAGGATACACAGCTCCTTTTTCATTTTTCAATTGCAAGAAGACCTGTGCTGGGTACACCAAAAATAGTTCGTGTTAAGGCTGATGGTACGCTTTATCTCGAATATATGCCTGTTCTTGAAAAACTTGAGACTGGTGTGATATATAATTCAATTGAGGATATTCCGGAGTATGAATCACAAGACCCCGGGAAGTGGCATCGTTCAAATGGTGAACTTTCCTGTAATGTGAAAGTTGGAGGCTCTGCTTACAGAGTTGCAGAAAAAGTCTCGGATTTTCATTTATCTTGCACTATCAAGGGGCAGTCAGCTGACCGGGCTGGTGTAGTTCTGCGAATACGTGAGCAGGGAGATTCCGGGGCATGGCCTCAGGGTGTGGGAATTATATTCGATTATGAAAACCAGAGGATATTCTTAAGTGATGCAAGATGCTATCTTCAAAGCGGATGGTATTGCAGACCAAAAGATTTTTGCCGTATGTCATTAAAGCGTGACAAAAGTTATCAGCTTCGATGCTTTGTCCGCGGTGAGAATTTAGAAGTATATCTTGATAATCGCTGGTTATTTACAACAATAATCCCTGAAATAGGCGCGAAGGATGAGGTCGAGGAGATACGCACTCCCAGAAGCCATTATAGATGGGGACCTAAAGCGGCCAGTACCGGGGCTGTTGATTTAATGGCCGAACGCGGGAAAGCAATATTTTCTGGCCTCCGCCTTGCTTCAATTGAGCCGTTGGCATGATTAGCCTGTGTGTTGTATGCTAACCGAAGAGTTGCAGTTGGGCAGGAATATTTTAATGTATAGGAATTTTCCGCCTTCCCCCCCCTGGGCCGTCTGGGGAGGGTGGGCTCGGCCATCCGGCCCGGATCAGCCGTGGCTGACAAAATAGCCACGAAGACACTAAGGCACGAAGGAAAAAAATAAACTTTTTCCCTTTCGTGTCTTTGAGACTTAGTGGCAGAATATTGTAAAAGTTTCCCGAGGTGCGAAGCGCGCTCGGGACTGATTTAATGAAATCAGAACCAAATATTGATTTTCGTATCACAATGCTTGATGAGGAACCGGTGCCGTTGCCCACCGGGGAGAGCCAAAGGCCATCAATACCATCGAGCGATTACGACGAGCAGTACCGGCCCCAGTTTCATTTCACTACTCCACAAGGTTGGATGAACGACCCCACCGGACTGCTTTACTATCAGGGAGAATATCACTTATTCTATCTGTGGAACCCGGATCTGCGCGGCTGGGGACAGCATTGGATGCACGCCGTGAGCAAAGATTTGGTGCATTGGAGGCATTTGCCGATAGCCCTCTATTCCGATAAGAAGCTGGGCATGTGCATCAGCGGCTCCGCCGTGGTTGATGGGAACAACACCAGCGGGTTCCAGACGGGCCAGGAGCTAGTCTTCGTGGCATTTCCAACGCAGTTCGACAAGGAAATCCAGGTGGTAAGCCTTGCCTACAGCAACGATCGCGGCAGAACTTGGACCAAGTACGACAAAAACCCCATCCTCAACATCAACACCCGGCATTTTCGTGATGCCAAAGTGTTCTGGTATGCCCCTGCCAAGAAATGGATCATGGCCTTGTGTCGAGGCTATCACCCGCCGGGTGAAATGTATGCATCGATCAACCTCAAGGATTGGACCTTCCTAGGTCCTACCCCCAACGGAGAACTTCCCGACATGTTTGAGTTAGTCGTCGAGACTAATCCGGACCGGAAGCGATGGGTTTTTACGGCAGGTGATTATAACACGATACTCCCGGACGGCAGCAAGGTTACCGACGGCAGTAAGTACTTCATCGGCAGCTTCAACGGCAAAGCGTTTAAGACAGAGTCCGGCCCGCACAAGTTCGGCGGCAAGGGCGGAAACTTCTTTGCCGGGTATACCTTCAACAACATTCTGCCCTCCGATGGGCGGCGAATCTTCATGGCCTGGAAATGGGTCAGGGACCAGGAACGCTTCGGACCCTGGAGCGGCGGCATCCAGACGATACCCGTGGTCCTGATCCTGCGCGACGTTCCCGGCACCGGGCTGCGGATGTTCATCAATCCCGTCAAGGAACTGCAATCGCTGCGCGGAGAACACTTCAACTTCGCCGATCAGGAGATCGGCGAGGGTAACTCGCTGCTTTCCTGCAACGGTATCTATGGCGAACTCATGGAAATCATCGCCGAATTTCAGTTGGGTTCGGCCACTGAGTTCGGACTGCATTTTCGCAAGGGACCTGCGTCGCAATGTGCCGTCGGATACGATGTTGCCGCCCAAGCGGTGATTATCAATCGAAGCGACGGCAAGAGAGTCCTTACCCAGGCGTTGACTCCGGATGGCGGCAACCTGATCAAGTGGCACATCTTCATAGACCGGTCGGTGGTAGACGTGTTCAGTAACGGCGGACGGACGTGGAATTGTAATTTTTTCAAAGCCGATCCGAACAACCTGGACATGGAATTGTACGCCAAAGGCGGAACAGTGAAGCTGATTACGATGAATCTGTGGAAATTGAAGGCCGCATGGGATATGATATGATTACCGGTTGGCCCCAGGAAACATTAACCAATAATGATATCAGTGCCAAGCACTGGCGGCCGTATAAAGGGGTTGGCCCCTGGAAGGAATGATTGACGGTCCTTATTGCGACCGGATATAGGGGACCGCTTCTCTATGCGACCAGTCAGCCAGCGAATGAATCAGACCGGGATACGATTGCCCCCATAGCTCAAAATGCACAATATCTTTTTCTTGCGGATCGTTAATATGAATAGAGGATGGATATTAAAGAGAATCGGTCATTCATCTTAGCGGTGCGGAACGAAGACGGGGGGATTCTTACTGACTGCCGAGAATCTGTTCCTGGTCATGTTTGTGCTGCCTGGCTTTTCCCGCGTCCTGTATGCCGGCGGTCACAACGTTGAATCCAGCGCTGAGCAGGACAATCACGGCGGCGACGGCGCCCATGCTGATCAGCCAGGCGAAAAAAGCCACAATGTAATTGCCCTTCAGCAGGAAGCTGAGCATCGGGATGATCAGGATCAGGGATATGCCGATCACAGTGGCGGTCAGGACCCAGACCCCGGCGGCGGCATGTACCAAGTTGATGGCGGTCATGCCCAGCAGGATCAGGGCCAACCCCACCGCTGACACGATGAACGAGCGTACGAAAGTGGGTCGGCCCAGGCCGCACGCGGAGGCCGTGATGCGCAGGATAATCGCGCAGGCCAGCAGCGCCGCCATTGACAGAACCCATCCTTCCGCCGGCGTGTCCGGATACTTCAGCGTCATGTCCAGTGTGACCTGCAATCCTTGCATCCATCGCTCCAGATGTTCCATTAAAGCCTCCGTCAATTTAAACATGCTTGCAACGCCAATGACTGATTATGGAAACCAGCAGACATAAGAACACAGACCCTCCGACCAACCAGGCCAGAGACATGGCGCTAAGGTAAAACATGGAACGGGCCAGATGCGCCAGCAGTCCGCTTAGGGCGCCGATGACGACGCTCAAACAAATTAACGGCAACATCTTTTGCCAACGGCGGGCGATGACGGTTGTCAATCCCATGCCCGCCGCTATCAGCCCCCAGCAGAACGAAGAACCCATGACTGAGGTTGCTACAGGCAGGTGCTGATTCAGCGCAATGGCCGCTCCCGCCAGACAGCCGCTTATCCAGCCGTACAGCGCCCAGTGCGCGCTGGAACGAATGAAATCAAGCCCCCGCTCGATTATCAGCAAAATGCCGAGGAGGATCATCAGGAAGGAAAACAGCACTGGGATATAGACGGGTGCCGTCCACGTGCAGGGGATATAGAACAGGGTATCCATGGTCATCAGGCTGGCGGGCCAATCCAGCCAAAGCTTTAAGCCGATGTAATAGACGATGTCCCATATGCCGAAACTAAGGAGAAAAACCCCGGTACGCTGAACCGCATTTTTGCCCGCGGCGACAGCAAAGGCAACCAGCATAACCAACGTTGCCGCTTCGCGAGTGATTTCTATCGTTTGCCAGTCCGGCCGCCTGGTCAGGATCGTACGCAAATAGACCACCACCACCGCTTCCAGGTAACCCATGGCCACGGAAAAGAAGGTCGTGATTAAAAGACAAAAGTTTTTTTTCATTCGCGAATCGTTTGGATGTAATCTGCTCGGCCATCCAAGTACAGGCCGGGTTGGGACGGCCGGCATCCGGCACATACAACAGCCAGGCAGAATCCAATCAGCAGTTTTAAGGGTATCGCCGAATCTTTCCGAATATGAGCAGAAAATTATGGAATTGGCAACTGTAATAGTATGGACCGCAGGATCAATAAAGCCATAACGAAAGATAATTGATATAGTATGGCATAACCGCCGCTTCAACGGCTTGACAAAGGTTCCGGCGCGAGGCCATAATTAGACGTTTTTTCGGAGTCTTATGTCCGGAGGGCCAAGCCAGCATGAACACCAAGTCCGTTACAATCGTCTGCCCGGCCTGCGGCCAGGAATCGCTCTTAAAACGCGCGCCGCGCTATGACGGCTTCACGCGGGTTGGTGAAACGCTATCCTGCGCCGCCTGCGGTCACGTGTTTGCCGACGAAGCCGCGGTGCCCTTCAAAAAGAAAAAGACGCTGGCCGGCTTCGACAGCAAACATCTCCCACCGCCGCCGCGTGTTTTCCGGAAGGATGAAAACGCCCGCTTGTGCCGGTATTGTGCGAATTACGTAGTAAATCCTTTTGTGCAACGGTGTTCCCGCCTGAAAAAAGAAGTGGAAGCCACCGACACCTGCGATCATTTCAGTCCCAAGCCCCCACCCTCACCCCATACGCCAGACAAGTCTGCTCCAAAGCCGGTGCTCGGATAAACACTCAATGGCGCGAAACGCGCCACAAGCACTTGTCCCGCCAGAGGCGGGATCCAACATTGAACGTTTTAATCCAGCGCCGTTAGGGTCGAATAATTCAAGTCACGGGATTGGTTTTTCCATCAGGTTGGTCTCGGTCCAGGTCCGGTGTTGCGGGACTACCCTGATTGTCCGGACTTCAAATCCGTTCAGTGTGACTTGTTTCTTCATGCGCGCGAATGGTAACAACACCGTGGTGGAATGCCGGCGCCCGGTGGGCTCAAACAGTCGCAGAATCAGGGCCTGGCCGTGTTCGGCCTTCTTGGCCGCCACGAGCTGAATTACCGGATCGCTCAACATGATCAGCGGTCGGATTGATCTTCCTTTTCCTGAAGGGAAAAACGACAGCGCCATCGGGGGTTCATTCTTCACCTGTGCTTCCCGGGACACGGCGGCCAGCCGTTCGTTCGCCGAGCCGCCGTTCAGCCAGAATCGGAAGATACGCTCGCCCTGATCAATCCGCGGCGAAAACCGGTCTTGCGGAATAATCGGGCGCTGACCGATGGGATGTCCCGAATACGCGGCGGACCGTAAGAGGGACAGCCGTAATTCGCCTTTATGGAAATCCAGCCCATAGGTGCCGTCGTTAATGCACGTGAGCGCTGTTTGTCCAGCAGCGGACACCACCGCCACCCATTGTTGGGCCACGGCCTCATTACCGTCGGATGATATCGGTTCGACGCCGAACACCGTCTGGCCGCGGCACACGCTGTCACGATCCGGCGTCGGAATCGCCAGCTTCAGGATCCGATCCTTTTCGTTCCAGTATACGCGACATTCAATTTCGATTTCCGTTCCCTGTTTGGGCAGTTTATACCGCAGACTGAGAAACGAATCACCATAACCCCAAACGGCTTCCACTACGCTCCGTGCCGGCCCGTCCTCAATGACCCGCACGGAGGGAATGGGCTTGGTAACGCCGGAAAAACGACATCCGGTTTTCCGGTCCAACAGAGCAAACTTGCCGGCCCGCCGACGGAACTTCCTGACCAGCATGCCCCACGAATCGGCAGTATCGAACATCACCAGGGGCTGGCCGGCGCCGGGCCGCACGAGCGGTTGGCCGTGGACGATATAGCGATCGAGACAGCCTGTTTTTGCGTTGATCAGGATATCCAGGTCCCGGGTCTTGAATCGCACACCGCCGCGTTTCATCTTCAGCCGCTGAACGGGTTTGCGTGCGATTATGGACAGAACGCAATCGAACCGGTTCATCTGCGCGGGCGCCAGTTCTGCCGTGAATACCACATGTTTACGCCAGTCAAGGTTCAGGTTGCTTGATTCCTTTTCGACTTGCGACGGCATCCAGCGTCCACGGCGATAGACATCCACCCGGGTAAATGTGCCAGTCCAATTCTGATCCGCCAGCTGAAACTCACATTCAACGATAGCTTGGACCGGGTAAGGATGCGGATTATATACAAGAATGGGGGTCCGCCTGGTCCTGGCCTGGGGCTGTCCGCCGGCCAGCGCGAAAAAAGCCCGGGCTTTCACGCGCGCCAGCGATTCCCGGGCATGATGCATCAGTCGCAGAGCGCTGGCCTCGACCGGCTGAATGGATGATCCCGGCAGAATGTCGTGAAATTCGCTCAAAGCCAGGTCATGCATGGCCTGGCGGAATTCCTTGGCCGGATATGCCATCAGGCGGTTGAGCCAGGCGGCGGCAGCCATTTTTTCGGTGATATACAAGTCTCCTTCCAGCCGGCGATGTTCCTGCTTGATCCGAATTTGGGACGTGTAACAACCGACGGCCCACGGATTCAGGGAATTCCGGAAAATGGGGAATGAACCGCCCCGGCGGCGTAATGCCTGGAAGTAGGCCTCCGGCGTGGAATGCCGGATCGCGATATCCGGTCGCGACTTGATCAGGGCCGCGAGATCCCTGATGTCCTTGCGGGACGGTCCGCCCCCGTGATTGCCCACGCCCCACAGCACTACCGTGCAATCCCGGTTCTTAAGGTTCGCTATATGGGCATCCACTTTCTTGCGCGCCTGGCCCAGAGATGACAGATAGGAACCGGGAACCCTCGTTCCCAATATCCGGGATCCATCATAGCCCTCCCACAGAAAAACATCATCCGGCAGGGGACAGTTTGTCTGATCGGGACGACAGAATAAGTAGGAATCATATCCGCTCTTACGCAGGATTTGAACCAGGCCGCGGCTATGGCCGAAGGGGTCCAGGTTGATGGCGGTTGTCGGCGCAACGCCGAAGTGCTTGGTGAAATACTCCCGCCCGAGCAGAATCTGGCGGACAAACGATTCACCGGCGGGCATGTTGCAGTCCGGCTGGAGGTACCAGCCGCCCATAATGTGCCATCGGCCCTGGCGAACCAATCGCTGAATGCGCCGGAACAAGGCGGGTTCATATTCCTCCACCCACTGGTAGAGAATGACTTCATTATGATTGAACACAAAGCCATCGAAATGTTCGCACAAGTCGGCGGCGGAGCGGAAGGTGCTTACGGCTTCCGCCGCGCCTTCCTCCCATTCCCATAGCCAGACGGGATCAATGTGCGCGTTACTGACCAGATGAACGGATTTCATGTTTTCCCAGGGTTTTCAGGCGTTGTGTCAGTTCCCGGCGGTAGGACTGGAGCCAGTTACCTTTGTCCGCCGGCGGCCGGGCCGCCCCGGATGCCACCGCGGCCCGGGCCACCGCACTGGGAATCTCCACGATCAGGCGACGGTCAAACGGCTTGGGCACAATATAACCGGGACCGAAGACCATGGCAGGCTCCTTGTACAGGGCCTTAATTTCATCCGGAACAGGTTGACGCGCCAGCTCAGCCAGGGCCTGGGCCGCCGCTTTTTTCATTTCGATATTGATCGTCCGCGCGCGCGCGTCAAGGGCGCCCCGGAACAGAAACGGAAAACCAAGCACATTGTTGATTTGATTGGGAAAATCGGAACGGCCCGTGGCCATGACATAGGGCTTTTTTTTAAAGCTGGCGGCGACAGCGTCCGGATGAATTTCCGGATTCGGATTGGCCATGGCAAATACCGCGGGGAACGGCGCCATGGCCTGAACCCATTCGGGCCTGAGACAGTCGGCGGCGGATACGCCGATGAATACATGCGCGCCTCGCAGCGCTTCAGCCAGCGTGCGCCGGGCAGTCTTGACCGCGTGCCGGCGCTTCATGGCATTGATGTCAGTGCGGTCTTCATGAATCACGCCCTTGGAATCACAAATGAGCACCTCGCCGGCGCCGGCTTCCTTCAGCATGTCCGTGATGCGGATGCCGGCGGCGCCGGCGCCGTTCACCACAATCCGGAGGTTTGCCAGCCGGCGGTCGGCCAGTATGATATAGTTAAAAACTCCCGCCAGGGTGATGACAGCTGTGCCCCATTGATCGTCGTGAAAGACGGGAATATCCAGCATAGTATCCAGTCGTTCTTCAATTTCAAAACAGGCCGGAGCGGCGATATCCTCCAGGTTGATGCCACCGTACATGCAGGCGAGACGCGCCGCCGTTTCAATCACCCGCGCGGGATCGGTTGGACCGGTAGAACGTCCGCCCGCACGGCAGAATTCCAGCGGCACCGGCCAGGCATCCACGTCGGCGAAGGCCTTGAACAACACGGCCTTGCCTTCCATGACCGGAATGCTGGCTGTCGCGCCCAAGTCACCCAGGCCCAGGATAGCGGTGCCGTCGCTGATCACGGCCACCAGATTGGATTTGGCCGTGAGATCATGCGCGGCGCCGGGCGTGGCGGCAATGATTTTGACCGGCTCGGCAACGCCCGGCGTGTAGGCCAGGCTGAGCTCTTCCGGACTGCCCAGCGGCTTGGTCAGCCGGACGCCAACCTTCCCACCCTGATGATAACGGAGTATTTCTTCTCGACAGATGCCCATATGACCTCGTACTATAATATTCCTTTTTCAAATTGCAAAAGGTTTGTAGTGTTGATTTGGCTGATTGAATCGAAATTTGATGTATAGGAATTTCCCGCCAGCCTGCCCGCCATAGCCTTGGCGACGGCGGGAGGCGGATCCGCCTTCGGCGGACAATCATGTGCAGTTCTGGCGAACTGCCGCTACACCATTCGTTCTCATGGCATGGGTTGTGTAGTGGCCGTTCGCCACGTCGCCAGGCCACGCTAAGATCGTGGCAAGCAAGTTTACCACGCCTGAGGCGTGGTGGTCGCTTAGTTCCGCAACGCGGAGTTGACGGGGTGAGAACGGACATTACCCGTTTTGACGGGGCCTAATTAAAAAATCGGCCACTTAGCCCGCCGCAGGCGGCGACGGGACAATCAAAAATCCAAAATATTTCAGGTGCCCCCTTCGTCTATCGGCTAGGACATCAGGTTCTCATCCTGGAAAGAGGGGTTCGACTCCCCTAGGGGGTGCCCGACGGATAACGGACGACATGGCGAGAACCCTTCACGGTAAACCGCAGATTAACGAATGATGAGGTCCGAATTATGAAGGAAAGAATCTTTGACCTGAAGGAGCGTTCTTGACTTCGATATTAGAAATTCAGTATTCGTCAATCTGCGGTTATCTTAGGTTGCGGGCGTAACCCGCGTTGGAACGGCAAAGACTATGAACTCCACTCCAAAACGTAGCGGCATTACCTGCGCGGGAAACTGGATTGTCGATCATGTCAAACTCCTGGACCGTCTGCCGGGACGGGGCATGCTCGGTAATATTCAATCGGAAACGCTGGGTACGGGCGGGGCGGCGTTTAATGTATTGATGGACCTGGCCCGGATGGGAGCGCCGTTTCCACTGGCCGGCCTGGGCGTCGTGGGTAATGATACCAGCCGGGAATTCGTCCTGCGCCTCTGCCAGTCATTACAGATTGATACATCCCGGTTGACAACGGTGGATGATGCCGCCACGTCATATACCGATGTCATGACGGAAACCGGCTCGGGCGACCGGGTTTTTTATCACTATCGCGGTGCCAATGCCCGCTTCGGGATCGAACATGTGCCCGTGGCGGCATTAACCTGCCGCATTTTTCACCTGGGTTATCTGCTGCTCCTTGATCGTATGGATGAGCCCGACGATGCCTGCGGCACTGTCGCCGCGCGTCTGCTGAAATCCATCCGGGATACCGGCATCAAGACCAGCGTGGATGTGGTCAGCGAGGAAAGCGACCGGTTCCATAAAATCGTTCCGGCCTCCCTGCGTCACACGGATTACTTGATTCTCAATGAAATTGAAATCGGCCGAACCACCGGCCGGACCGTGCGGGATGCCAACGACAAGTTATCCGGTCCGGCGGTAATTGATGCTGTTGAAGCCTTGTATGAACTGGGCAATATGGAACTGGTGTGCGTACATATGCCGGAGGGCGCTTACCTGCGAACGCGGGACGGTCAGCGCTATGCCCGGGGTTCGCTGACATTGCCGCAGGGTCATATCCAGGGAACGGTAGGCGCGGGTGACGCGTTTTGCGCGGGTATGCTGTATGGTCTGCACGAAGCGTGGGATTTTGAAAAAGCCATGCATCTGGGTTCCTGTGCCGCCGCGGCCAGCCTGGCGCAGCCGAGCGCCACGGACGGCATGCTCTCACTGACCCAACTACAGGACCTGGGCAAACGCTTTCCGGAACAGAACCCACCAGTCAAGGTATGAAGGCTTTTTAGCCACAGAGTTCCTGGCGCGGCATAGCCGCAATCCAGGAGCAATTTGAACCATAAAGCACACGAACGAAACTAAAATCTGCATAGAGAGAAGTATCCTATACTATCCGCCATTAGTGGGTTTTGTGTATTGCGTGGTGAAGACATCTTTATGAAACAAGGCTATGTCCAGGTATATACCGGCAGTGGCAAGGGTAAGACCACTGCAGCCCTGGGATTAGCGCTCAGGGCGGTGGGCGCCGGACTCACGGTCTATATCGGCCAATTCATCAAGCAAGGCTGTTATAGCGAAATCAAAACGCTCAAGCGCCGTTTCCCGGATATCATGGTCAGGCAATTCGGCCGCGGGCGTTTTATTCGCGGCAAACCCCAGCCCGCGGATATTCGCTGTGCCCGGCGGGGCCTGGCGGCTCTGCAACGCGCTCTCACCAGCGGCCGTTATAACCTGGTTATCGCCGACGAAGCCAATTGCGCCGTTACCGCCGGCGTGCTGGAGATTGCCGATCTGCTGAAGCTGATTGACGCCAAACCGCCGACAGTGGAACTCGTGTTCACCGGATGCAACGCGCATCCACGGCTTATCCGCCGGGCGGACCTGGTTACCCGCATGCAAGCAGTCAAACACTACTTTCACCGGCATGTTCCCGCCCGCAAAGGCATTGAATATTGAGGCCTCGTATGGACAACGTCGTTCCGGCAAAGGCAAGCCAATGGAAGCGTGGGGGCGGTAAGTTAAAACAACGCCACGCTCTTAAGGCCTGAAGCCAATTCACACACGGAAACAGCGATGCAAGGTTACCATAATGACCAAACTATTTCTGCCTCCCCACAGCAGGCGGCGGCGGGCAAGCGACTCCGGCACATGGGGTTGTGGCTGATCCTCTTTGGGATTAGCATGGGCTATTTTGAAGCGGCGGTGGTTGTCAACCTGCGCGCCATTTTCTGCCCTGATAACCAGCTCTTTCCCTTGTGCCTTACGAACAACCAGTTGGGGCGGATCGAAATCGGGAGGGAGTTCTTTTCGCTGGTGATGCTGGTTGCAGTCGCATGTCTGGCCGGATGGGATAACCAGATCAGGGCCGCGTGTTTCGTTATCCTTTTCGGGATATGGGATATATTTTATTATGTGTTCCTGAAACTCACCCTTGGCTGGCCGGAATCGTTTCTGACGTGGGATCTGTTGTTCCTGCTTCCGGTTCCCTGGGTGGCGCCTGTCATCGCCCCGGTTCTGGTATCACTCACCTTCATTGCCGGCGGGGTCCTTGTCCTGCGAATGAGTAAGCGAGGGATTACGTGGCGATGCGGACGCTGGTGTATGCCCGGATTTCTGCTGGCAGCCGGACTTATGATTGGATCGTTTTGCCTGGATTGGCGTCACATCGCGGATGGCGGCTTGCCTCGCTCCTTCCCATGGAGTATCTTTTGGGCCGGGGAACTCCTGCTGATCGGGGTTTTCATTTTCTTTTACCGCGCGAGTGGAACATCGCATGAATCAAACTGCTGAATTCCGACAAGATCAGGGATCGGACTCTGTCGCGCGTCGTCTCATCTGGGCCATGCTGGCTCAAGCGGTTGTGGTTCTTCTGGCCGGGTTGAACTTGACGGTCCGCCTTTCAGCGCATCCTGTCGGTGCTTTCGAGTTTGTACGTTGGCGGGAAACCATCTCGCTATTGGTGTTCGTGCCTGCCTCCGTGGGCATCATGTTTCACGTCATCTGGATGCTGGAACAGGGCCGGCGGGATGCGAAGTGGCCCGTCACGCTGGCCGGGATAGGCGCGTGTCTGCTGGGCATCTCCATGGGGATTCACGAGCCTATGAATACCCTGCCCGCCCTTGATGCACGGTTGGTTGCTACCCGGGAATTCTGGGATGAGGTTTTCAGTCACGGCCTGTTTTATCTGGCCTTTGTTGGCATTACCTCATCGGTATTATGGAGCCAGGTGCGCAATCCTTTGCCCATGGCAATGCGCCGCCGGACAACGGCGGTATTTGCGGGCATGGCGATCATAATGGGAACGGGGATATTTCTCAGCCTATTGCCCGGCGGAGACATCCGGGCAGACTTGGCGGTTATGGGGCTGGTATTGTTGGCGGCTGAGTGGATGCGGAAGGGCAAATCCATGCGGTATCTTCCGATCGTGATGGTCATCGAGGTTGCCGGGCTTCTGGCTCTGCTCGGATTGCTGGTACAGCGATGGATATCGGGGTGCTGTTAGCCTGACTTATTCATGAAGATGTTGCTATTCGTGAATAAGTCACTTTAGGCC